>NZ_CP114767.1:956875-1275833 GCF_027359925.1 Hymenobacter canadensis | reverse complement strand
GTGATGTAGCGCTCAATGATGATGTAGAGCGACACAAACGAGAGCAGAAACAGCGGAATCATGATGCCCCCGCCCTTCACAATCAAATCCACCAGCGAGAGGTCGGCGGCGGCGGCGTTGGCAGCCGCGTTAGCGGCCGTGGCGGTGGAGTCGGCGGTGGCCGCGCCGGCGGCGGGCGCGCTGCCGACTTGCATCTGAAGCAGCAGGGAAAGCAATACGGTCATGCTAGTAATTGAGTACCCAGAGAGAGGAACCCATCCGCTTGCGCAGGATGGTGGCCTGCCGGTCGGCCGAGGTGCGGTCGGCGTAATCGGCAACGGAGAGCTTGAACTGCCGGCTGCCGGCCTGCGGCAGAATCACGCGGGCCGGGTGGCCCAACCGAATCAGGGCCTGACGGCCTTTTTCGGCATTAACGAGGCTGGTGTAGGAACCGGCCACCACGTAGTAACGATTGGTGCGGCTGTTAATTGTCGCGGTGCTGGCTACCGGGGTTGCATTACCGGCCCGGGCTTTTTCCCAGCCCGGCGCTTTCACGGCAGCTTTGGCCGATTTGGCGGCCGGCCCCTGCACGTCCTTGCTCACGGGCTTCACGGCTACGGCCTTGGCGGCAGCGACTGGTGCTACTTTCACAGCCGCCGCGGATACCGGCGCTTTCCGCACCACGGCCGCCACTGGAGCCGCAGCAGGCTTGGTGGCTACGGCGGGCGTAGCCACGGCTACTTCAGTGGCCGGGGTAGCGGCGGCCGGGGCTACGTAGTTATCGGAGGGCGTGAGGGCCGCCTGCTGGCGACTGATAGCCGGCGCTGCCACAGCAGGCTGCGGCGTGGCCGGCGTAGTGGCACTTACCTCCTGGAAAGCCGGCAGGCGCAAACTCTGGGGCAGGTAGCCCTGCTGATCGGCGAACATGTAGCTGGCTGAGAACATCAGCCCTACCACCACGGCGGTGAGGGCGTTGTAGACCAGCCGCGAGGCGCGGCGGCGCACAGTGGCCAGCTGCGGCACGGCCGGCTGCCGCTCGCGCGAGTTCAGCGCATCCGTAGCGCGCACCGGGCGCGACACCAGCTCCGGCAGACCAAAGCTGGCCGACAGCAGGTTATCGGTGCCGGTGTACTCAAACTCCAGGCCGCGGCCGGCGGAACGGCGGAACGTGCCGATACCGCTCAGCTCGGCGCGCTGGGTGGCGTCCAGCTCTTCCTGCATGCGGGCTACGGCCTCGCGCACCAGCTGGCGGGCCTGCGCCGTGCTCAGGTTCAGGCGCGCGCTCAGCGCATCCACCAGCAGCCCGTCGTTGCGGGTCAGGGACTGGTTGAAGGCTACGCGCTTGGCCGGCGGCGCCAGCGTGTGCCGCACCGGATGAATGCGGGCGGGGGCGTAGTCGGCAATCAGGCCGCCAAAATCGGGGATGATGACGCAGTCATGGTCCCGGAGCAGGGTGCGGATATGGTCGGAGAGCGGCATATATCAGGGAGTAGGTCTTAGGGCTTAGGGCTTGGGGTATAGGGCCTTGACCGTACTGATACGTACGACCTAAGCCCTATACCCCAAGCCCTAAGCCCTCGTCTTAGAAGTCGTAGGTGACACCGGCCAATACGTTGATTCCTTTCACTGGGTAGTTGAGGAACCGCTCATATTGCCGGTTAAGCAGGTTATTGCCTTGAGCAAAGATGCTTAGATTTTCCATAATGCGGTAATCGGCGCGCAGATTCAGGTCGATTACGGAGTCGGTGGGGCGCACGAATTCGCGGGGCTGCAGGGCATTGGCGCCGTAGCGGTAGCCCGAGCCGAAGCTGGAGCTGTAGGTATACAGCTCAGCGCCCAGCAGCAGCTTTTCATACACGTTGTGCGAGGCAAACAGCACCGACTGGAAGGCCGGCCGGTGGAAGGCCTCAGCCAGCGTCTTCACGTTGTAGCCGTTGTAGTCGGCTTTGAGGCCGATGCGGGTTTTCTCGGCCGCGTTGTAGATGATTTCGCCGTGGATGTTGAGCAGTTGGGTGGCTTTCTTGTCGTAGACCAGGTCGAACTTGGTGGAGTCGCGGCGGGAGTTGTTGTAGAAGTACAGGTTCCGGTCGTTGCTGAGCGTCACCTTGGCATTCACTTCCAATGCGCGGGCCGGGGCAGCCTGGAAGCCAAAGTACAGCGTGGGCCCGCGGTGGGTGTCGGCAACGCGCTGATTGGGCGCCAGCCAGGGGTTTTCGGTGGTCAGGTCGTACATGCTCACGCGCTGCAAACCACCGCCCAGGCCCGCAAACACCACCAGTTTGTCTTCCGTGACGGTATAGCCGACCCGCACAGCCGGATACACTTTGAACTGCGACACGTCGCGGATGGTGTCGCCGGTGTAGCCCAGGGTGGCGCCTACAGTCAGGGCCAGGCGGTTCAGGGTGAGGTTGTAGGCGGGCGTCACCTGCACGAAGGGACGGCGGTAGCTCAGCGAATCCTTGAAGGAGATGAACGACAGGTCGCCGTTGACGGTCACGCGGCTGGTTTCCGTGAGGGCGTAGCTGGAACGCAACTCGGCGTAGATGTTGTTTTCCTTGGCCTCAAACCGGTCGTTCCAGTGCCGGAAGCCCAGGGCCACGTCGTACTGGAAGGCGGCGTCGGTGGCGCGGTTGCGGGCGTACACCTTAGCATCGGCCCGGAAGAAGGTCTGCTTGAGGCTGTCGGCTTCGGGCAGCACCGGCCGGTCGCGGTTGTAGCCGTAGAAGTTGTACCGCTCCCGCCCCACGTCCACCTTGGCGCCCAGCGCGGTGCTGCCGCTGTAGGTTTCGCCGTGCACCCCCAGGCTGGTGCGGCTCTGGCCGGAGTTCTGCTTGTCAATCGGGCCGCGGCTCGACGACAGATGGTTCAGATCGAGCCCGTAGGAGGCCGCGTTGCTGCGGGTGTTGTGCAGATGGGCGCGCCCCAGGAAGGTGCCGTAGTTGCCGATGCCGGCCTTGAGGTAGTTGCCAGTTTGCGGGGTCAGCTCCTCCTGCCGGATGGTGAGCACCCGCACCGAGGGGTTGAGCAAGTCGGCGGGCAGCTTGTAGTCGGGGTAGGTGTACGGCACCTGAGCCGCGGTTTTGGCCGGCGGCGCGATGGTGATTTTCTCGAAGTTGCGGGTGGCTTCGGGCAGCTGATTGACCCGCTCTTTTACGATTTCAATTTCGGCCTCCTCGATCTTGCCGCGGGGGTTGGGGCGCGTAGTCTGGGCCTGGGCCACGGCGGGCGCGGCGGCCAGCAGGCCGGCCAGCGCCAGCATTTTCGACGGATGAAGCGTCATAGGTTCGGGAGTGGATTCAGTGCAGGCATCAGTTGAGATACGCTGCAGCAACCAATTAATAATCAGACAAATATTCCAGACAACGCAAACAACCTTGCGCCTATTCCTCCTCGCCTACCGGGCCATCGGTGCGGTTGCTGATGGTGTCGGTGGGCTGGGCAGTGCTGGGCAGAAGGGAGCTGCGGCCGGCGGTTTTGCTCTTGGGCGTAGCCGGGGCTTTGCTGGTGCCGGGCTTGGTGGTGGTGGGCTTGGTCGGGGCGGGTTTGGTGCCACCGGCCGGGCTGTCGGAAGGCAGCGCGGCGAGGCGTTTCTTCGCCCCGTCAATCACCTCAGCCACCGGAAATTTGTTGTCGATGATGGAGTTGAGCGTGGCGCGGGCCTGGAAGTTTTCACCCTGCGCGGCGTAGATGTCGGAGATGAGCAGGAAGCCCCGGCCCTGCCACAGCTCGTAGTTGGAGGTGTTGGTCTTGTAGGCGGCGTCGAGGGCTTCGGGGTACTTCTTCTGCTGAAACAGGGCATCAGCCACCAGGTACTGAGCCTCGGCGCCGTTCTCGTCGGCGGCGGCAGCCGTGGCAGCCGTGTTCAACTCCGTAATGGCCTGGTCGAAGTTGCCGGCTTTGAGGCTAGCCTTGCCCAGGTAGAGCAGCGCAGCGTTGGTGGCGGTGGGCGAGGCGGCCTGCGTCTGCAGTTCCTGGGCCACGCGACGCGTGTTTTCCAGGTCGCCGCTTTCGTAGTAGCTACGCATCAGGCCCAGCCCGGCGTTGGCAATTTCGCGCTTGTTCTGCGACGACGTGCGCAGCCGCGTGTAGTAGCTGATGGCCTCGGGGTAGTTCTTGTTCTCGAACTCCAGCTCGGCCACCCGGCCCACGGCGCGGTTCACAAACTCCGACTTGCCTTCCTGCACCACGGCTTTCAGCTTAGGCAGCGCCTCGGCCTTCTTACCTGTGCGCAGAAGCGCATCGGCCAGGAAATAGCGGCCGTCGGCGGCCAGCGCGTTGTCGGGGTACTGCTTCAGGTACGACTCCAGGCGCGGAATGGCCTGGGCGTACTTCTCGGCCAGGTACAGCGACTTGGCGGCCTCAAACTCCACGCTTTCGGTGGCTTTGCTGTCGGGATTCTGCTGCTTGAACTGGGCCAGGTACTGGTCGAACTCCTCGGTCTTGCCCTGCGCCGACAAACTTTCCTGCAGCGAGTAGATGGCGCTGCTGGCGGCCTTGGTGCGCGGATACTGGCTCAGCACCTGCTTGAAGTCGGCGGCGGCCTTGTCGTGCTGCTCCAGGTTGGCGTAGGCCACGCCGCGCTTGTGCAGCGCCTGCGGAATGAGGGCCGAGTTGGGGCGGTTAGTAATCAGGCGCGAAAAGCCATCCACGGCCTGCTGAAACGAGCCGGCCTCGAAATCCAGCTGGGCCTGCTGGTACACGGCGTCGTCGGCGTAGCGCGAGGTGGGCGAGGTGCGCAGCAGCGTGCCCAGCGTGCTGGCGGCTTCGTCGCGGCGGCCCAACAAACCCAGCACCACACTCTTCTGGTAGTAGGCGTAGTCCTTGTCGGCGGCGTTGGCCGCAATGACTTTGTTGTAGAGCTCCAGCGCCTGGGTGTAGTTTTTGGCTACATAATAGGTGTCAGCCAGGCGCAGGGTCACGTCGTAGTAGTTGGGGTCGGCGGGCTTGGCCACCGGGTCCTGCAGCCAGGCCTGGAACTGCGGCCGGGCGCGGTCATACTGCTGGGTGTTGTAGTAGGCGTAGCCGAGGCCGTAGCGGGCTTTCTGCTCGAATACCTTCTCGTCGGGCGTGACGCCGCCGGAGCGGGCGGTGCGGGCCGCGGCGGTGTAGGCCGTAATGGCGGGCTGGTATTGCTGGCCCACGCTGTAGATTTCGCCTTTCAGCACCTGGGCAGCGGCGCGCAGCGCGTCGTCCTGCGGGTATTTCAGGCTCTTATCGAGCAGCGGCAGAGCCTCGGTGTAGCGGGCGTTGTTGTAGAGCGTGGCGGCCTGCAGGTAGGATACGCGCTGGTAGGTGGCGTTGAGCTTGCTGCTCCGGTCGTCGAGGTTGTCGAGGTAGTTGAGGGCCTGGGCGTAGTCGGAGGAGTTCAGAAAACTCTCGCTCAGGATGTCGTCGGCGGCTTCGCGGTTTTTGGAGCGCGGGTACTTCTTGCCGAAGTCCTTGAGGGCCGCAATCACCTCCGGCGTGTTGCCCAGCTCATAGTTGATCTGCGCGTACTTGAGGGTGGCGTTTTCGGTGACGTTCTTGTCGAAGCTGGCTTTGCGGGCCGCGTCAAACGAGTTCAAAGCCAACTGCTTCTGGTTGGTTTGCAGATAACTCAGCCCCAGGTGATAGGCCGCATTCTGCCCCAGCGAGTCGCGGCGGGCAGCCACACCCTTGAACGAGCCGATGGCGCCTTTGAAGTCGCCCTGCTTGTAGTTGGCGTACCCGATTTTGTACTGCACCTCGGGCTCGATCTTCTTGCGGCCGGCGGCGTACTTGTCGAAGTACTCGGCGGCCTGCTTGAAGTCCTGCTTCTGATAATAGGCGTCGCCCACCAGCAGCTGAATCTCGTCACTGGACTGCGGCGGCGGCGTCTGGGCCAGGGCTTTGGTGCCGTAGTCGATGAGGCCGTCGAAGTTGCCTTCTTTGTAGTAGATCTGGCTCATCACGGCCGGCACCACGGGGCGGTAGGCGTCGTTCTGCTCAGCCACGGCCAGGTCCTGGCGGGCCCCGGCGTAGTCGCCAGCGCGGTAGGCCAGGTAGCCGGCGTAGTAGGAGCTGGCGTAGCGGTACTCGTGGGTACCCTGCTTGTTGCGGTCGAACTGCAGCTTGGCTTTGTCGAACTCCTTCTGCGCGAAGTAGCTGTAGCCCAGCTTGAACTCCGACTCGGCGCGCTGCTCGGTGCTCAGGTTGTCGGCGCCCACGCGCTGCAGGTAGTCGATGGCCTTGACGTAGTCCTTCTTGTCGAAGTAAAACTTGCCCAGCTCGAAAAACGCCACGGCGGCCTTAGGGTGAGCCGGGTTCTGGCGCGCGAAGGCCAGAATCCGGTCCTCGGCGTCGGGGTGGAACAGGTAGAGGCCGGCCACGGCGTAGTAGTACTCGGCGTCGATGGTGCGGCCCTCGGCCAGCTCACCGGTGCGGCGCTGGGTCAGCTCGGTATAGCGTTGGAACGCCTGCTGGGCGGCGCCATACTTGCCACGGTCGAACAGCTCCAGGCCTTCCTGGAAGTGGCGCTCGTCGGAGGCGAACACCTGCGTTTGCTGGGCTTGGGCGGCCAGCGGCGCCGCGGCGCTAAGGGAGGCGGCCAGCGCAATCCGGGGGAATAACTTCATTGCTCGGCGTTACGGGAAGCGGCCCCATCAGGGCCGGATATGGCCAAAAGTAGCGAAAAACGCGCTTGGGTTGCGGCAGAATCGCCTTTTAGCTAGTGGTAACGAGGGATTAGGCAGGTTTGGTGTAGCCGAAAGGCGGCTGTTACCTTCGGGGCACTGTTTTATCTGTTAGCATCTCCCCTATGCGCCGTATCCGTCTGCTGCTCCCGCTCCTGCTGCTGGCCGGCTGCTCCGCCCCCACCCATTCTGCGGGCAGCTACCCGCAAAACCCGGTCATTTCCGACGCCCAGGGCCATCCGCGGGACTCCACCACGTTCTATTTTCCGGCAGATTCCTTCCGTATCCCAATCGACTCAGCAGACCCTACCCCACCTCACTCCCTGCGATTTGCCTCGCGCAACCTGTACGCCTTTCAGGCCCCGGTTCTAGCGAATTATTACAGAGGCACCGACACCTATCGGTTTCTGTGGCTGCGGGCTTTCCACCGCCCCGTTCTGCTGACCCTGGCCCGGCAGGCAAATGGCCTAACGCTTCGCACGCAGTTTCTGAATAAACCGGCCGGCCTACCCAGGATGGTAGACATCCTGTACATACCACCGGACGCCTCGGCGGCGCAAGTCAGGAAATTGAAAGCGCAGTTTCGCCATTGGCAGGCAGCCCCCGCCCTGCAGCGGGAATTGGCCGAAGCCAACCGGCCACCCACGCCGGTTGGTGCCGAAGAAACCACCCGCTCACTCAGCCAAGAGCAGTGGCAGCACTTCGAGCAGCTACTGCTGAAAAGTGAGTTTCGCCAGTTGACCTCCCGCGAAGACCTCAGCGTTATGGACGGTGCCGACTGGCTGCTGGAAGCCCACCTGGCCGACGGCTACCACCTGGTTTACCGCCACAGCCCCAATAAGCAGGACGGCTTCCGCAAGGCCTGCGAGTACCTGCTTGACCTTAGCTCGGCCCGCAGCGAGGAGCGGTATTAGCTACTGCCGCTCCAGCGTCACCTCGTCGCGGGTGAAGTCGATGGCGCGACGGTCTACCGGGCCGCGGCATTCCAGTACGCGGGGCGGCAGCAGCTTGCCCTTGGGCCCGGTCTGGACCTGGGCCTCGCCCACAATATCGAGCACGGCCACGGTTTCGCCGTTCAGGCGCAGCGCCCACTTGCCCGGCTGCACCGGCCCCGTCAGGTGGCCAATGAGGAAGGTTTCTTTGGGGGATACGGGGATGATGTCGAGAACTTGCATTGTGTTTGAATACGGAGTGAGCGGCTGGAAATGAACGTCATGCAGAGGCGCAGCCGAAGCATCTCGCGTGCTGACGTTGGAGTACTGTGGCAAGGATTTCCGGTTGGCGTACCGATACGCAGTAGCGCGAACTTTGTAGTTCGCGTCCCCGCGCCGCTGAAACGAAATCATCCGAATGGCGCGGGGGCGCGAACTACAAAGTTCGCGCTACTACTTCCACTCAGCCCACATCCTGCGCCTTGATGCGCGAGTCGAATCGAAATTCCTCCCGGGCCACGATGCGGATGCGCTTGAAATCGGGGTGGCGGCTGTGCAGGATGTAGTTGAACTCCTGGGGTACGATGGACGAGGGCACGCGCAGCACGGCCGAGCTGCGGCGGCGGTACCAAGCGTCGCCGAGGGGCTGGCACACGGCGTAGCGGCTGGCCCGCTCCCAATCAGCGGGCAGTTGGGCGGGCGTAATTTCTTCGATGAGCACGTCGTCGGGCACCTCAATCACCAACACCCGAAACTGGTCGGTGAGGCCTTCGCCGCTGCGGTGCACCACGTTTTCGAGGCAGGCTAAAGCGCGGGTGGCGGCCGTGTAAATCACGAACTGATCCTTGAAATTCCAGCGCGCCCGGTAGCCCGAGGCAAACAGGTCGTCGGCGTACTTGGCCAGGCAGATGCGGTATACCAGCATGCGGGCTCCCCAGTTACGACAAGTCGCCGTAGGCGATGCGCGTGAGCTCCTCGGCTACCAAGTCAATGCCGCCGCTGGTTTCCAGCAGCCGCAGCGGAATCTCGCCGTCGAGGCCGTGGGCGGGCTTATCCAGCCAGCGCAGGTACGCTGCCGCGTTGCCGAACACCTCCAGCCCCAGGTTGTAGAGGCTGATGATTTTAAGCGTTTTCTCGCTGCTGGCCGCGCTCAGGTTTTTCTTTTCCTGGGAGTAGGTGCGCAGGGTTTTAGTCGACAACTCGTAGATGGCCTCCAGCTCCTGGGCCTGCAGCTGGTAGGCCTCGGCCACCTCAAAGACCGTGGCCGCGGGCACGCCCTTGCGGGCCTCCATCACCAAGGCGTAGGCGTCCTGCCCGGCCCGGCCCCAGGCGGCCCATTTTTTGCGCAAAGCCGCCGGCATGGGGGCCGTAATCTTGGGTTGATGAGCAGGAGTTGCCATGACAAAGTTCCGGTTGACGAATCGAACTTAGGGAAATTTTTCTGATTAACGAGGAAAAATTTCCTTTGGTTCGAATAGCTGCTGTCGCCCATGCCCCAGGGCTGAAGCCCTGGGGCATCGGTGCCGTACCACTGGCCCTCGGGCGCCAGCGCAATCTTCTACGCTCCCACCACCGCGTGCAGCGGCACCGGGTGGATGATCAGCCAGATCAGCTCGCGCAGGATTTCGCCGTCGGTCATGGAGCCTGAGTCGATGCCTTTACTTTGGGCGTCGGCGCGGCGGATGAGGTGCACGATGTCGCGGGTGCGGTGGAAGTCGAACACTTTCAGGCCGGTCTGGTAGTCTTTGCGCTGGATGGGGAAGCGCAGGCCCATTTTCAGCCAGTCGGTTTCCGAGGGGTTGGGGTTCTGGTGCAGGGCCAGCAGCCGGGAGAAGTAGTTGAACAGCAGCGTCAGGTTCGGGATGAGCGGGTTGTTCTTGGGGTTGGCCTCGAAGTAGAGCAGGATGCGGTTGGCCTTGAGCACGTCGCGGCGGACCAGGGCACTCTGCAGCTCGAAGATGTTGTACTCCTTGCTGATGCCCACCATGCGCTGCACCAGATCCTCGTCGATGCTGTGGCCGGGCAGCAGGTTGATGAGCATCTTGTCCACCTCGTTGGTGAGGCGGCCCAGCTCCCCGCCGATGTACTCGGCCAGCATCACGGTGGCCTGGGGCGTAATCTGCTGGTTTTTCGAGCGCACGTAGTTGCTCAGCCAGGGCGCCACCTGGTTGTCGTAGAGCTTCTTGCTGGTCATGAGCACGGTGCCAGCGGGCGCGGGCTCCTTTTTATCACCGGCCAGCAGCTTGCCCAGCTTCTTGCGGGCGTCCAGGGTTTTGTGCTTGTAGCAGAACACCAGCACGGTGCTCTGCAGCGGGTTTTTCAGGTACGCCTCCAGAAACGGCCACGACTTTTCGGCCTCCAGGTCGGCCACGGCCTGGGCCTCCTTCACAATCACCACCGAGCGTTCGGCCATCATGGGAAAGCGCTTGGCCTGGCCCAGAATGCCGGCCACGTCGGTATCCTTGCCGTAGAGCACCACTTGGTTGAAGCCTTTGTCGGGTTCGGGCAGCACGTGCTTTTCCAGCAGATCAGCCAGCAGATCGATGTAATACGGCTCCTCCCCCTGCAGGAAATACACGGGCGCAAACTGCCGCTGCTGGAGCTGCTTCAGGATTTCGTCGGGCGAGAGATTCAACGTATAATTAGTAATGAGCAATTAGCAATTAAGAATTGGGGTGGGCGCACTGGTGGACACCTTCCCAATTCTTCCTACCCAAAGGTACGGGCTGCCTCTTACCTTTGCCGAACAGCTTTGGAAGAATTGGGCGGCTGGTACCGTCTGAGGAAAGCAAGTTTGCCTCTCTGCATTTCGCCGGCTCAATTCTTAATTCCTAATTCTTAATTCCTACTTCCACTTTGAACCTCATAGACGAACTGCGCTGGCGGGGCATGTTTCACGACATGATGCCCGGCACTGAGGAGCACCTGCTGAAGAACGCGCCCATCACCGGCTACATCGGCTTCGACCCTACCGCGCCCTCCCTGCACATCGGCAACCTGGCCACCATTATGCTGCTGGTGCATTTGCAGCGAGCCGGCCACCGGCCCCTGGCCCTGGTGGGCGGCGCCACCGGCATGATTGGCGACCCCTCGGGCAAATCGGCCGAGCGGAATTTGCTGGATGAGGATGCCCTGCGCCGCAACCAGGCCGGCATTCAGGCCCAGCTAGAGAAGTTCCTGGTGTTCGACGACTCGCCCACCGGGGCCCGGGTGGTGAACAACTACGACTGGTTCAAAGACTTCAACTTCCTGCAGTTTCTGCGCGAAGTAGGCAAGCACCTCACCGTGAACTACATGATGGCCAAGGACTCGGTGAAGCGCCGCATCGGCGGCAACGAGGAATCCGGCGCCGACGGCATCAGCTACACCGAGTTCAGCTACCAGCTGCTGCAGGGCTACGACTTCTTCCACCTCTACAAAGAGCTGGGCACCACCCTGCAGATGGGCGCCAGTGACCAGTGGGGCAACATCACTACCGGTACTGAGTTGATCCGGCGCATGTCGGGCGGCGAAGGCAAAGCCTACGCCCTCACCGGCCAGCTCATCACCAAAGCCGACGGCACCAAGTACGGCAAGAGCGAAACCGGCACCGTGTGGCTGGATGGCGCCATGACGAGCCCGTACCAGTTCTACCAGTTCTTCCTCAACGCCGCCGACGCCGACGTACCCCGCCTCATCCGCGTGTTCACGCTGCTCCCACAGGCGGAAATCGAAGCTCTGGAAGCCGAACACGCCTTGGCCCCGCACCTGCGCACTTTGCAGAAGGCCCTGGCCCAGGACGTGACCATCCGCGTGCACGGCCCAGCGGCCTACGAAGCAGCCGTAGCGGCCTCGCAGGTGCTGTTCGGCGGCGGCGAGCTGAGCAGCCTCGATGAAGCCACGCTGCTCGACGTGTTTGCCGGCGTGCCCCACGTGGAGGTGCCCCGCGCCAGCCTCACCGAGCACAACGTCATCAGCCTGCTGAGCGACGCTACCAACGCCGTCATCTTCCCCTCCAAAGGCGAGGCCAAGAAGATGATTCAGGCCGGCGGCGTGAGTTTGAACCGCGCCAAGGCCACGCTGGAACAACAGGCCGCCGAGCTGCCGCTGCTGCACGATAAGTACGTGGTGGCCCAGAAAGGCAAGAAGAACTATTACCTGATCAAGGTGGTGTAAAGACCGTGGCTTCGGGCCATAAAAAAGGCCTCACCGGATAGGTGAGGCCTTTTCTTTTGCATAATCAGGATCAGCAGCGACCTAGGCCCTGCCGATGCCAGACTACTTCTTCTTCGCAGCCGGAGCAGCTTTCTTGGCAGCAGCCGGAGCGGCTTTCTTGGCAGCCGGAGCAGCTTTAGCAGCACCAGCAGCTGGAGCAGCCGTGTTTTTGGCGTTCTGAACTTCCGTGCGGATGCTCTGGGCCATGTTCTTCAGTTCCTGCATGCCTTTGCGCACGCGGGTGCCAGCGGCCGAGTTGTTCTTGTCGTAGAACTTCTCGAAGTCGCTTTCCAGGCCCATAACGAGGTCCTTGAGTTGGCTGAAATTGCTCATGTGTGAGGGGTTGTGTGGAGTGGAAAAAATAGTTTGACCGGGCCTAATATACAGGGATTTCAAATACAAGCAAGTAGCCCACTTTTTTTCTTAAACGCGTTTCACGGCTCCCAGGGCCACTTTTCAGTAAAAAAAGTTGATTTCAGGTTTTCCCACCGACCACCTATCCCACGGAATAGTACCAAATACAAAAGCCAGCCCCCTCGCAGGGACTGGCTTTTGTATTTAGCGAAGCCGAAACTAGTTCTGCAGGCCGGCAGGTACTTCAGCTTTGGAATAAAGTCCTTTCGCGAGCTTCTCCTGCACTACTTCGAACGCCTTGATGGTCGTATCCACGTCCTCCAGGGTATGTACCGCGGTTGGGATAATGCGGAGCATGATCACACCTTTCGGCACTACCGGATACACCACGATGGAGCAGAAAATGCCGTGATTCTCACGCAGATCGAAGGTTACCTGGGTAGCGTCCGGAATCTGACCCTCCAGCAGCACCGGCGTTACGGGCGAAGTGGTGGTGCCGATATTGAAGCCTTTCTCGCGCAAACCGCTCTGCAGGGCCCGCACAATGATCCAGAGGTTTTCCTTCAGCTCGGGCTGGGTGCGCAGCAGCTCCAAACGCTTCAAAGCGCCCACTACAAGCGGCATGGGCAGGCTTTTGGCGAAAATCTGGCTGCGCATGTTGTAGCGCAAATATTCAATTACGTTCTCGGGGCCCGCTACGAAGGCGCCAATGCTGGCCATGCTCTTCGCAAACGTCGAAAAATAAAGGTCAATGCCATCCTGAATGCCCTGTTCTTCGCCCGTTCCGGCGCCGGTAGCGCCCATTGTGCCGAAGCCGTGGGCATCATCTACGAACAAACGGAACTGGAATTTCTCCTTCAGCGCAATCACGCCCCGCAGGTCGCCCTGGTTGCCCGACATGCCGAACACGCCCTCGGTAATCACGAGGATGCCGCCGCCGGTTTCGTCGGTGAGGCGCTTGGCGCGCTCCAGCTGCTTCTCCAGGCTACCCATGTCGTTGTGGGTATACACAAAGCGCTTGCCGGCGTGCAGGCGCACGCCATCAATGATGCAGGCATGCGACTCGGCGTCGTACACAATTACATCGTGGCGGTTCACCATAGCGTCGATGATGGACACCACGCCCTGGTAGCCGAAGTTGAGCAGCATGCAATCGGGCTTCATCACGAATTCGGCCAGCTCATTTTCCAGCTGCTCGTGCAGGTTGGAGTTGCCGGACATCATGCGGGCGCCCATGGGCAGAGCCATGCCGAACTCGGCAGCGGCGTCGGCGTCGGCCTTGCGTACCTCGGGGTGGTTGGCCAGGCCCAGGTAGTTATTCAGGCTCCAGGTGAGCACCTCCTTGCCGCGGAAAATCATGCGGGGCTTGATTTCGCCTTCCAGCTTAGGGAACGTGAAATAGCCGTGCGCGTAGTGCGAGTGGCTGCCCAGCGGGCCGCGGTTGGCGGCAATCTTCTCAAATAGATCCACGAGGGGACGGGTTAATGTGAAAGGAAACGAGCGGCTGTCCGCGAAGGGCTAACCGCCGGGGAATGTACAAAGTTATGGCAATCCGCAAAGGTAACCCCCAGCAGGCAGGCTTCCAACCATCCGCGAATTGGGCCGGGCAGTTTTACGGTCCGGCCGGAATGGCGTTTCTTTGGGTATCTGAACGCCTGTTACAGCCAACAGTAACGTCATGCTGAGCTTGTCGAAGCATCTCTACCGCTTCGTTGCAGTAGTAATACAACGAAGCGGTAGAGATGCTTCGACAAGCTCAGCATGACGTTCTATTTACATAATCCGACTCCTCTCCTACCCGCTCCACCTCTCTCCTGATGAAAAAAATCACCAAGCTGCTCGTGGCCAACCGCGGCGAAATTGCGTTGCGCGTGCTGCGCTCGGCCAAGGAAATGGGCCTCCAGACCGTGGCCATCTACTCCGAGGCCGACCGCAACGCCCTGCACGTACGCTACGCCGATGAGGCCGTGTGCGTGGGCCCGCCCGCCAGCAAAGACAGCTACCTGCGCGGCGACAAAATTCTGGAAGTCTGCCGCCAGCTGGGCGTCGATGCCATTCACCCCGGCTACGGCTTCCTGAGCGAAAACGCCGAATTTGCCCGCATGGTCACGGAGGCCGGGCTGATTTTCGTGGGGCCTTCGCCGGAAGCCATGAACCTGATGGGCGACAAGCTCTCAGCCAAGCAGGCCGTGAAAGCCTACAACATCCCGCTGGTGCCCGGCACCGACGAGGCCATTTCCGACGTGGAGGAGGCCAAGCGCATTGCTGCCACGGTGGGCTTCCCCATCCTGATCAAGGCTTCGGCCGGCGGTGGCGGCAAGGGCATGCGCATCGTGAATTCGGCCGAGGATTTCGAGGAGCAGATGCAGTTGGCCATCAACGAGGCCGTGTCAGCTTTCGGCGACGGAGCCGTATTCATTGAGAAGTTCGTGACCGGCCCGCGCCACATCGAAATTCAGGTGCTCGGCGACGAGCACGGCAACATCGTGCACCTGTTCGAGCGGGAATGCTCGATTCAGCGCCGCCACCAGAAGGTGATTGAGGAAGCGCCCTCGGCGGTGCTCACGCCCGAGCTGCGCGCCGAAATGGGCCGCTGCGCCGTGGACGTGGCCCGAGCCTGCAACTACACCGGGGCCGGCACCGTGGAGTTTCTGCTCGATGACCAGCACAACTTCTACTTCCTGGAGATGAACACCCGCCTGCAGGTGGAGCACCCCGTGACGGAGCAGATTACGGGCCTCGACCTAGTGAAGGAGCAGATCAAGGTGGCCCAGGGCTTGCCCCTCGCCTTCCAGCAGGAAGACCTGAGCATCAACGGCCACGCCCTGGAGCTGCGCGTGTACGCCGAGGACCCGCAGAACAACTTCCTGCCTGACATCGGGACGCTGACCACCTACGTGCGCCCCCAGGGCCCCGGCGTACGCGTCGACGACGGCTTCGAGCAGGGCATGGAAATCCCGATCTACTACGACCCGATGATTGCCAAGCTCGTCACCTTCGGGGCTACCCGCGAGGAGGCCATTGCCCGGATGCTGCGTGCCATTGAGGAGTACCAGATTACCGGCATCGAAACCACGCTGGGCTTCGGCCGCTACGTGCTGCAGCACCCGGCCTTCGTGAGCGGCAACTTCGACACCAACTTCATCCGCGACCATTTCCCGGCCGACGCCCTGAAACCCACCGCCCCGGACGAAGCCACCGCCAAGCTCGCCGCCGTGCTCACCGCCATGCTCCTGACGGACAAGAAACCCGGTGCCACCGCCGCTTCTGCTGAAGCACCAACCGCTACCGGCTCCGCTTGGAAGCGGAACCGGCTGGGGGTGCGGTAGACGGTAAAGTCATGCAAAAGCGAAGCCCAGCCATAACGGCTGGGCTTCGCTTTTATACCACAGGGTAGTTCTGATGGATTCCGCCCTCGCTCGGCTGTGCCGAGTGAGCCGCTACGCCCAAGCAGCTATGCTGCGCGCGTTGGTGTTGTTGAAGTCAGCGGCACGGACGGATTCGGGGCGCAATCCCTCAGGCGTGGCAGCTCATTCGGCGCAGCCGGGCGAGGGCATGGGTAAGCCTGGGGCTTCGCGCCGTTAACGCCGTCGCGCCTGCTCGTGTAGGCTCTCAATAATGACCTTTTGCGAATGAGCATCCAGGAATTTCTGCTTAAAACCTGTTTGATTATTGTTCTCCCAGGAGTGATTCTTTACGGCTGCCTGCGTGAGAATGAAGCGTTTGTCATTGAACAGAAAGCCCACCGGACCTGTCTCAACTCACTGCATGGCTCATCTGTGACAATGATGACCATCGTTGGACAAGCGGATGATGGCCACCTGGTTTATCAGCACATCGTAGATGCGTCGGCACTTCAACAGCTGCGTGTGCTCGCCAAGGGTCTACGACCGGTGCGGGTGCAGGCCGGAGGTTACAGACCGTCGCTCAGACGCTACAGTCTGCAGGTAGCCAATGGTCGTGATACGTGTAAGCTGGTTGTCTATAAGATGCCACCGGGAACGGCTGACCTACTCGATGGAGTTGGGGACAGCGCCTACGAAGCGCCCAGATTCATTCCATTTTTAGACAGTCTTTTCCGTTTACAATCCCCTGCGATAACCAGGCAGTGGCTCAGTAAGTGACAACTGTTGCCTTTACTGCCTCGCCAGCGGTAACTCCGCAACCGCGCCGCCTGGATGTAACCCGGGCGGCGTTGGTCGTTCTGGCAGCAACCCTACGCCGCGGGCAGCACCAGCACCGGCAGCTGGCTGTGCAGTAACACCTGGGCCGTTACGCTTTGGTGGAAGAGCTGCCCGAAGAAGCTCCGGTGCCGGGCAACCAGCACCACCAGATCATAATCGGCGGGGTTGGCGGCGTGCAGGATGGCGGCGGCGGGGTGCGCGTGCCCGATCGTGCGGGTGTGCACCGGCGGCAAATTGATGGTGAGGCCGGTGCGCAACACGGAGTCCAGGGCCTGGGTTTCGGTGGCAGCCGACGAAGCGCCGTCGGGGGCGACGTGCAGCACCGTGAGCTGGGCCTGCAGGGCCGTGAGCAGGTGGCGGGCGGAGCCGGCATACTCGCCGAGCGTGAACGGCTCGCCATCAACGGCCAGCAGTACGCGCCGGGGCGGAGCGGTGGTTTGCTGACTGTGGGGCACCACCAGCATAGGATACGGGCCCGTGCGCAGGATGTCGAGGGCGGTGGTTTGCACCAGCTCATCGGGCGTGTTGGCCTGGTCGGGGCGGCCCAGGATGATGAGGGCCGGATGGTAGCGGCTGACGGCATCGGCCACGGCATACGCCACGCGGCCGTGCGCCACTTCGGCCACCACGGGCACGGCCAGGTTGCCGGCCAGGCTACTGAGGGCGAGGCCGATGGCCTCCTGACTCAGGTTGGACAGCTCCCCGGTGAACATTTCAGGGTCGAGCAGGGAGTTACGGCGCACGTGCAGCAGCACCAGCCGCGCCCCCAAGGCTCCGGCCAGGTTGGTGGCGTAGTCGAGGGCGCGGTTGGCGGCCTGGAAAAAGTCGGTGAGAATCAGCAGGGAAGTAGCCATGAGGTGCGGGCGTAGCGGAAAGAGAAAGTGAGAGGCAAAGCACCGGCGCCAGCGCCGGCAGTCCTATGCCAAAACTTAGCGGCCGGCATGACATTCATCATGGAAACCGGCCGGGCCGGGCCGTAACCTTGTGGGGTAAGCTGCCCGGCCTGCCGGCTTTCGGTGGGTTGCCAGCTTGCGTTTCGCCCTGCCCCTATGCACGCCACCCTGTTCAGTGTTCAATCGTTTGAGCGCAGCTTTCTGCAACACGCCAACACCCGCCACCACCAGCTGCAGCTGCTGGACACGCGCCTGTGCGCCGACACCGCCCACCTGGCCCAAGGCGCGGCGGCCATCAGCGTGTTCAGCCCCGATGATGTGTCGGGGCCGGTGCTGGAGCAGCTCAGCAGCTACGGCGTGCGCTATGTGGCCGTGCGCGCCGCCGGCTACGACAACGTAGACCTGGTGGCGGCCCGGCAGCTGGGCATCCGGGTGGCCAACGTGCCCGACTACTCGCCCTACGCCATTGCCGAGCACGCCGTGACGCTCATGCTGACGCTGTGCCGCCACCTGCACCAGGCCGACCAGCAGCTGCGCGCCAACGACTTCCGGCTCGACCAGCTGATCGGGTTTGAGCTGCACGGCAAAACGGTCGGGATTCTGGGCGTGGGACGCATTGGGGCCGTGGTGGCGCGCATTCTGCACGGCTTCGGCTGCCGGCTGCTGGGCACCGATGTGCAGCCCAACCCCGAGCTGACCGAGCGCTACGGCCTGGAATACGTGCCGCTCAGCCAGCTCTGCGCCCAGGCCGACATCATCAGCGTGCATACGCCGCTCACGCCCGCCACCCACCACCTGATCAACGAGCGGCTGCTCAAAAGCATGAAGCCCGGCGTGATGCTCATCAACACCGGGCGCGGGGGCGTGCTGGACACGGCCGCCGCGCTGCGGGCCCTCAAATCGGGCCATCTGGGCTTTCTGGGGCTGGATGTGTACGAGGCCGAGAAGGGCCTGTTCTTCACGGACCACACCCGCGACCTGCTGCTCGACGACACCTTTGCCCGCCTGCTCACCTTCAAAAACGTGCTCATCACGGGCCACCAGGCCTACCTCACCCGGGAGGCCCTCACCAACATTGCCGAGGCCACCGTGGCCAGCCTCACGGCCTGGGGCCAGGGCGAGGCGCCGGCGCACGAGCTGTTACCGCCGCCGGTCAAAGCCGGCAGCAGCGCTACGCCGGCCAGCGCAAAGGCATGACGAATGTCATGGTCCAGCCCGTTGCTTATCAGTTTATTAGCAGAACAAACGCCGTACGTTTCCGCCAACCCTTTTGTCTGCTGTAGGCCACGCTGCCCTAAACTCCCCAACGCCATGGTAACTCCCACAATTCTGTTTACGACGCTGCTGCTGGCCGTCCTGGCCCTCACCAGCGCCTATCTGCGCGGCACGCAGCACCGGCCCAACGCCTGAGGCGCAGGCCGCTCCGGCGGCCACGCGGTGCGGGCGGCCTTGTATCCAACTCCTCACCTTCCAGCTCTGACCCATGCCTGCTTCCCTTCTGGTACTGACGAATCTGGCGGAGCCCGCCGAGCAGGCTGCGCGCTATGCGGGGCTGCTCGGGGAGCCGCTGCACGCGCGGCTGGTGCTGCTGCACCTGTACCACAATCCGGTGCTGGACCCCGAACTGGTAACCGTGACGACGGCGCAGGCCTACCGCAGCCAGGCCGAAACGTCGGTGGCGCTGCACGAGCTGGCTGCCCGCCTGACCGTGCCCGCCACCGTCGAAGTATCGGTGTGGGCGGCCCCCGAGGCCGTGGACGAGGCCGTACGGCGGCATCAGCCGCTGCTGCTGGCCATGGGCCTGAGCCCCGAGCCGGACATGCTCGACCATCTGCTGCACAACCAGGCCCTGCCCGTGCTGCGGGCCACGCACCGCCCGCTGCTGCTGGTGCCAGCCGCCGCCGCCGGGCACCGGCCCCGCCGGGTGGTGCTGGCCGTCGATGCCGAAGAGTTTACGCCGAATGCCGCCACCCGGGCCGTGGCCCCGCTGCTGGCAGCCTGGGGAGCCGTCTTCACGGTAGTGCACGTGGCCGCCGCCACCGAGCGGGAGGCCTTTGTGGGCCAGCGGGCCCTGGGGGCCGTACACCTGAGCGCGCTGCTGCCGCCGGCCACCGCGCCGGTGCTCTACGAATCCAAGCTGATGCCGCCGGCCGCCGGCATTCTGCAGGCCCTGGACGATGTGCAGGCCGACCTGCTGGTGCTGATTGCCCGCCCGCGGAGCTTTCTGGGGCGGCTGTTTCACCGGAGCGTGACGGCCCAGGTGCTGCGCAGCAGCCCCGTGCCGGTGTTGCTGCTGCCGGTAGAAGCCCCCGCACAGCCCGGCTGGATGCCGCCGATGTGCTGAGTAGCCGGCCGCCGGAGCAGCTGCCACGGCCCGTACAGGCTCTTCGCCCGTCCGGCTGCCTTGTAGCTCCAACCCACAACACTACCTTTTCCGTTGCGCCATGAAACCCAATCTGGTTGTTCTCACCGACTTTTCGGCTGCGGCCGAACGGGCCCGGGCCTATGCCGCCGCTTTGGCAGCGCCGCTGGGGGCCGAGCTGCACCTGGTGCACGCCTACTATCCGCTGCCGCTCACGGCCACCGAGTTTGGCGTCATCATGCCCCCCATCGATGCCCGCTACGTGCAGGACACCCGACAGGCGCTGGCGCAGGTAGCCGCCGACATGCCCGTGCCCGCCACGGCCGAGCTGCTGGAAACCGACTGGTCCGGGGCGGTAGTACGCGCGCTCAACCGTTACCATCCGCTGCTGCTGGTGGCCGGCCTCACCGCCACCGATGGCCTGCTGGACGAGTGGCTCAGCAACCGCGCCCTGCCCCTGGCCCACGAAACCGGCTACCCGCTGCTGCTGGTGCCAGAGCACCTCCCCGACTCGGCTCTGCGGGCGCCGCGCCGCCTGGCTCTGGCCCTGGAGGACCGGCCGTTCCGGCTGGGCCCGGCGGCCACTGCCGTAGCGCCTCTGCTCGATGCGCTGGGCACCGACGTGGTGGCCGTGTGCGTGCTCACGCCGGAGCAGCAAATCGGGGGCCACGCCGGCCTGCACGCCCTGCAGCGCTCCGGCCTGAGTGCCGCCATTGCCGGGTGCGGGCTGCACACCGTAATGAGCGAGTGGCCGGGGCCGGGAATTCTGCAGGCCGCCCAGCAGCTGTCGGCGGATATGGTGGGCCTGCTCGACCAGGGCCACGGCTGGGTGCACAAGCTGTTCCACGGCAGCGTCATCGACCATGTGCTGCGCCATGCACAGCGGCCGGTGCTGCTGCTGCCTACGATGCCAGATTCGGGGCTTCCCCACTACCCCCCGGCCCGGCCAGCATTATTATAGCTTGAAAGCAGCATATTTCTCCCTCAAAACAGGCGGGGCGGGCATCGGGCAGCAGCCTGACACCCGCCCCGCCTGCTGCTGTTTCAGCCGCAGGCCACCGGGCTGCTTCCGACGCGTTGGCTGCCTGAATTTCCGGCTGGCGCTTTATCTTAGGAAAAGGATGGGGCGTGAGGCTATTCACCAGGACGATTTAGCCACCAACTCCCCCGATACCGGCCTGCAGCAGCACCAGGCTGAGGGCGGCCACGCCGGCGCTGGTGGGCATGCCGGGCTGGCGCCACAGCTCCACGCCCTGGTGCAGCAGCACGCAGGTGGGCAGCTGCTCGGGCGCAAAGCTGTGCACCACCGCCGGAAAAGCCCCCTCATTGATTTGCATTACCTGCACGGCCGTACCCAGCCGGCGCTGAAGCGCAGCCAGATCGGGGGCCGAAAAGGCCGGCCCGGCCGCCTGGGGCGAAACGGGCAGCGCGGGCAGCAGCACCAGCAGCACGGCAGCAGCCGGCAGTTCTGGCGCCACCGGTGGAAGATGGCCTGGCATGGGCAACAGTGAAAACGGGGGAATACGAGGCCAAAACTACCGCCCGGCCACCCGCGCCAATATGACGAACGTCAGGATACCCACTGAGATAGGTCATCTGCTGTTTTTTGCGCAAGTTGCGCGCTTCCCCGCTTCTTGCTGCCCCATGCCTACCGCGCTGTACCAGAATCCGCTGACCGATATTCTGTTTGAGCAGGCCCGGGATTTTGTGGGCCTCTACGACGTGACGCTGGGCTGGTTTACGCAGGTGAATGCCGCCGGCTACCAGCTGCTGGGCTACCCCTCGGCCCAGGCCCTCTACCACGACCCGCGCCGCACGCTGCGCGCCGAGCCGCTGCCCCCCGCCGAGCGGGCTGCCCTGCACGAGCACATCCGGCAGGAAGGCCGCTACGAGCAGGAGCTGGAGGTGCGCCACCAGGCCGGCCACACGTTCTGGGCTCAGGTAGAAGCCTCGCCACTGCTGCTGGAAGGGCAGCCGTATTTCCTGATCCGGCTCACCAACACCGAGCCGCTGCACCAGGCCGAGCAGCAGTTGGCCCAGAGTCTGCGCCGGTTTGAGGCCGTGTTTGCGCACGCCACCATCGGCATCATCGTCTGCAACCGCCAGGGCAGCATCGAGCTGGCCAACGCCAAGGCCCAGGAGCTTTTCGGCTACGGCGGTCCGGAGGGCCTCACGGGCCGCCGCATCGAGGAGCTGGTGCCCGATGCCGCCGGCCGCCGCCACGAGCAGCTGCGCACCGGCTTCAACGCCCACCCCACGGCCCGCGTGATGGGCGCCCACCGCGGCGCGCTGGAGGCCCTGCGCCAGGATGGCAGCGTATTTCCGGTGGAAATCAGCCTCAGCTATTTCCACCTCGACGACGAGCTGTTCGTGGTGGCCTATATCATCGACATCAGCTTCAAGAAGGACGCCGAGCGGGAGCTGATTGCCCAGCGCCAGCGCGTGGAACGCCTCAATGCCGACCTGGAACGCAAAGTAGCCGACCGCACCCACGCCCTAATGACCACCCTGGGCCAGCTGGAGCAGCGCACCCGCGAGCTGACCCAGGCCCTGGCCGCCGAGCAGGAGCTGGGCGAGCTGAAGTCGCGCTTCGTGAGCATGGCCTCGCACGAGTTCCGCACGCCCCTGACCACGGTACTCACCTCGGCGGCCCTCATCGAAAAGTACCCCGGCGCCGACCAGCAGGACAAGCGCCTGCGCCACCTGGACCGCATCCGCACCTCGGTGAAGCACCTGAGCGACATTCTGGAGGAGTTTCTGTCGGTGGGCCGGATTGAGGAAGGCCGGGTGCAGGCCCGCCCCGCCCTACTGGATCTGCCGGAGCTGCTGCAGGAAACCGTGGCCGACGTGCAGGGGCTGCTACGGCCCGGCCAGCGCATCGTACCGGAGCTATTGGGCACCGAGCCCGCCTGGCTGGACACGTCGCTGCTGCGCAAAATCCTGGTCAATCTGCTGTCCAACGCCCTCAAATACGCCGCCGAAAACACCACAGTGCTGGTGCGCGCCGCCACCGAAGCCGGCCGCCTCACGCTGGTGGTGCAGGACGAAGGCGTGGGCATCTCGGAGGAAGACCAGCAGCACCTGTTCGAGCGGTTTTTCCGGGCCCGCAACGTCACCAATATCCCGGGCACCGGCCTGGGGCTCTACATCATTGGCAAGTACCTGGAGCTGATGGGCGGCACCATTGCCCTACACAGCCAGCTGGGGGTCGGCACCACCGTCACCATCTCCATACCCTATGAAAACCATTCTGCTGATTGAAGACAATGCCCCGATTCGCGAAAACACCGCCGAAATTCTGGAGCTGGCCGGCTACGCCGTGCACACCGCCGAAAACGGCAAGCTGGGCGTGGAGCAGGCCCTGGCCGTGCGCCCCGACCTGGTGATCTGCGACATTATGATGCCCGTGCTCGACGGCTACGGCGTGCTGCACATCTTCAACCAGAACCCCCAGCTGGCCGGCATTCCCTTCATCTTCCTGACGGCCAAAACCGAGCGCACCGACCAGCGGCGCGGCATGGAGCTGGGCGCCGACGACTACCTGACCAAGCCCTTCGACGAAACCGAGCTGCTGAGCGCCATCACGGGCCGCCTCAACCGCTTCCGCCGCCTGCAGCCCGACTACGACCTGCGCGGCGAGGGCGGCCTGCACGAGTTTCTGGACGATGCCCGCGCCGTGGGCGACCTGCAGCGCCTGTCCGTGGACCGCAAGCCCCACACCGTGCGCAAGAAACAGGACATCTACCGCGAAGGCGACGAGCCGGCGCGGGTGTACTTCGTGCAGAGCGGGCGGGTGAAAACCGTGAAAACCACCGGCGGCGGCAAGGAGCTGATTACGGGCCTCTACGGTCCCGGCGAGTTTTTCGGGTACCTGTCGGTGCTGCAGCGCACGCCCTACGACGACTCGGCCGTGGCCGTGGACGATGCCGACCTGGTGCACATTCCGAAGAGTGATTTTCTGCAGCTGGTGATGCACAACGCCGAGGTGGGCCAGCAGTTTATCCGGCTGCTGGCGGGCCGGGTGCGCGAGCGGGAGCAGCAGCTGCTGGACATGGCCTACAACTCCATCCGGCGGCGCGTGGCCGACACGCTGCTGCACATGCACGAGCAAGCCGGCAGCACTCCGGAAGCCGCCATCCAGCTCTCCCGCGACGACCTGGCCGCCATTGTGGGCACCGCGCCTGAGTCCTTGATCCGCACGCTGAGCGAGTTCCGGCAGGATGGCCTGATCGAGCTGACGCCCAAGAATATCCGGGTGCTGCAGCCGGCCAAACTGCGCAACGGCCACTGGTAAGCCCCCGGCCGCAAGCGCCAAACCACGCGCTAAAAGCCACTCAGCAACCGCTCCGGGCCAATAAAAAGGCCAGGCCGGGAGCAACTCCGACCCGGCCTTCCGGAACAACACGGCAAAGGTGAATATTTGGCGCGGGTTTTCGAAGCGGAGCCACCTGAAATGAATCAGCGGCGGGCCTGACATTCGTCAGGTAACGGGCGCGCCGTGCGGCGGAGCTTTGGGGCTGCCACCAGCCCCCTTTGCCCGTGCCTACTGCGCCCGTTTCCGCCGACACCCTCACCTCCCTGGCCTGCACCCACTGCGGCGACGCCTGCCCCGATGAGCCTGTCAAACTGGCCGAAAACCCGAAATTGCACTTTTGCTGTATTGGATGCAAAACAGTGTATGAGCTTCTGGCAGCCAGCCAGTTGTGCACCTACTACCGCCTCGATGCAGCGCCCGGCCAGAAGATAAAGCCCGTGGAGCTGCCCGGCCGCTTCGCCTACCTCGACTCCGAGGCGGTGCAGAGCCAGCTGCTGGCGTTCCGCTCCGATACGCTGGCGCGGCTCACGCTCACCATCCCGCAGATGCACTGCGCCTCCTGCATCTGGCTGCTGGAAAATCTGTTTAAGCTGGATGCGGGAATTTCGTCCTCGCGGGTCAACTTTCTGCGCAAGGAGCTCACCGTCAGCTACCGGCCGGCGCGCACTTCGCTGCGGGCGGTGGTGCAGCTGCTGGCCAGCGTGGGCTACGAGCCGCAGATTACGCTGGCCGAGCTGGGTGCCCAGCCCCACCGCGCCAGCCGCACGCTCTACTACCAACTGGGCGTGGCGGCCTTCGGCTTCGGCAACGTGATGCTGCTGGCTTTCCCCGACTACTTTTCCTTCACCGAGGGACTGCAGGCCACTTTCGGGCAGTTTTTTGGCTGGCTGAGCTTGCTGCTGGCCGTGCCGGTGCTGCTGGTGAGTGCGCGCGGCTTCTACCGGGCGGCCTGGCAGGGCTTGCGCCAGCGCCACATCACGCTCGAGGTGCCCATCAGCCTGGGCCTCACGGCGCTGTTCGTGACCAGCGTGGTGGAGGTGGCCACCCAGCGCGGCCCCGGCTACTTCGACTCGTTTACCGGGCTGGTGTTCTTCATGCTGATCGGCAAATGGGTGCAGCAACGCACCTACGACGCCCTGCGCTTCGACCGGGACTTCACGGCCTACTTTCCGGTGGCCGTGACGCTGCTTACGCCTGCCGGCGAACAGTCGGTGTCGGTGAAGGAGCTGCAGCCGGGGCAGCGGATTCGGGTGCGGCACCAGGAGCTTGTTCCGGCCGATGCAGTGCTGCGGCGCGGCGCCGGCCAGATCGACTACAGCTTTGTGTCGGGCGAGAGTGAGCCGGTGGCGAAGGCGGCCGGCGAGCTGGTGTATGCCGGCGGCCGGCAGATGGGCGAAACCGTGGAGCTGGAAGTGGTGCGTAACGTGTCGCAGGGCTACCTCACCCAGCTCTGGAACAACTCCGCCTTTCAGAAACCCGAAAAAGCCTCCCTGGAAACCTACGCCAACCACGTAGGCCGCTACTTCGTGGCCCTGACGCTGGTGCTGGCCCTGGGAGCCGTGGCCTACTGGTACCCGCGCAGCCCGGCCATGGCGTTGCGGGCCTTCACGTCGGTGCTGGTCATTGCCTGCCCGTGCGCGCTGTCGTTGGCCACGCCGTTTGCGTTGGGGGCGGCGCTGCGGGTGCTGGGCCGGCGCAAGCTGTACCTGAAAAACGCCGCCGTAGTAGAAACCCTGGGCCGCGCCGATACCCTCGTCTTCGATAAAACCGGCACTCTCACCGACGTGCACCGCGCCGCCGTTTCCTATGAAGGCCTGGCCCTCAACCCACACCAATTACAGGCCGTAGCCGCGTTGGTTCGCCACTCCACGCACCCGCTCAGCCAGCGCCTGGCGGCCGAGCTGCCGGCCAGCTCGCTGGCCGTAGCCGGCTTTGCCGAAGTGCCCGGCCAGGGCCTGCGCGGCATCGTGGGCGGCGTGGCGGTGCGGGTTGGCTCGGCCGACTTCGTGGGGTTAAACGATTGTATTGACGCGACAATTCGCGCCTCGGCGTTGAACGGTACTACTGTGGGCAATCCGAACGGCGCGAACGACGAGACGCGAAGTGTCGCGTCTTTACACGCCAATCAAACCACGACGAGCCTGCAATCCAGCGTCTATGTCAGGCTGGATGAGGCGGTGCAGGGCTGCTTCACATTCCATAACGCCTACCGCGAGGGTCTGCCCGCAGTGCTGGCGAAGCTCAGTCAGCGCTACCGCCTGGCCGTGCTCAGCGGCGACAACGATACCGAGCAGCACCGGCTCCGGGAGCTGTTCGGCCCGCAGGCGGAGCTGCGCTTCCGCCAGAGCCCCCAGCAGAAACTCGACTACGTGGCCCAGCTCCGGCAGCAGGGCTGCACCGTCGTCATGGTCGGCGACGGCCTGAACGACGCCGGGGCCCTGCAGCGCGCCGACGTCGGCATTGCCCTCACCGACACGCTCACCAACTTCTCCCCGGCCTGCGACGCCATTCTGGAGGCTGGCAACTTCGGGCAGCTGGCCACTATCCTAAGTTTCTCGCAGGACTGCCTGCGCATCGTACTGGCCACATTCGCGCTGTCGTTCTGCTACAACGGCATCGGGCTGACGCTGGCGGTGCAGGGCCGGTTCACGCCCATCGTGTCGGCCATTCTCATGCCCATCAGCTCGCTGAGCGTGATGGTGTTTGCCACGCTGCTTGTGCACCTGGCCGCCTGGCGGCGGGGGCTGTAAATGGCCGCGGATTCGCGTCTGGTCGTTGAACGACCGGAACCGCGCCAAACCACGCCGCTAAACAACATCACCAACGACGAGACGCGAATACGCGTCTCTACACCGTGCAAACTCCTCCCCCGCCATGACCATCATTTTCCTGCTTATCGGCATCAGTCTGCTGGTGGCGCTTACGTTTCTGGGCGCGTTTTTCTGGGCGGTGCGCTCGGGCCAGTACGAGGACGACTACACGCCGGCCGTGCGCATGCTGTTCGAGGACGAAATCGAGCAGGAAACGCCCGCGCCCTAGCCCGCTGCCTGACATCAATCACGCAGCGGGCTGACTTTCGTCAGCTTTTCGGGAACGGCCGGCCAGGACCTTTGGGGCAGATACTTTTCCTCTCCTCCTGGCTATGCAAGTCGAACCCCTACTCCCGGCCGCGGCCCCGCAAACGCCGCCGGCCCCGAGGCCGCCCGCGCCGGCCGTCGACACGTTTTTCTACGACAACAAGATTGTCCGCGACTTTGGTATTGCCACCGTCATCTGGGGCATTATCGGGATGCTGGTGGGCGTGCTGGCCGCGTTTGAGCTAGCCAGGCCCGAGGTGAACATGGGCACGGCTTACACCACCTTCGGGCGCATCCGGCCGCTGCATACCAACGCCGTCATTTTCGCATTCGTCGGCAACGGCATTTTTACCGGCGTCTACTACTCGCTGCAGCGGCTGTGCAAAGCCCGCATGTTTTCGGATGTACTCAGCAAGGTGCATTTCTGGGGCTGGCAGCTGATAATCGTGTCGGCCGTGGCCACGCTGCCACTGGGCATCACCACCAGCAAGGAATACGCCGAGCTGGAGTGGCCCATTGACATTGCTATTACACTGGTGTGGGTGGTGTTCGGCTGGAACATGTTCGGCACCATTGCCCGGCGCCGCGAGCGGCACCTGTACGTGGGCATCTGGTTCTACATTGCCACCTTCATTACGGTGGCCGTGCTGCACATCGTCAACTCGATGGCGGTGCCGGTGAGTTTGTTCAAAAGCTACTCCATGTACGCCGGCGTGCAGGATGCGCTGGTGCAGTGGTGGTACGGGCACAACGCGGTGGCCTTCTTCCTGACCACGCCCTACCTGGGGCTGATGTACTACTTCGTGCCCAAAGCCGCCGAGCGGCCGGTGTATTCCTACCGGCTCAGCATCGTGCACTTCTGGTCGCTGATCTTCATTTACATCTGGGCCGGGCCGCACCATTTGCTGTACACGGCCCTGCCCGACTGGGCCCAGAGTTTGGGCGTGGCCTTCAGCATCATGCTGATTGCGCCCAGCTGGGGCGGCATGATCAACGGGCTGCTGACGCTGCGCGGCGCCTGGGACAAGGTGCGCGAGGAGCCGGTGCTTAAGTTCTTCGTGGTGGCCATCACGGCCTACGGCATGGCCACTTTCGAGGGCCCGATGCTGAGCCTCAAGAACGTGAATGCCATTGCCCACTTCACCGACTGGATTGTGGCCCACGTGCACGTGGGGGCTTTGGGCTGGAACGGCTTCCTCACCTTCGGGATGCTGTACTGGCTGTGGCCGCGCCTCTACCGCACGCCGCTGTACTCCAAAAAACTGGCCACCACGCACTTCTGGCTGGGCACGCTGGGCATCCTGTTCTACGCCATTCCCATGTACTGGGCCGGCTTCACGCAGGGCCTGATGTGGAAGCAGTTCAATGCCGAGGGCATGCTGCAGTACCCCAACTTCCTGGAAACCGTGATTCAGCTGGTGCCCATGTACTACCTGCGCGGCATTGGCGGGGTGCTTTACCTGAGCGGCGTGTTTCTGCTGATGTACAACCTCTACAAAACGGCGCAGGCCGGCTCGCTGCTGGCCAACGAAAAGGCCCAGGCCCCTGCCCTGCTGCCCGAAGCCCAGGACCCGCACGTGCAGTCCGGGCACTGGCACCGCTGGCTGGAGCGCCGTCCGTTTCAGCTGGCTGTGGGCGCCACGGTGGCCATTGCCATCGGCGGGGCGGTGGAGATGATTCCGACTTTTCTGGTGAAGTCCAACGTGCCCACCATTGCCTCGGTGAAGCCCTACCGGCCGCTGGAGCTGCAGGGCCGCGACCTGTACATCAAGGAAGGCTGCTCCAACTGCCACACCCAGATGGTGCGCCCGTTCCGGTCGGAAACCGAGCGCTACGGCGAGTACAGCAAAGCCGGCGAGTACGTCTACGACCGGCCCTTCCTGTGGGGCAGCAAGCGCACCGGCCCCGACTTGCAGCGCGAGGGCCAGAAGTACCCCAACTCCTGGCACTACAACCACATGATGGACCCCACCAGCATGTCGCCGGGCTCCATCATGCCGCCCTACCCGTGGCTGTTTGAAAACACCATCGACTACAGCACGCTGCCGGCCAAAATCCGGGTGCTGCAGGGCCTGGGAACTCCCTACCCCGCCGGCTTCGACCAGCAAGCCGTGGCCGACGCCCAGCAGCAGGCGCAAGGCATCGTGGCCAACCTGAAAAAGGAAGACATCGAGCTGAAATCAGACCGGGAAATCGTGGCCCTGATTGCCTACCTGCAGCGCCTGGGCACCGACATTAAGGTGCAGCCGGCGCAGGCCGCCGAAGCCGCAGCGCAGTAGTATCTGGTTCGGTCCGGCAGCGCCGCTGTCGGACCGGAAACCAATTTCAAACCGCCTCAATCCTCCCCAAACCATGGATAAGAACGTCTTGCAATCCATTGCGGGCATCACCATCTACCCGCTTATTTCCTTCGCCATTTTCTTCTTGTTTTTCCTGGGCTTGCTGGTGTACGTGGCGGTGGCCAGCCGGCCGCACCTGCGCGCCATGAGTGCATTGCCCCTCGCCGACAACGACCTGTACCCAACCTCGCACCCCGAACCCGACGCCTCATGCTAACCAAACGAACTGTGCTGCTGAGCATCTTGGGGTTGCTGATCGGCTACGCGGCCGCGGGCCAGTCCGCGGCGGCCGCCCCAGCCGCGGCCACTACGGCCCTTACCGGGCAGCAGGTGCTGTTCTGGGTGCTGCTGGGCTTGCTGGGTCTTTTGCTGATAGTGCTGCTGCTCACGCTGGTGGGCGTGGTGGTGCAGATGAAGCCCCAGCTGCGCCAGCTCTACGAACTCCCAACCGTGCACGACACCTGGAGCGGCCAGGTGCTGGGCCTGCTGGTGGGCGACGCCCGCCTGGTGCAGGGCGAGGTGCGCGACGAACTGATGGACCACGAGTACGACGGCATCCACGAGTTCGACAACGACCTGCCGCCGTGGTGGAAATACGGCTTCTACCTCACCATTCTCATTGCCATCGGCTACGTGGGCTACTACCACGTGCTGCAGGCCGGGCCGCTACAAACCGCCGAATACGCCGTGGAAATGCAGCAGGCGGCCCTGTTCGTGCCCGTCGGCTCCGATGACCCCAACCAGGTCACCACCTACCAGGTACTCACGGCCTCCGCCGACCTAGGCAGCGGCAAAGACCTGTTCCAAACCAACTGCGCGGCCTGCCACGGAACCAGCGGCGAGGGCAAAGTCGGCCCGAACCTGACCGACGAGTTCTGGCTGCACGGCGGCGAGGTGAACCACGTCTACAAAACCATCAAGTTCGGGGTGAACGGAAAGGGCATGGTGGCCTGGAAAGGCAAGCTCTCCAGCAAGCAGATGCTGCAGGTGAGCTCCTACGTGCTGAGCCTACAGGGAACCAAACCCGCCAATGCCAAGGAGCCGCAGGGCGAGAAAGAGGCCACTACTAAGACCGTGGCCGGGCTGTAAGCCGTCGGCCGGTCCGACACCTGCCTCCAGCCGCGCCGACTGGCCCCAAAACTCAGCAGCTTACCCTTACGACAGCCGGTCAGACGCCTACGGCGTCGGACCGGAACGCCCATCAACCTACGCCCCCATGCCCGCCACTCAGTTCAAGCCCGACGACTCGTACCGCGACTCGCTTTCGACGATAGATGCGGCCGGCAAACGGGTGTGGCTCTACCCCAAGCAGCCCGCCGGCCGCCTGTATAGCTACCGCAAATGGCTCAGCTACGGGTTTCTGGCGCTGCTGTTTGCCGGGCCGTGGCTGCGTATCAACGGGCTGCCGGTACTGCTGCTCAACCTGCCGGCCCGGAAGTTCATCATCTTCGGCCAGATCTTTTGGCCTCAGGATTTCTTCCTGCTGCTAGTAGCCACGCTCACGTTTCTGGTGTTCATCATCGTCTTCACGGTGGTGTACGGGCGGGTGTTCTGCGGCTGGGTTTGCCCGCAGACCATCTTTTTGGAGATGGTATTCCGGCGCATCGAATACTGGCTGGAAGGTGACGCACCCCAGCAGAAAGCCCTCGACCGCCGCGCACTGGACTGGGACAAGCTCTGGCGCAAAACCACCAAGCACGTGCTGTTTCTGGCCGTGTCGTTCGTCATTGCCAACACGTTTCTGGCCTACATCATCGGCACCGAAGAGCTGACGCGGATTGTCACCGACCCACCGGCGGCGCACCTGGGCGGGCTGGCCTCGCTCACGCTGTTCACGGGCGTGTTTTACGCGGTGTTTGCACGCTTCCGGGAGCAGGTGTGCACCATTGTGTGCCCCTACGGCCGTCTGCAAGGCGTATTGCTCGACAAAAACAGCCTGGTAGTGGCCTACGACTACCAGCGGGGCGAGCCGCGCGAAAAGCTACGCAAAGCCCAGGCCCGTACCGCCGGCGACTGCATCGACTGCCACCAGTGCGTGCAGGTCTGCCCCACCGGCATCGACATCCGCAACGGCGCCACCCAGCTGGAGTGCACCAACTGCACCGCCTGCATCGACGCCTGCAACGCCATCATGCTGCAGGTAAATCTGCCCCAGGGCCTGATCAGGGCCGCCTCGGTCAATGGCATTGCCAACGGTACGAAGTTCCGGTTTACGGGCCGGGTGAAAGCGCTGTCGGGGGTACTGCTGCTGCTGCTGGCGGCACTTACGGGCCTGCTGGCAACCCGGGAGAACGTGGCTGCCACGGTGTTGCGCACGCCGGGGCAGCTGTATCAGAAAACGGCCGCCGGCACCATCACCAACCTCTACAACATCTCGGTCATCAACAAAACCAACCACGCCTACCCCATCACGCTGCGGGTGCTGGAGCCGGCGCAGGGCCGCATTGCGCTGGTGGGCGGGCGGCCGCTCACGCTGCCGGCGCAGGGCATCACGGAGGGCGTGTTTTTCGCCGAGCTGCCCCGCACGGCGCTGCACCGCACCAACCAGACGCTGCGCATCGGGCTGTTCAGCGGCCAGCAGCTGGTCGCCGAAACCTCCACCAAATTCCTCGGGCCGGTGCAGTAGCACCGTCGCCGCTAACCGTTTTTCGCCATGACTTCTCTTCCCGCCAACCGTACTTTCTGGCCCTACGCCATCGTGGCCGTGTTCCTGCTGTTTGCGGGCTACATCGGCTACATGGTGCAGCAGGCCATGCGCACCCCCGTCGATCTGGTCAGCCCCGACTACTACAAGCAGGAGCTGGTGTATCAGCAGCGGCTGGAGTCGGTGGCACGCACGGCGGCGCTGCCGGCGCCGGTGGAGCTGCGCTACGAAGTGGCCGCGCACCGCCTGCTGCTGCAGCTGCCCGCAGCCCTGGCGGCGCAGGGGGCACGGGGCACGCTGCACTTTTTCCGCCCTTCCAACCAGCAGCTCGATTTCACGCTGCCGCTGCAGCTGGTGGCGGGCCGGCAGCAGCTCAGCACGGCCCGCATGCAGCCCGGCTACTGGCGCATCCGCCTCGATTTTACGGCCGGCGGACAGGCCTACTTCCTCGAAAAAACGCTGGTTCTATAACCGGTAGCACTGCCACTATGCAGCCATGAACTGCGGTTCAGAAAGCAGTCTGACGCACTGAGTGCGGGAAGTCCGCATCCATTACCCCGACTCACTCCCCAATACTCTCATCTCACTACTCCCTTATGCTCTGGGCCGGTTTCGTTTTTGGGTTGCTGGGCAGCTTCCACTGCGTGGGCATGTGCGGGGCCATTGCGCTAGCACTACCGGGCCAAGCCGGCGGCCGGCCGGGGCAGTATGTGGGTGGGCGGCTGCTCTACAACCTGGGGCGCACTACCACCTACGCCACGCTGGGGGCGGCGGCCGGCCTGCTGGGCCAGGGCCTGCGGCTGGCCGGCTGGCAGCAAAGCCTGTCCGTGGCCTCGGGCCTGCTGATTCTGCTGCTGGTGGCGGTGCCGGAGCGCTACACCGGCCGCTTCGCCGCCTTGGTTGGCCTGAACCGGCCGCTGAACTGGGTGAAAACGGCCCTAGCGTCGCAGTTTCAGCGGGCATCCTGGGGAGCACTGTTCACCACGGGCCTGCTCAACGGGCTGCTGCCCTGCGGTATGGTGTATCTGGCGCTGGCCGGAGCCCTGAGCGCGCCGGGCGTGGCCGGGGCCGCCGCCTACATGGCCTGCTTCGGGCTGGGCACCCTGCCGCTGATGCTGGGTTTGAGTTTGAGCGGCCGCATAGTGCCGCTGGCCTGGCGCATCGGTATGCGGCGGGTGGTGCCCTACGCCGCCTCGGTGCTGGCGGTGCTGTTCATCATGCGCGGGCTGGGGCTGGGCATTCCGTACCTGAGCCCGCGCCTGAGCGCTGCCGCTTCGGCCGCAGTAGCCCGGCCGGTTACGCCACCTACCGTTCATTATTGCCATTAACTGCCACAAACTTCTTCCTGTCCCGTCGCCTGATGCCTGCTTTATGAACACACTCCTTGTTCCCCTCGACCACACGGCTTCGGCCGAACACCTGCTCGCCTACGCCAACAAGCTGGCCGTGCGCTGGCCGGCCGAAATCGTGCTGCTCTACTGCCAGACCCCAGCGGCCGATGCGGCCTCCCCCGCCGCCGACTTGACCGCGGAAGAGCAGCGTCTGCGCAGCCTCGTGGAGCGCCTGCGCTACCAGCAGCTCACCCGCCAGGACGGCCGCCGCATCCGCTACCACTACCGCGTGCTCAGCGGCTGCCTCCATGACCACATAGCCGCCGAAGTAGCCCGCTGCGCCGCCCAGCTGGTGGTGATGAGCCTGGAGCACGTCGACTGCGGCCGGCAGGAAGCGCCCGGCAACCACGCCGCCGCCATTGCCGACCTCATTGCCTGCCCCGTGCTGGTGGTGCCGCCGGGCCGCCGGTCGTTGCCCAGCCGGCTGGTGTTCAGCGCCGACTTCAGCACACTGCCACTCCACACCCTTCCCCGGCTGTCGGCCCTGGCCGAGGCCTTCCCCGGCACCCTGGATCTGGTGCAGTTCTACGCACCTACTGACCGCCGGCAGCGTCTACCGCTCAAGCAAGCCCAGACCCGCGCCCTGCGCCAGCTGACCTGGCCCAACGTACAAACCCACCTGCTCGAGGATGAGGCGCCGCTGGAAGGTGTGAGCGAGTTTTGCGCCCGCCAGCAGGCCCAGCTGCTAATAGTAGCGCCTGCCAGCCGCGCCGAGCTGCTGCACTACTTCGATGCCTGCTACACCACCACGCAGGCCTACCACACGCGCATTCCGGTGCTGGTGCTGCGTAGCGCCGGCACGCCCGCGCAGGCGGTATGCTGCGGTAAGTGCGCCGAGCGGCTAACGCACGATGACGGTGCGGTGGCGGCCCTCAGCCACTTCCACCCCACTTACCACGCGTAGTCGCAGTCAGCACTCACCGCCCAAAAAGGTGCCGCCCCGACTCCCTGCCAGCACGTGCTGGCGGGAAGCCGGGGCGGCACCTTTTTGCTGAGGTCAGCCCTAAATCAGCTCCGTAATTTCGCGCACTCCTACGGGCCGCTGCCGGGTGAAGCCTTCGCCAAACTCCACCCCAATCAGATGCCCGAACTCCCGGGCGCGCGCCTCCATAAAATTGCCGAACTCCCGGCTGGAAAGGTACGTCTGCGGCTGGTTGAGGTCGGGGTTGAAAAATTGGGTATGATACGCCTGAATGGACGCCCATTTATTCGGCCAGTGGGCCGTAATATCCACCACGAAATCGGCCGGAATCTGGCGGTCCTGGATGTAGTGATACACCAGACGCGGCCGCCAGGGCAGCTGGGGCTGGCCATCGTCGCCAAGGGTTTCAATCATGCGCAGGCCACTCAGGAAGCAGGAATCTGAGGCCAGCTGCGCCCCGCGGCCGTGGTCGGGGTGGCGGTCGTGTATGGCGTTGCAGAGTACCACGTCGGGCTGGTAGCGCCGCAGGGCCGCAATAAGCGGCAGCTGATGCTCCCGGTCGTTGCGGAAGAAACCATCGGGCAGGCCCAGGTTTTCGCGGGCGTGCAGCCCCAGAATGCGGCTGGCCGCCTCAGCCTCCTCGGCCCGGATGGCCGGGGTACCGCGCGTGCCCAGCTCACCCCGGGTAAAGTCCACGATGCCGATTTTCTTGCCGGCCGCCGCTGCGCCCAGAAGCGTACCGGCCGCTGACATTTCTACATCGTCGGGGTGCGCCCCGAAAGCCAGGATATCTAGTTTCATCTTGTTGAAAGGTTGAAAAGCTGAATGGTTAAATGGCTGGCTGTTCCGACGATGCGATGAACGACCAGCCATTTAACCATTCAACTCTTACACTATTTACTTGATCCGCAGCGTCCGGCCTACGCGCAGCACGGCGGTGCCACCGTTCAGGCGCCGGATCTGGGCCTGCGACACGCCGTACTTATCGGCAATTTCCGAGAGCGTATCGCCACTACGGATTTTGTGCGACACTATGCGGCGGGCCTGGGTAGGCTTGCTGCTGCTGGCACTGGCGCTGCGTGTAGCCGCCCCCGGCACGCTCCCGCCCCGGTACTTCAGCGACTTGCTGTAGTAAGCAAACAGGCCGGAGGTAATCTGGAAGTTGTCTTTGATGAGGCGGTAATCCGGGAAGTCGTACATCTGCTCCGGGTCGATGGGGTTGCCCTCGTAGCGCACCTCGTAGTGCAGGTGCGAGCCGCTGCTGCGGCCCGTGCTGCCGCCCCGGCCAATCAGCTCCCCGGCCTTCACGAAGGTGCCCGGCGTCACGAGCGACTTCTGCATGTGGCCGTAGAGGGTTTCGATGCCGTTGTAGTGGCGGATGAGCACGTAGTTGCCGTAGCCCGAGCCGTCCCACTTCACAATGCGCACCACCCCGTCGAAAGCCGCCTTCACTGAGTCGCCGGTTTCCAGGTCCAGATCCACGCCGTAGTGCCAGCGGTAGCCCCGGAAGCCGAAATCCGACGTCATGGGCGTTTTCACCAGCGGCATTTTGGCGTAGCGCTGGCGCTCCGGCTCCGTGAGTTTCAGGTTGAGCGTGTCTCTGATGCGGCGGCCATCTACCCGGTAGGGATTGATGTTGTGGGTATCCCAGATGGCGTAATAACCGGCCACCTGAATCCAGGAAGAGTCAATCTGCACCTCTTCCTTCATCTCCACAATGTGCTGCCCGCCTTCGTTGAGCGTGGAGGTATCCTCACTCACGATAGACAGCTTTTTGGCCGGGTTGAAGAAGATGGATTTGGCGGCATCGGAGCCCTCGTCGGGCAGCTCTTCCGTCTGAATCAGGATGGTGGTATCGGGCCGCACGTAGCGGATGGTGGGCGACTTAATCCGGAAAAAGTCGCTCCGCTTGCCCGCAGAGCCGGCTTTCGCCTTCGGCTCCGGCGCTTTGCGGCGCTGGGCAAGCAGCTGGCCGGGCAAGCCAAGGAACAGCCCGATCAGTAGCAGCGGCAGCAGCCAGTGTTTCACAAAATGGAGCAAGGGCAAAAATTTAATGGGTGTAGCAGGGAAGCGCACAATGAGTGAATGAAGCAGTCCGCTCAACGTTCTATCAGCCTCGATAGTGTAACGCAAGCTAACTCCTTCATTCACTCCTTGGCTTCTGCACTTAGTGGTCGCCCAGGGCAGCCAAGTACCGCTCGGCATCCAAGGCGGCCATGCAGCCGGAGCCGGCCGCCGTTACGGCCTGGCGGTAGCTGAAGTCCTGCACGTCGCCGCAGGCGAATACGCCGTCCACGTTGGTTTTGGCCGTGCCGGGAATGGTTTTCAGGTAGCCCTGCTCGTCGTGGTGCAGATAGGGCTGGAAGATTTTCGAGTTCGGGTCGTGGCCGATGGCCACAAAGAAGCCCTCAATGACCAGGTCGCGGGTGGTGCCGTCGAGCACGTTTTTCACGCGGGCACCGTCCACGGCGTGCTCGCCCAGGATTTCGTCGGTGACGGTGTTCCAAAGCACCTCAATCTTGGGATTGTCGGTCACGCGCTTCTGCATGATTTTCGAAGCCCGCATCTCGCCTTTGCGCACAATCATGTACACCTTGTTGCACAGGTTGGCCAGATACGTAGCCTCCTCGGCCGCGGTGTCGCCGGCGCCCACAATGGCAACGTCTTTGCCGCGGTAGAAGAACCCGTCGCACACGGCGCAGGCCGATACGCCCGAACCGTTCAGACGCTGCTCCGAGGGCAGCCCCAGCCACTTAGCCGACGCGCCGGTAGCAATGATGATGGTATCCGCCGTCAGCTCTACCTTCTCATCCACTATCACGCGGTGCGGGTGGCCCGAGAAGTCCACCGACGTAGCAATGCCGTAGCGGATATCGGTACCGAAGCGGGCGGCCTGCTTCTTGAGGTCCTCCATCATTTCGGGCCCCATGATGCCGTCAGGGTAGCCGGGGAAGTTCTCGACGTCGTTGGTAATCGTGAGCTGGCCGCCGGGCTGCAGGCCCTGGTACATCACGGGTTTCAGGTTGGCGCGGGCCGCGTAAATAGCCGCCGTGTAGCCGGCCGGGCCGGAGCCGATAATCAGACACTTGATGTGTTCTGGGGTGGTATTCTCGCTCATTCGAGTACGTTCTGATTTTTTGGAGATGTAAAAGTAGCGTTGTAGGCCGAAAGAAGGGCATCCTTCTCATCGGGCCAGTCATTAGCATCGGCCTCGGTCAGTTGCCCATCACACTGGCTGACCCGCGTAAGCATGCGTCCCCGCCGAAATACCAGTTGCAAGCCGTGCTCTATTTCCCAGTCGCAAGCGCACTCAACACTCAGGTATATGTCCTCGTCGCGTCGGTCCCGCCAGGATATATGTATTTCCCTCGGATGCACGTGCGCCCATACATCGGCCGGCGTGTCAATGCGGATATCCAGGTCCTCACCAACCGCTTCCACTACTTCCTGGTAATTAGCCCAGACTAAATCGGAAAGCGCCAGCCGGTCGGCCGCACCCAAAGCCAGGAAGTGCGTCAGGCACTCATCCATGTCAGCTAAGTCCGCAGCAGTAGCGCTAAGCACACCGGAAAGGACAACACTTACTGGCTGATTGTCGAAAAACGGTACGGCCACCGGTTGACTTTGCCACCAATCGTCTAAATCGGCATCTTGGAGCATCGGCCCTACAACGGTACTTTGGATGAATTTGTCCATTGCAGAACGTGATGAGTAGATTAAACAAAAAACCCCAACCGAAGGTCAGGGTTTTCTGCTACGGGGTAGAACTACTTACCCCAGATACGGCTTCAGGGCCTTGCTACGCGAAGTGTGGCGCAGGCGGCGAATGGCCTTTTCCTTGATCTGGCGAACCCGCTCGCGGGTCAGGTTGAACTTCTCGCCGATTTCTTCCAGCGTGAGCGAGTGTTCCCCGTTCAGACCGAAGTAGAGCGTGATTACGTCGGCTTCGCGCTTGGTGAGCGTGCTCAGGGCGCGCTGCACTTCCTTGCGGAGCGAGTCGTTCATCAGGCCGGTGTCGGGCGATTCTTCGTCCTCATTTTCGAGTACGTCGAGCAGGCGGTTTTCTTCGCCCTGCACAAACGGAGCATCCACCGATACGTGGCGACCCGAAATCTTGAGCGTATCCACCACTTCCGAGGTGGTCAGCTCCAGTACTTCGGCAATTTCCTCGGGCGAAGGCTCACGCTCAAACTTCTGCTCCAACTCCGAGAACGACTTGCTGATTTTGTTCAGCGAGCCAACCCGGTTCAGGGGCAGACGCACGATACGACTCTGCTCGGCCAGGGCCTGCAGAATCGACTGGCGAATCCACCAAACGGCGTAGGAAATGAATTTAAAGCCCCGGGTTTCGTCGAAGCGCTTGGCGGCTTTGATCAGGCCGAGGTTGCCCTCGTTGATCAAATCGCCCAGGCTCAGGCCCTGGTTCTGGTATTGCTTGGCCACCGACACCACGAAGCGTAGGTTGGCCTTGGTGAGTTTTTCCAGCGCTTGCTGGTCACCTTCTTTGATGCGTTGCGCCAGCGTTACCTCCTCGTCGGGGGTTAACAGATCCACCTTGCCAATCTCCTGGAGGTATTTATCCAGCGACTGGCTTTCGCGGTTGGTGATCTGCTTGCTGATTTTTAGCTGTCTCATTGCGGGCGCGAGAGAGTTGAGTTGTTGATGCTAGTAAGGTCGTGTTGGTCCGGTATACGAGGGATACCCAAACGCGGGTACCGGGTCAGTTGAAAGCAACACCCCGGTACCCGCGAAAGTTCGGCGGCAGCGGTTAAGCTGCGCCGTTGGAATCAGCAGCGCGCTCCGGTTTCGGCAGCAGCACCTTGCGCGACAAGCGGTATTTGCCCGTTTTCTTGTCGATGTCGAGCAGTTTCACGTCAATCTCCTGCCCTACTTCCAGCACGCCTTCCAGCGCGGCGAGGCGCTCGTGCGATACTTCCGAAATGTGCAGCAGGCCATCTTTGCCCGGCATGATTTCCACGAACGCGCCGTACGGCTGAATGCTGCGCACCTTGCCTTTGTAGGTCTCGCCGATTTCCGGCGTGGCCGCAATGGCCCGGATCCGGTCGATGGCCGCCTGCATATCTTCCTGGTTGGAAGCGTAGATGCTTACGTGGCCTTTCTCGTCCTTCTCCTCGATGATAACCGTGGCGTTGGTGTCCTTCTGGATCTGCTGAATGACTTTGCCGCCGGGTCCGATAACGGCACCGATGTACTCCTTATCGATCAGCATCTTGTGCGAACGAGGCGTGTGAGGCTTCAGCTCAGCTGCGGGGGCCGCAATGGTCTTGGCCATCTCGCGCAGAATGTGCAGACGGCCCTCACGAGCCTGATGCAGCGCAGCCGTCATGATTTCGGCGCTCAAGCCCTGGATTTTGATATCCATCTGGCAAGCCACGATACCTTTTTCGGTGCCGGTTACTTTGAAGTCCATATCGCCGAGGTGGTCCTCATCGCCCAGAATGTCGGAAAGCACGGCGTATTCGCCGGTTTCCTTGTCCTGCACGAGGCCCATGGCAATGCCCGAAACAGCAGCGCGGATTGGAATACCAGCGTCCATCAAGGCCATTGAGCCAGCGCAAACGGTGGCCATCGAGCTTGAGCCGTTCGACTCCAGGATGTCCGACACGATGCGTACGGTGTAGGGGTTCTCGTCGTCGGAAGGCATTACCTTCTTCAACGAGCGTTGGGCCAGGTTGCCGTGGCCGATTTCGCGGCGGCCGGGGCCGCGGTTAGGCTTCACCTCACCGGTCGAGAAGGCCGGGAAGTTGTAGTGCAGCATGAACTTGCTGTAGCCCGAGGTCATAGCCGTGTCGATGATCTGCTCATCGAGCTTGGTGCCGAGGGCCACCGTGGTCAGCGACTGGGTTTCGCCGCGGGTGAACAGGGCCGAGCCATGGGCACCGGGCAGGTAGTTCACTTCGCTCCAGATGGGGCGGATTTCCGTGAGCTGACGACCATCGAGGCGGGTGCGCTCCTTGATCATCATGTCGCGGATAGCCTTCTTCTCCGCCGAAGAGTAGTAGCGGCCGAACATCTTCATGTCCAGCTCGGGCTGCTCTTCCAGCAGTTGCGCAGTCAGCGACTTCTTGATGGCGCCAAAACCTTCCTTACGGCCGGCTTTGCTGGGGTTGCCCGAGTGCGCCACTTTGTAGGCCTGCTCGTACACACCTTCCTGAATACGCTTCTTGAGGTCGTCGTTTTCCTCGTACTTCGGGTACTCGCGCTTCACGTGGGATTTCTCCACTTCAGCGGCCAGTTCCAGCTGCACGCGCACCTGCTCCTTGATGGCTTCGTGAGCGTAGGCAATGGCTTCCACCATTTCCTCTTCGCTTACTTCATCCATTTCACCTTCCACCATGGCTACCGAATCAGCGGTGGCACCTACAATCAGGTCGATGTCGGCGCGGGCAATGTCGGCGGTGAGGGGGTTGATTTGCAGCTTGCCGTCGATGCGGGCTACGCGAACCTCTGAGATGGGGCCGGCGAAAGGAATGTCCGAAATCGAGAGGGCAGCCGAGGCGGCCAACGCGGCCAGGGCGTCAGGCTGCACGGTCTTATCGGCCGAAATCAGGGTAATCATCACTTGCACCTCGTAGTGATAGTCCTTTGGGAACATCGGGCGCAGGATACGGTCTACGATACGGCACACCAGGATTTCGGCATCCGAGAGGCGGCCTTCGCGGCGCTGGAACGAGCCGGGAATGTTGCCGGCACCGCCGAATTTCTCCTGGTAGTCAACCGACAGGGGCAGGAAATCCACGTCGCCGCGCGAGCTGGGCTGCGACACGACCGTTGCCAGCAGCATGGCGTCGCCGAGGCGCACCACAACGGCGCCGTCGGCGAATTTGGCCAGTTTGCCGGTTTCGATGGAAATCTGCCGCCCGTCGGGCAGCGTAATGTGTTTGGTAACCGCGGTGTAATTGGGCATCTGAGAGGGTGCTTGTGGAAAGCGTGCAGCGGGCGAGCAGCCGTAAAAACGGGGCCGGCAGCGGCCCCGTTTTGCTCTAAAGAATCTTATTCAGGAAAATCAACGCCCGAACCTAGCAAATGGTGCACTTGTTGGTTTCGGACAAAAAAAGAGCAGGGAACCTTCCGGGTTGGAAGGCTCCCTGCTCCAGGCATTGGGCTTACTTACGAATGCCCAGCTCCTTGATGATGGCGCGGTAGCGGTTGATTTCGCGGTGCTGGAGGTAGTCCAGCATGCGACGACGCTTACCAACAAGCTTCAGCAGACCCAGACGGGTCGAGAAGTCTTTCTTGTTCACTTTCAGGTGCTCGGTGAGGTGCGTGATGCGGTGCGTGAACAGCGCAATCTGAGCCTCGGCCGAACCCGTATCGGTGGCTACTTTTTGCAGGCTGTTTTTCTCGAAAATCGCCTGTTTTGCTTCGGTAGTGAGTTTCATCGGCAGATAGGTTTCCCCGTCTTTGATAGTAAGTATGAAAAAAAGAAAGCCACCCCGCATTTCGGGGTGTCGGCAAAGGTAAGGATTTATTTGATGCGTGTTGATGTGCTGATCAATGAAGTGCCCTTGCCTTGGACGAAAAAGGGCAAGGGCGTGACCATCTTCAACTTATCAGCCCATCAAACGGATTTCTTGTAGCCCCGAAATGGCCAGCGCAGCCACGCAGGCACAAAACGCCCCAGGTTCCAGTCGAGCAGGCCGGAGTCGTTGCGGGCTTGGTACAGGAAGAACAGGCCAAAAGGCAGCAGCGCCGCCGTCGACATCCACATCCCCACCGTGACGGGCATCACCCCTTCCCGCCCGTACTTCTCGCCCATAATGGACAGAATGTAGTAGACGATGAAAAACAGGATGGAAACCAGAATCGGCACGCCTAGGCCACCTTTTTTGATGATGGCTCCCAGCGGCGCGCCAATCAGGAACATCAGCAAAATGGCCACCGACTGCACGTACTTGCGGTAAACTTCGATGCGGTAGTTGCCCGACTCCTTAGCCAGATTAGCCAGCCGCTCGCCGGTGGTGCCGGCAAAGGCCCGGACATTGCGGGCCCGGTTGGTGGCCTGTTCCAGCACGCCCACGTTCAGGACCGGCAGGCGGGTTTCGGCCACCTGGATCAGCTCGGTCCGGCGGTTCTGGGCCTGGCCGGTGGTATCGAAGCGCAGGTAGGAGTAGTAGGGCGCAATCTGCTTGGGCACCTGCTCCCGCTCGGTGCGCAGGCGCCCCTGCAGCGAATCGATGTAGGACTCCAGCTGCGGAATGTTTTTCATCATTTTATTCTGAGAAAACAGCTCCACCTGTGTCCGGTTGAGGTCGAACGACTTCAGCGAAAACGTAATCATGTTGCGGTTGAAGGCCTGCCGGATGAACGTGGCCCCGGAACGACTGCGCGCATCGGGCTGCTCTACGTAGCTCTGCCCCCGAAACAGCTCCAGGCCGAGGTACTGCCCGCCAAAGCGCGTGAACATGCGGCCGGAGTCGGCCAGAATTACGCGCATGTTGCCGGAGCCCTGCGTATGGTCGTAAATCATGATGCCCATCAGGATTTCGCCGTCCTCGCCCAGCTTGTCATTCACCTTGATGGTGTAGCCGGGAATGCCGTTGTAGAAGACGCCGGGCCGGATGTCGAGGGCGAGCTTCTGCTGGCGCACGTCCCAGAGCAGGCTGAACGCTTTCAGGTTGGCTTTGGGCACAATGGCGTTGTTGAACCAGAAGGCCCCCACCATCAGCGCGAGGCTGGTGAGCAGTACCGGCCGCAGAATGCGGGTCAGCGAGATGCCCGAGGTCTTGATGGCCGTCAGCTCGTGGTGTTCGCCCAGCGTGCCAAAGGTCATCAGCGACGACAGCAATACGGCCAGCGGCAGGGCGATGGGCAGCAGCAGCACCGCAAAGTAGAACAGCAGCTGCGCCAGCACCTCGGCTCCCAGGTCCTTGCCCACTAGGTCGTCGAGGTACTTGAGCATATACTGCGTCAGCAGAATAAACTCCACTACGGCCAGCGTGAGCAGGAACGGCCCCATAAAGGCCTTCAGAATAAGCTTATCGAGTTTTTTCATACAGTAGCGGCGACCGGGCGCGCAGGCGGGAATGGGCCACAAAAAAGAGCGAAACGGAAACGAAGATACTGTCCGTTTCGCGTCCGCTCCGCTTTTCTACTGTGTAAACCCCGCTTAGCCGCCTACCAGTTCACGCAGCTTCACGATCAGGCTTTCCCACATGCCCTGCAACTCGTCGTCGTCGGTTTCCTCGGAGTAGTCCAGCACCCGCAGGTACACTTCCTGCGTCAGCTGCGACTCTTCCAGCGTGAAATCCAGGTAGTTGGCATCCGGCGTATGGCGCTTGTTTTGGTCGAGGAAGACATAGCGCACCGAGCGGTTGGTGCGGTGCGAGTTCATTTCTGCGAAATGGGGCTGATTGTCCCAGATGAAGTTAAAGCGGTGATCCTCGTCGATACGCACATCCTGGCAAAACCACTGCGACAGCCCGGAAGCCGAAGCTAAATACGGATACAGGATTTTCGGGGAGGCATTGATAGGAAATTCGACAGTGAACCGATGTTTGTGACGTGTGGCAGAAAGAGGCATAAGCAGAACAGACTTAGGAATTTATTGGTCCGCAGCATTCACCAAAGACCGTAGGGAAGCAATATACACGGGTTTTTTTTGCTTCAGGTCTTGTGCCGGAACAAATCTTGTTCTTACCTTTGCAGCACCAAAAACCCGGCGGGGTAGCTCAGTTGGTTAGAGCACAGGATTCATAACCCTGAGGTCACGAGTTCAACTCTCGTCCCCGCTACACACGAAAACGGCCTCTCCATTGCGGAGAGGCCGTTTTTTGTTGCATTTTATCTTTTTATCACAGTTTTATCACAGCTCCATGTTTTCGCCGGAGTATGAACCCCGACTATTCGACGCGGATGGCGATATGTCCAAACGGTGGTATATCGACTACCGGATCTGGGATACGGACAAGCAAATCTTCGTTCGCAAGCAGTACACGGGCATGAATAAATACACCACGCTGCGGGAGCGGCGGCGGGTGTGCAAAGAGAGAATGGCTGAAATCCGGCAGCTGCTGGAGGAAGGCTACACGGCCGGGGAAACGCCGGCCCTAACGCTGGGCCTGGACCCGAAAAAAGCCACGGTGCAGGAAGCCATCGAGTGGGTGGTCGAGCGCAAGGCGGCCGCCGGCGTCGGCACGGAGTTCTACAACGTGGCCCTGCGCCGCATCCGCGAGTACCCTTTCTTCGGCAACCTGCCGCTGCGCTACCTGACCCTGCCCCACGTCACCAACTTTCTCGAGCAGCAAAGCAAGCGCGGCATCGAGGCCAAGACCTATAACAACTACCGCAACAGCCTCAACGCCTCGTTCAACTACCTGGTCAAGCAGGAAATCCTGACCCGCAACCCGTGCAAGCCCACGGAGCTGCGCCGGGTGGAGGCCTCCCCTATCCACACGCCTTACACCGAAGCCGAGCGCCAGCGCATCACGGCCGAAATCCAGGCCCGGGGCGACGAGCAGCTGCTGCTCTATATCGGCTTCATCTACTATGGCTTTATCCGCAGTGGCAGCGAGCTGCGCCTGCTGCGGGTCAAGGATATCAAGACCCGCACCGTCCTCATCCCGGCCGACCGGGCCAAAAACAACAAGGCCGAGCACGTGGGCATCGTGCGCCAGCTCGAGGCGATGATCGAAAAGGCCGGGCTGCGCAGCTACCCGCCCGACTACTACATCTTCACCCGCGACCGGCAGCCCGGCCCCGTGCCGGTGGGCAAGAACTGGTTTGCCAAGCGCCACCGCAAAGTCCTGGAGGCTGTGGGCCTGCTCGATGGCGAGCATACGGTCTATGGCTACAAGCACACCGGGGCCATCAATCTGTACTTGGCCACCAAGGACATCGAGCTGGTGCGGCGCCACTGCCGGCACGCCCACGCCGGCATCACGGCCACCTACCTGCGCAAGCTGGGCATGTTTGACGACGACGATCAACTGGCCAAAATGCCGGACTTTTAATACAAAGGGCTCTCGGCATACTGCCGAGAGCCCTTTGTATTGATACTTACACCAACAATCTACTTCGCCAGCCAAGCTCCGGCGTCGTGACCATGGCGCGTCGCTCACCGCGCCGGAAGGTGAACTGGTACCAGCGGCCGTGTACCCGGCGCCACCGGGTGTAGAACCGTTCCGGGTGGGGCTTGCGGCGCTCGTCCGGCAGCACGGCCGCCAGCTGGGCCACACCCACCTGCTCGGCTGCAACTGGGGCAGCCGCCACGTCGACGTGCACGTGGCGCGCCTGCAGGTGGAGGGTGGCCAGGTCTGGTCTTGGCTGCTGAGCGTAGGCCGGCGCGCTAAAGGCGGTGGCCAGCAGCAGCCCGATGCCGCCGAAAAGCAGCACAACGAGGTTTCTCATAAAACTGGGGTTTGGTTTGGGATGTGTGAAACAAGAGCCCAAAACTCACCCTCAGCTTAGCCTGCTAAAAGGACAGGAAACTACGCGCCTAAGTACTTGGCCACCGTGCTTGGCGAAAGCCCCAGTGCAGTAGCAATGGCCCGGTTCGAGATGCCAGTGCCCTTAAGCCGCAGCACGTGCGCCTGCTTCTCAGGGTCGACTCCCGGCCGGCCCAGCGTCGCACCCTTGGCCACGGCTTTGGCCAGTCCGGCCTTTGTCCGCTCGCCCAGCCGGACCCGCTCCTGCTTGGCAATGGTGGCCAGGATGCTGATGATGGCCTCCTTGAACATACCGGTCGAGTCCAGGTACTGCTCGGAGTAGCTCTTGAACTGCACACCCGAGTGCGAGAGCCGCTGCAGGTGGTTGAGCGTTTCAATCACGCCCTCCCGGCTGAAGCGGTCCAGGGCCCAGAACAGCACCACATCGAAGCGCCGCTGGTGCGCATCAATAAAGAGTTGCTGGAACTGGGGCCGCTCGGCCTTGCCGCCCGACTCCGTGTCGAGGTACTCTTTATATACTGTGTAACCCAGCCGCGCGGCGAAGGCCCGCAACTCGCGCAGTTGGTTCTCGTTGTCCTGACCCTTGTCGCGGGTACTCACGCGGGCGTAGATGGCAGCTTCCATGCTGAAAAATAGTGTTTTGGGCACTTGCTACCACCAAGCCGAAACCTATGACCTTTTCTGAAAGTCCGTTTGTAAAATGTTATGGGTCAGTTTACGTGCTATCAACTGTCTTTTACAGTACGTAAAAGAGCTTCTCAGTTCAAAAACGATTGGTTTTGCTTGAGCTACGAACAACCTAAGCTGGTAAGGGATATAGCCCTCTTATATTTGGTTCATGTTCTTGTTCTGGTGGCTTTGCAGTGTGTTGTGTGGGCCTCCTGAGGCCCTGAGGGCTTCTGAAGTAGTTTCCCTTCCCCTCCAAGGAAGGAATACTGTGGAGCCGTTGCGGGTTGGTGCGACCTATTATGTCACGGCCAGCCTACTGAATCTGCGCAAGCAACCCGCAGCGAACGGCATAGCCATCTACCAAGTGGAGTACCATACGCCACTCCGAGTGCGGGAGCTGGCCGCGAATCATAATTGGGTCCTCGTTGAATTCACAGAAGGTGATGAAGGAGTCGTTGCCTACGTCTCGCGGTGGTATTTGAGTGATACCGTGCCGAACCTGCCTCGGTAAAGTACCCCGCTGGCAGTACCCCGCCCGGGGAGGCCAAAACTACCACGATTTCGAGACGGTGGATATAACTGGCATTACGATAACCAAAATACGTGTTAAAAACGTGTCCAAAAAAGGGTCACAAAAACGGCCCCAAAAAACCGTGTTTTCAGGGCCTTTGAGGTGGGCGCAGGAAGTGTCCAGAAATCGAGCGTTTTTTGGAGGCTACCGAGTTTACGAAACTCATCCCCTCGACGCGTTTCGTAAACTTTGATTCGTAGACGAGTTTCCTAAACTCGCCATGTGCTGCAGTAGCTTGCAGGTCGATGCTAGCGGTTCACGGAAATGAGCATTCTCCTAAATTCCTCCTGCTGGCTTTCTTCCCCTCAAATATGCGGTTTTGGTGCGGCAGGTCAGTTGTTCCACGTTCCTCGCTCGGCTATTAAGCGCCGCTTACCCGTCGGCTCTACTACCAGAAGCATGAAGCCGGCACTCATCATGTTTCTCTTGTGGCCCATCTCATAGTACACAAGCTGTTGGCCAGCAGGCAAAGGAATGGGAGTTGATACCGTGAGGAACTGGTTGATGTTGCTTCGCACCGTATCGCCGTGGGTAAGCACCACAACACGTAGCAGATCCTGACCAATAGTAATGGCGTATGGGGGCGCCACCGCTGGAGCCGCCGGCGTGATGACGAGCGGCCAATCAGCTGGCACGTCTATATGGTTACCCTCAAGAAAAGAGTGGGCGTCCTCCAGCGTGCGGCGTGGGTCATGCCTGCTGATGAATCGGTGACGCAACGCAAAACGCATCGTATCTGGGGATGACAGCTCATACGCAGATTGAATAGCATAATAAACTTCCGCAACTACTGCCTGATGAGTTGGGTTTAGTAGGATTGGCTCCTCTTCTGGCGGTTGACATGCCGTTGCGCCCAATAGAGCGAGACCTATCAAAAAGACTAGAAATTTCATAAAGAGGTAGGGTAAGGCGGTATGAAATAGCGGCTCCTTCTAGTAGCTACCTTCGTTCAAGAAAACGGTCTTTTACACAATATTACAAAAGGCATGTTCATAACACCTCACGCTAACGCCCCCGAAAAACCGCGTTTTCGGGGGCGTTAGCGTGGGTAGCACAACCGTTCAAAATAGAGTTCTAATCTGAACACTACCTTCTGGTCATAATCACGTTATTGCCCACGATTTCTCGGGCAATGCCATGCACTAGTAGCTCAACGACAGCAGCGGCCTTTAAACTCTAAGACTGAAAAACTGGCGTGTATTTCAAGGATTGCTTCAGCTCTTCAATAGAATAAGGTGGATTGCGTAGGTGAAGTACAGCGTGACAGTTCGCGCAGACGGGCCTTAGGTCTTCGATAGGCTTTACTTCGTACTCTTGCTTCCTAAGTGACAAGGGAATCAGATGGTGAACGTGGATATACCCACTCGCCTGGTCGCCGTAGGCCCGCCCAAAATCGAATCCACATACACTGCACGTTGCTCCATAGTGCTCAATGCACTGGCGTCGAGCGACGGGGTTGCGCTCATATCGGTTAACGGGGATGCGCGTATCGCTTCCTTCAAAGAGGCCGCTGGTGCCTGCGCCTGTGGCACTGGCCGCTTCCGCTTCCATTTCGAGTGTGGCCAAATCTGCGGGCTCTAGGAAGATTTCTTCCTCAAGGTCGGCCACCATGATCTTCCACGCAGCCGCCCAGGTTAGCCCAGCACTCGCAAATGCCGCTTTGACGCGTTCAACACTTGTATAGCGCACATTGCGCACGTCAATTCTGACTTTATAGTTGTCAGGTTTACCTGGCCAGGCTGGACTGTCATCCGTTGGTTTGTATTGCTTCGAGGTGGGTGTAGCGACCACCGTCACACTAGTGCGAGCTGCACTGGTAGGCACTACGAGTACTAGATCAAAGTCTTCTCTTTTGCTTCTATCATATACGTCGCTATAGCCTCGCTCAGCAATTGCTAGTATGTCAAGCTCGTTATCATACCGTTGCACTAATACCGTTTTCATACGTGGTGATTTAAGTAAGAGAAGTGTTGGGTGTAAGACTCTTTCTGGGAGGTAACGTCAGATTCTGCTGTATGCCTCAGCGGCAGAATCCGACTTCATCCTTGGCGTAAGCCCTTACCAAGAATCCCAAAGAAAGCAGATAAAAGCGCGAGTCTAAGCACCCCGTTAAGTAGTAACGCCGTTCTGCTGGTTGACCTTCTTATAGGTGTCGTAGGCCTGGTCCAGCTCGTACATCTGCTGCACCACGGTCAGCTCCCGGGCCCAGGTGTCGATGCGCTCGTCCTGCCGGCGCTGCCCCTCGACCAGCGTGCGTAGCAACGCCGTCACCTCCGACGACTCGCCTGCTAGGCCGGCGCCGACCGGCACTGGGCTATCGCCCTCGGTGGTGGGGCCGCCCTCCCGGTAGCTGCCACCGCCACGCTGGCGCTTCTGCTCCAGCCACTGCTCCACCTGCATTACCTTCGGGTCGGCGCGCATCCACTCAGGAATCACGTACTCGTTCTTGTGCACCAGGCCGGCCACGGCAAACCCGTCCTGGTCCAGCAGCTCGCCGCCCGGCGACACGCGCAGCTGATTCAGATCCAGCAGGCCCTTGCCGGCCGAGGCGCTGGTAGGGCCACCCTCGCGGAAGCCCACCACCTTGGCCGAGGCCAGGCCGGCGCGCAGCAGCGACAGGCCGTTGGTGACGAACAGCTGCGTGGCCCCGGCGGCGCCGGCTGTGGGCCCGTTTAGCGGGTTCTGGGCGGCCGCCTTGGCGTTGTTGGCCATCTCGACCGACAGGTTCAGCCCGATTTCGGTCAGCGCCAGCGCCTTCTGGGCCACGACAAACGCCTTGTAGAGTACCGACTTCTTGCCGAATACCTCGGCCAGCGCGCCCAGCTCTTCCGAGCCGATGAGCTTGCGCACGGCCGCCAGGCCCTGCTGAAACTTGACCAGCCCCTCGTCCAGCCCCTTGCGCTTGGCCACGTGCGCGGCCTGCTCCTGCAGGAACTGCGCGTTGGCCTTCTTGTACTCGGCCGACTCCTTGCCGCCCTGCTCCTGCAGCAGGGCCAGCTCCCGGGCGTGGGCAGCCTGCTTGACAGCGTACACCGCGTCCTGGTAGGCCTGCTCATTAAGCACGCCATTAGCCAGCTTCAGCTCCAGCTCGGCCAGGGCCACCTCGGCGTCCGCCTCGTTCAGCGCCAGCTTCTCGTCGAGGGCTTTCAGCCGTCGCTCCTCCTCTTCTGCCTTATGCTTGTCGACCAGCTCACGCAGCTGCAGGTCGCGCTCGACGACGATGGCCTTGACCTGCTCGGTGTAATCGGCCTCCAGCCCAGTGAGCTTGTCGACCTTAGCCGTGGCGGCCTCGAAGAGCTTCTGCCGCTCCAGCTCGCGCCGCAACGCAGCATCGTCCAGCTCCCGCGCCCCTAGTTGCTCCTTCAGCACATTGCGCTGCAGCAGCAGAGCGCCTTCCTCGGCCACCCATTGCTTCAGGTCGGCCAGGTGCTGCTGATCGGTCTTTTTTCGCTCCTCACGCTCCTTTTTAGCGGCGTCGGCGGCGGCCTTAGCGCGGTCTTTTTCCGTCGTACCATCGCCACCACCAGACGGTTTACCAGCCGGATCCTCGCCCCCGTTGCTACTGGTTTCGCTGGCCTGCGCCTCGGGCCGTAGGGCCCGGGCCGCGTTGAAGGCCCGCAGGTACTCGCGCGCAGCGCCGGCGCCCAAATCGGCAAACTCCTGCATGGCCCCGGAAAAGTCGCCGCGCAGGGCCGCCTTCCAGGCCCGACCCACCCGGGTGAAGGCTGAGGAGCCGGCCGCCACGAACCCCTCGAAGAACGCCGGCGAGTCGCGCAGCAAATCAAACAGCAGCCGCAGAGGCGCAATCATCACCAGCAGCGCCGCCTTGGCCGGCTCCGACTGCTTCACCCACTCGATCAGTGCCCGGGCCAGCATCCCAAACCCTTCGTAGACCAGGCGCGTGGGCGTGAGCAGAAAGCGTAGCACGGCACCGATGCCATTGGCAATATCCTTGGCCAGGCTGCCCTCCTTTGCTACCAGGCCAAACGACTCGGCCAGCCGGCCCAGCTCGTCCCAGATTTCGCGCAGCGGGGCCGTCAGCTCTTTGAACGTGACAATAAGTGAGGTCAGCAGCGTGTAGATGAACACCATCCCCTCGTTGCCGAGCACTTGCAGGCTGTTGCCGGTACCCTCAAACTCCTTAGCCAGCTCGTTCTGCGTGGCGGCCAGTTGCTTATTAGAGGCCAATAGCTCCTGCTGGCGCTGCACGTACACGTTGTTTTTATCCACCAACGCGTCGATACCCGTGCCCACGTTTTTCAGCGACTTCAGGTAGTCCAGGCCGGCATCCTCACCCGGCCCGCCGAACACGTCGGCAATCACAGTCTGCAGCTGGGCGGCCGGAATCTGCGTGTCGTTCATCTTCTGCGACACCCGCTCCAGAGCCTGCACCGACGAGATACTGCCGTTATTGACGCCGTCAAGGATTTCCTTGGTGAATTCGGGCCCGAAGGCGGCATACAGTGCGTCCTTGGTGGCCGAGGTCTGCTCGCGGATGCGCAGACCGAACTCCTTGACCACGTCGACGCCCTTATCGGAAAACACGCCGCTGGTTTGTGACTGGCTGATGATGCCCACGAACTCGTCGGCCGACACGCCGGCTGCCTTGAACTGGGCCGGGTACTCCTTAAGCTGGTCGAGAAACTCGCCGTTGACGTCGGCGCCGGCAATGAAGCCCTGCTCAATCAGACGCAGGGCCTCCTGCTGGGAAATGCCCATCTGCTTGGCCAGCGAGTTGCTGGCCACCAGAATCTCGTCGTACTCTTTGTTAAACGTCTTGGCCAGGCCCGCCACGCCGCTCGTGAGCTGGTCAAGCTCCGCGCCGGTGGCATTGGTGAGCGTATTGACTTTGCCGCGCAGGTCCTCGAACTCTTTGACCGTCTGAGCAATTTCCGCCCCCAGCTCCTTGACCACGTCGACAGCTGCTTCCAGGCCGACCTCCACGCCACCCAGCAGCAAGGCGTCCTTCATGGTAAAGCCCTTCTCGGCCGTGTCGCCCATCTCCTGCTGCACATCGTGGATGCGTTTCTGCAGCTGCTGATAGTCGCGCAGCATAGCCGCCCGGCCCGGGTCGTCGGCTGACAACTCGTGCAGCTGCCGCTCCAGCAACGCTGCCGAGTCTTTCATTTCCTTGAACGAAGCATTGACTTTCTGCCCGTTCAGAATGACTTCGCGGTTTTCCTGATTCAGCCGCTCAGTCTCAGCCGCCAGCTGCCGCTGCTGCTCGGCTAACTCCTCAGCTGTTTTCTGGTAGGTGCGCATCTGCTCACCGGCCGCGCTGATGCGCTGCTGCAGTACCTGGTAGTCGCGCAGCAGCGCCGCACGGCCCGGGTCGTCCGTGCGCGTATTCTCCAGTTGCTGGCTAAGAATAGCCGCGGCATCCTTCATTTCGCGCATCGATGCCGTGGCCTGCTGGCCACTACGCACGGTTTGCTCCTGCGCGGCCGCCAAGGCCTGCGTCTGCTCGGCCAGCTTGGCCTGCTCTGCGGCCAGCTCCTCCTCCGTCTGGATGATGGTGCGCAATTCGGCCCGCGTTTCGGAGATGCGGGCCGTGAGCCGCGCGAAGTCATCCTGGAGCTTAGCCCGACCGGGGTCATCGGCCGCCATTTTCGAGAGCTGGCTGTTAAGCACAGCCGCACCCGCCGCCATTTCCTTGATGCTGGCATTAGGCTGCTGCGCATCAAGGACGATTTTAACTTTCCGTTCTTCGGTAGTATCTGCCATGGGTACTTAGCTTAAAAGGTAAGGGTCACGTCCTCGGACGGCAGCGCGTCCGAGGTGGCGCTGATGAGCAGCATGCCGTGCAACTCACTCATCAGCTCACTGAGGCGTTTCATCTGGTAGCCCATCTCGCGCGAGTACCAGTTGCGCTTTTTGCGGTTGTAGCGCTTCAGGCGGCCACGGCTCTGCCGGATTCGGTCGTAGCCGTCGTCGCCCCGGCGCACGCCCTGGCCCATGCCACGGCCCACGCCCATGTCCACGAACTTGCCGTAGAGCGCATAGCTGAGCTGCAGCTGCAGCCGCCCTTCAGAGGAGCCCACCACCTGCTTTTTGAAGCTGTCGAGCAGCGTGCCCGTATCCACAATCTTCAGCTTGCGCATGTTGGCCACGAACCGCTCGATACTGATGTCGAGCCACTTGTTGGCTACTTCCAGCTCCTGCCGGATGATATCTGGGTTCTGGCTCATCGGCGCACGGGACGGTAGGTGCAGCGGGCCGACTCCAGGCGGCGGGCCGTGCTGGCAGTGAGCGAAATCTTCTCCCACAGGTACTTGCGCGGGCCCAGCATCTCCTTGCGGCCGGGATTCAGCGCCAGCAAGTCGCCCACCCGGAAGGGCACTACACGCTCCTCACTGCCGGCGCGGGCCAGCAGCTCCAGCCAGGACTGGTGGCACTGCGCGTAAAGCCCGTTCGCGCCGGCCCACTGCAGGGCCAGTGCGCTGCCGGCTTCGCGGCCGTTGGTGCACTGCGGATAGCCGGCCTGCAGGCCGCGGTCGAAAAGCAGCCGCAGCCCACAGCGCGAGTCGTCGCCCAGCCCGTAGGCCGGCGAGGCGCCCTTGGCCACGATGTGGGGCATTGCCTGCCCGGTCGCGCCATCGGTGAGGCAGTGCAGCGTGCCGGCGTCGGCCTTGATGGGCGTCTTGCCAGCGCCGAGCAAGAACTTGGCCCAGCTGTTATCAAAGCCTTTGAGCTGCTCGTCGTCGGATTCAAAGCTGAATTCCAGGCTGTAGCCCTCATAAGCGGTCGGCAGCGCGCGAGTGAGCTGGCCGGCGTCGCGCACCAAGTACTCGTCGTCGAGCGCCACGTCGCGCAGGCGCACGATGCGCAGCTCGCGCCGGGCCAGATCGAAGTCGTAGCCCAGCCCGAAGAGCTTCTGCAGCTCTACGAGCAGCGCGCCCACCTTCAGCTCGGCCGGCACGTGGCGGCTCAGCACCAGTTCCGGCAGCCGCACGCCGACCGCGTCCTCGGCCACCCGGTCGGAGTACGCGACCAGCTGCTGCACTGAGGCGTCGCTGAGCCACTCGCCCGATACCGTGTAGCCGACGGCCGCCAGCACCCGGCGCAGCAGCGGCACCAGCCGCAACTGCGGGGCTACGGCCACCCCGGTATAGCCACCGGCATACTGGTTCAGGTAGCCCGAGTAAGCCGGGTTCTTGTCGCCGTAGAAGGCCGTGTTGCGGATCGTGCCCAGCGCATAGTCTGGGGCGTCAGCGCGCAGCTCCAGTGGCACCTGCCCCAGGTTGAGCGCACCCAGCAGCAGCCCGTCGATGCGGCTTTGCAGGTCGGTGGCGCCGGCCACGAACTTGTACTGGAGCAGCCGCTTTTCGGGCTGATGTTCCTGGTACACGAGGCTGCCCACCCGCCAGAGCAGGCCGTCGAGGTAAAACTCCACCGGCTCGGGCGCCGGCAGCTCGCCCTGGGCGGCCAGCACGTGCGGGAAGTTGAGGTGGCGCAGGTTGGGCGGCGTCATCGGCAGCCCAAACGGGTAGGTCGTGACGCCCGGCACGGCGTCGTAGCGGAAGTAGGGGTTGCTGATTTCGATGCCCACGGTGCCGGGCAGCAGATCCAGCCAGCCGCGGGAAGTTTTCAATCCAATCATGGCAGTAGCAGATCCTGGCGCTGCACAGGCGGCACCGGCTGGCCGGCCGGCACCACCGGCAGCGCCGGCGTGTAGTGCCGCTCGCGCGGCAGTTGAAAGTCCAGTTCCAGCGTCTGCTGCCACTCCCCTTCCTTGAGCACCGGCACCGTGCGGACCTTGACCACGCCCGGCAGCCACCGGCGCCCGGGGCCCAGCAGCAGCACCCGGCGCGAGAGCAGCAGGTCCTGGGCCGTAGCCAGCCACTCGCGCGAGTTCTCGCGCGCGCCGCTGGCCAGCTTCACCACCGGGCGCAGCGAGCGGTCCAGCACCAGCACGTCGCCGGCCAGCGGATCCGGAAACGGCACGGGCCCGCGCTCGGCCTCCTCGCCGCTCACCTCGGCATCCAGCTGGGCTTCGCCCAGAAAAGCGGCCGTGTTGAGCCCGCCCAGCGAGTTGGCGTAGAGCACGTAGCGGCGCTGGGCCACTAGCCGGCGGTCGAGCACGTAGCGCCGCCGCTCACTCTGAGCCACGCCGTCCTCGTCGACCACAAACACTTCCCAGCTGACCAGGTGCTTGCCGGCCGGCTCGGGCAGGGCCAGCTGCGCGCGACCGGCCGGCAGGCAGTAGAGTTCGTAACGGCGCGGGCCCTCCACCTCGTCCACAAACACGGTGGCCGTGCTGCCGTCCTGATAAGTGGCCACCGCTATCTGCCGGATCAGCGGCAGCGTGGCCGTGGGCACCTGAAAGAGCAGGAACTCGGGCTGGTCCGGGGCCACCAGCAGTTCGCGCGGCTGCCAGGTAAAGAAGGGCCGATGCGCCGGTTGGTAGGAAGTGAAAAATGTGCGCTGCGCCGCCTCGTAGCCGCTCAGCCCGCCCAGCAGTACGTAATGCTGCAGCAGCGTCGTGGTACCGGCGCGCTCGGCCGGCGCGCCGTACATCTCGGCGTGCTGCAAATAAAAGCGCCGGAACAGCGGGTCGGCCCGGGCGATGCGCCGCTGGTCGGGCGCCGGCACGTAATAGTCCAGGTAGGCGTCGAGCAGCTCCTCGACCTGGAACACGGTGCGCCCTTGCCGGTCAGCCGGCTGCTCGACTGGCGCGCCGACGCGCACGAACTCGCCGCTCAGATACTCGGGCTCGATGAACACCTCGCACAGAAACGTGAGGTTGGGCTTGAGGCTGGGGTCGGCGCGGTACGCGTCGCCGGCATCGAGCGGCAGCGTGATAGGGTTGCGCGAGAAGTAATAGCGGCTGGCCTCCAGCTCCACCGAAATCGTGACCGTAGCCCCCTCGTCGTCGGTGATGGTGCACTCGTAGCTGCCAGCGGCCAGGTTGTAGCGGCTGGCCGTGGTAGGGCCATCCTGCCAGGCAAAGGTGTACGGGGCCACGCCCCCACTCACCGTGAGCAGGATCGAGTCGTCGAACTTACGCACCACCACGCTCAGGCGCGGATTCTGCTCGACGGCAATGACGCGCGTGAGCGAGGCCCCGGTGTCGGCCGTGACGGTTACGGTGTAGTCGGCGGCCAGCAGGTTGCTGCGGTTCTGGGTGGTGGGCCCATCCGCCCACGCGTAGGTGAACGAGACGGCGCCCACGGCCGTGGGCAGCAGCCGAATGGCACCGGTGGCCTGCCCGAAGCGCAGCACCGGGTCCACCTCCACGCCCAGCGTGATGGGCCGGATGGCGGGCAGGCTTTGCTCCGAGTACACCAAGTTCAGACGCGGGCTGGTGGTGGGCGCAAAGTCCCACTGCAGGTCGTAAGACCGGGCCGTAATGGTGATGACGCCGTTGCTGGTGAACGAGTCCGAGGCCACGGCCAGCGTGTAGGCCAGCGGCACGCCCAGGGCCGTGAGCCGGGCCTCGATGGCGTCGTGCAGGGTTACGGCGTTGGCGTAGCGCACCAGGTTGCTGCCGGCGCCGCTGTAGTCGCCCTGGCAGTAGTACTCCTCCGGATCCGAAGGAAACTGCGCGGCCGAAGCCACGAAGCGCTGGTAGGCGCCGTTGAGCCAGATGGACAGTTCATCGCCCGGGGCCGGGGTGATGCTGTTGAGGATAAGTTGGGCGTACCGTTCTCCTGCCATGGTTAGATGAATGCGTCGGGGGTGTAGGCCAGCGCGGCCGAGGCCGGCGTGACAAAGTCGAAGTCGAAGCGGGTGCCGTACCAGGTGCCGTCGCCGAGCGGACCCAGCTCGTCGCTGGTGATGCTGTTTGGATCGAAGCGGTTTTTCACCTGGTACTTGGAGTCGGCCAGGATGGCGCCCAGGATTTGCTCGCCGGTCTGCTCGGTGGCGTCGAGCACCTGCTCGATGGCGTCGTGGTTTTTGGTCTTGACCTGCTGCAGCACCATGAAGGCACCCGAGCGCAGGCGGGTGCGGTTGTCGCCCGCCTCGCGGTACTGGGTGTGGAAGCTCTCTACTACCAGCACCTGCTCGCCCGGGCCGGGCTTCAGGCGCACGCCGATAATCTTAGTCATCAGCTCGTGCATGTCCACCACCTTCTGGTAGGGGTCGATACTGACCACGATGCGGGCGTAGCGCGGGGCCGCCTCGGTGTGCTGGATCAGCTTGTGGCGCGTGGCCAGGCCCCGGAACAGGGCGTTGTATTCGGTAGTGCGCATTAAGTAGAGCGTTTAGCTTTGGCGTAGTCGCGGGCCAGATCCTGCATTTCGGCCAGGATGGTGCGTGCGTGCTGGCGGGAGGTTTGCTCCAGCGTGCCGAAGGCGCCGCCGGAGAGCTTGCGCAGCACCCGGCCCCAGTCGCCGGCCTGCTGGGCGCTGCCGGCGTCGGCCTCGTGCACCTCGAACACTTCCGGAAACTCCTGCTCGAGCTGGCCGCGGCAGCCGCGGTACCAGGTGGCAATGGCCAGCTTCTGCGCGTCCGGAATGCGGGTCAGCGTCTGGGCCAGGTACTCGGTGCGGTGCTCATTGAAGGGCTCGCGCCTATCGCCCTGCCAGCGCACGTCGCTCGGGCCCAGGCCAGGCACCAGCGGGCGGTAAAGCGTGGCCAGAAACCAGTCCAGGGCCTGGGCCGAGCGGTGCGTGCTCCAGGCCCGGAAATAGGTATCGGCGAAGATGAACTCGCCGAAGAGTAGGTTGCGAAAGCTGCTGCGCGGCCCCACCCACCGCACGCGGGAGCCCAGCGCCTGCAGCTCGGGCAGCAGCTGCTCAGTCAGGCGCTGCTGCTCGTCAAAGACAAAGTCAGTGGCCGCATAGAGCTGCACGCACTGCACGGCCGGTAGCGCCAGCAGCTGGGCCACTGGCACGCCGCTCAGCACGGCCAGCAGGCGCAGCCGGGGCGGCAGCGGCGGGCACTCGGGGGAGCCATACAGGATACCCATTACACCCAGCAGCTGGGCGCGGGTGAGTTCATTCCAGGAAGCGGGCACCGAGTACTTCGTGCCCCAGATCTGCAGCGGTATCATGGGGCAAAACTGCCGCCGGCTACCTCGGTGAAAAAGGACACGAAAAAGCCTCGCTGGTGAGGCGAGGCTTCGAGTTGCAGTAGGTGATTCAGGCCAGGACACACACCTGTAAACCCGGCACGGCAAACCTACACTAATTCCTCAATTCGTTTTTCCAGCCCGGCCACCACCTGCAGCAGTTGCTGCTCCAGGTTGCTGAGCGGCGTTAGGGCAAACAGATCATAGGCGGCCAGAATGGCCAGGCCCTCCCCCGTTCCGACGTAGACCGGCTCGGCCTTAGGTTGGCGCGGCGGCGGATCAGGGGCCGGCTCCTCGGGCACCGCGTCGCCAGGTTGCCACTGGAAGCCGTCGCCGGTCCCGTTGGGGTCAGATTCATTTTCCCGGCCGAAGCCGATGGGGCGCTGGCGTGTGTTGGCCATGAGCAGAAACGAAAAAGGGTAAATGATTTACCGGCGCCAGGGCTTAAGCCAGAGCACCAGGCCCGCCAAGGCCACGATAACGGCCGCGGTGCTGAGCTGCCGGCCGGTGAGCCCCTGCTGCACCGACACGTCGGAGTCGGTGTTGCCCACGTTCTTGAGCTTGACCCGGCCCCGATCCGGCGCGTTGACGTTGGCCAGGGCCTGGGTCTGGGCGTCGGTCCAGCGCGCCACCTGCCGGGCCGAGGCCTGCGCCGGGGGCGGCACCAGGTAGGCCGGCAGCGCGGCCAGCGCCTTCAGCGAGTCGGGGCTGGGCGCGCGCACCAGCGCCGGTACCGGGCGCACGGAGGCGCAGCCGGCACCCAGCCAGAAAAGCAGCAATACCAGCGCAATCAGCACCCAATCCTGGAAGCGCAGCCCCTTCATGGCTTGCTGAATAAGGCGGCCTCGCGCAGCCGGCGCGCTTCGATAGCAGCATTTGGCTTGCCGTTCACGTTGCGCCAAATCCGGAAGTAGTTCTGCAGCGTGGCTTGGTCGCGGACGGCCGTGGTATTGACGTAGCGCACCAAGCTGGACTTGGCCAGGGCCGCTTCGCCCAGGTTGAAGGCGAACGAAACCAGGGCGTTGAACTGGTTCTGGGTCAGCGGCACGGTCACGACCCGGTTGACGGCCGCCTCGAAGCGCGCCAGGTCTTGGCTGAGCAGCATCTGGCTCTGCTCGCGGGTGATGCGCATGCGGGCCAGCACGTCGGGCCCGGTATGGCCCACGCCGATGGTGGCCACGCCGGCGGCGCACCGGTAGGTTTGGAGCACTTCGCCTTCTTCCTTCGTGATAAAGGCCCGACCGGCGGCGTCGGTTTTCCTGTGTACGCTCATATGGCGGGGGTTATGGCGCCCTGAGTGGGCGCCGTGGTTGAATCAGGTTCAGGCATGGTGGGCAGTTGCTCGTCCGGGGGCGTTTTGCTGCGGAACTGGCCGGTTTCCTCCCAATCGGTCATGCCGCGACGCAGAAATTTGGGCAGCGGCAACCCCAGGCCGCCAAGCCCGCGTAGGTTCTCGTCGATGCTCTTGGTTTCGATCAGCAGGATGAAGAAGTAAATGGCGCCCTTCACGCCGAAAGCCATGTACTCGGCCCAGGGAAACTTGCTGCCGTCGACTTCGATGTTGCAGAACACGTGGGCCACGACGATGCCCACGCCGTAGTCGCGCAGCTTGGTGAACATCTGGCGCATACCGCGCGAGTGGAAGCGCCCCTGCCGGAAGCTGCGGGCCATGCCCAGGCCCGTATCGAGCAGGAACAGCACCATCAGAAAAGCTAGCGCGTTCCAGTCGTTGAACACGTATTTCTCGAACAGATGCCACGCTTTTTCCAGCACGGATAGCACGCGTGGGTGCAGGATAAGTGACAGCATTAGCAGGCGCGGAAAACGCGGGATTCCGCGGTATTCAGGGACCCTACCGGCGCGTCAGGCGCGCGGTAGGGTCCCAGGGTGAAGTAGGTGGCGTAGCGGGTGGCGGAGGCGCGCTGGTTGAGAAAGCGGCGCATCTTCTCCAGCAGGATGTCGGCCGCGCGCTGGGACTCGAAAGCCCGGGCCTGCAGCAACTGGTCGAGCCCAGCGTCGGCCTCTTTCGCGTTCGAGTCGTCGACGCGGGCAATCATCAGCTCGATGCCGTCGCCAGTCAGCCGCAGCCCCAGCTCGGGCACGGCCCGGGCCAGCGTGGAGCTGGCCAGCGCCGGCCGCACGAACTGCTCGAGCAGCTCCTCGTTTTCGGGCGTCACGGTGCGGGTGCGTACCTGCTCGCGCAGCTCACTCAGGTAATCGTAGCCCAACTGCGGCTCCAACACGAACAGCTCCTGCCGGCTGAGTAGCGGCCGCAGGGCCTCGAACACCGGCCACGAGTCCTGGATGTTCTCAAAGCGACTGAACTCGTCGGGGCTGGTGAGCAGCTGCCGGCGGTGGTGGCGCCCGGGGCCGGCGGCCCAGGCCTGCAGCGGCAGCTCAGTCGCGGTGGCGTAGTTCTGCTCCAGCCAGCGCAGCAGCACGACCATATCGGCGTAGCCCCTGCGGCTGAGCGTCTTGGCCAGGCTGTTGATCTGCCACTGAAAGGCCGTTTTGTGCGTCTGCGTGGTTTGAATGTGCACGCCGGTCTCGTCGATGGTTACCTGCAGCTCGTCCAGCGCGCCGGCCAAACTCAGCCGGGCCAGCGGCGCCTGCACCAGGCGCAGCAGCTCGGCAGCCGGCGAGTCGTGCTCGGGCAGCAGGCCGGCCGCGTACTGCGCATCGAGCCAGCGCAGCAGTTCGGCGCCGAGCACGGGCAGTAACAGCGCGCCGCGCAGGCGCTCCTGCTCGCGGCGCACCGGCTCGGGCACGTCGCTGGTTTCCACGCGCACGTAGCGGCGCAGCTCTTCACAGGTCTTTAGTAGGGTCAGCAGCATCGTTAGCCAGGTTTCTTTAGGCAGTTTTGGCCGGGGCCTCGGTGGCCTGGTCCAGCGTGTTGATTTGCGGATTGAGGAAGCGAAACTCGATGTCGGGGTCCCAGCCGTTGTAGTCGCGCACCAGGTTCAGCGGCTCGATGATGAGCTGCTGCAGGTAGTAGTGCGTGGCGATAAAGGCATTGAAGGCCACCCGCTTGTCGGAGCCCGAGCCGGCGCCCATACCCTTGCCGGGCGAGATGCCGGAAAGCGTCGGGTCCACCTGCAGGGCGGTGTAGATGTGGCTGCTGGCTTCCTGCGAGTCCTCGATGTAAATGCCCGACTTGATCTTGTCGTCGATAGCCGTCACCTTGAAGGCCTGGATCAGCTCGCCCGACTGCGGATCGGTGAACGTGATGGTCAGAATCGACTTGCCCGCCCCGTCGGCGCCGGCCATGGTCTTCTCAAACTCGGCCAGCTCGGCGGCAATGATGCCGCGACGATCCTCCGTGAGCTTGGTGTCCCAGTCCGGGTACTTCCACTTCCAGTAGCCCTCGTGGGCCTCGATAATGTACTTGAGGCTGAGCTGGTTTTTGAACAGCGCCTTCTTGAACTCGGGTATGGCCAGGGCCACGTCCAGCCAGCCCGACTTGCGGATGCTGTTCCACGCAATGAGCTGGTACAGGGCCTGGCCGGGCGAGGGCAGCGAGAGCGGGTAGATGTACTTGTAGCCGCGCGTGTCGGCGCGCAGGCTTTCCACCACGTCGAAGTAGGGGTCGAGCACCGGCACTGAGGTCGTGAAGCCGTCGCCGGGCTTGGCCTCGGGCCAATTGGCCGAGATGTGCAGCCACTCGGGCACGGCCATGTTTGGCTTGGGCACGGAGTAGCGGCTGAAGGCCGTGTCCGGCACGCTCAGGCTGGTGATGATGCTCCGGTCTCGGCTCAGAATCAGCTCGGGGAAGCCGTTGGCGAAGTTGACCAGGTTCTGGATGCCCTCGAACGAGTAGCGGCCGATGTTAGAGCGGCGAAAGAAGTCGCGGATTTCGTCGTTTTTCTCCCGCTGAAACACCTCGTTGCCGTCCTTGTCGTAGTCGACCACCTTGCCGTAGACAATGCCCTTGCCATTGATGGCGCGGGTTTTCCAGTCCAGCACGGCCGGAATGATGCTGCTCTTGGAAATTTCGCTCAGCACCTGCTGCGGAAAGTCGTTCGAGTCACCCCATAGCGCCACGTCGCCCGACTGGCCCTTGACCAGCGGCGAAGTGGGCACGTCGCCGTCCACGGGGCCGGTTTTCACGCCGGCGCCCTTCGCGGTACCCTTCGCGGCGCCCATGGCCCCGCCCAGGCGGAACACCGACCCGTTCAGATAAGCGACGCTCGCGCCGCTATTGAATACTACTTGCTCCATTAGAGGATGACTTTGCGGCCCTGCACGGCCACGATGAGGTAGATATGCACCTTGACCAGCTTGCCGGTGCGCGTGTCCACCAGGTTGCGGGTGGCGTTTGCGTAGTGGTTGGGATTTTTGGGGTTGGGCACGGGCAGCAGCTCCGGCGGCGGAATGCCGGCCGCGGCTTCAGCGGCGGCCAGGGCGGTTTCCTCGGCCGGCGTGGCGGCGCGCAACGTGGCCGTGCGGGCCTTCTTGCCGCGGCCAATGCGGGCGGCGGGCAGCGTGCCGAAGGCGCCGGCCTCACCGGTGCGGCGGTTGGCTTTCACGTAGCGCACCGACACCGGGGCCTCGCCTTCCAGCAAAGCCAGCGCGTCCTTTAAGCGAAGTGGTGCGGGGGTTTCCATGTCGCAAAACTGCCGGCCGGCGCGCCCCGCAAAAAGGACACGAAACCGCCCCCAGGCACCGGAAACGAACGAAAAAGCCAATCTCACTGCCACCCCCGAAAGCGTCGCGTCCAGGCCGTTTTTGGGGCTTTCGGGCGTTTTCCAGTCTCACTCGTGTAGCGCGATGCCCCGGCTTGCACTGTCGCGTTTTGGCAGCTGCCAGGAGCGACTTCGGGGATATCTGTGGGGGTCAGGTGGTTCACACGGACGCCGAAACAGGACACGGAGGGCATCAGCCCACCGAAGTACGCGTTGGCAGTTCCTGGCGCAAGCCAACCCCGAGGCCCAGCAAAAAGCCCCCATGCAGGCGGCATGGGGGCTTATCATGAGGTAGTAGGTACCAGGCTTAGACCACGAGCATCCTGCTCCAGTCCACGCCGGCGTTGATGATGTCGGTGCCGCAGCTAAGCATGTGCAGGTCCACGTTGTCGGTGTAGTGGGTAGCATGCTGGGCCGGGAAGCTCTCCTTCCGCTCGCTGCTCTTGACCTTGACAATGCGTCCCTTGCTGTCCTGGCTCACTGGGGCCAGCAGCATGGCCTGCACCACGTCCTTGGTGTTGACCTTGTTGAAGCGCAGGCGCAACAGCCGGGGGTCACGCTCGGAGAGCAGCGTCTGGGCCAGCTGGTAGCGCGTGGGGTGGCCCGGGATGCGGCCCAGGCCGTAGGGCCTCACCCGCCAGCCCCGCTGCCGCAAGCCTCGCATGAACTGCTCGTTGAGCGTGTAGGCGCTATCTGGACGCCGGGCGTTGCCGTACTCCTCGTCGCTGAGAAACTCCACTTCCTTCAGCAGGTGGGGCTGGTAGTAGCGGCAGAACTCGTCCAGCAGATCGTCGATAAAGGCTGGGTGCTTGACGTGCATGCCCTTGAGGAAGCGGTACTCGCGCTGGTCCGGGTGGGGCTGGCCCACGACCAGCGTCGTGATGCGCGCCCCCCAGTCCACCGACACGCGCAGCGGCTTGTGGGCGCGGCAGTCGCTGTCGCCCAGGCTCGTGGACTCGTCCTTCTCCATTCCCCTTATGCCATAGGTGGCTCCCCCAGCAGCCTTCAGCTTACCCAGATCATACTCCAGGCCCAGGATATAGCTGTCGTCGGCGCACTCCTGTACGTGCACGGCCTGGTTGAGCTGCGGGTAGAAGCCGCCCTCTACGGTCGTAGGGCGCCGGTTCATCATCTCCACCATGAAGGTAAAGTCGGTCATAAACTTGCGCTGATCCAGCAGGTACTGCAGGCCCAGGTTCTGGATGTTGTCGAAGGCGTTGGCCTCGGAGTAGAACGTGCCCTTTTTGGCCGCCGAGGGGAAATACGACACGTCCCGCATGCGCGGCACGACCTGCTCGCGCCAGATACTGAGCCGCTCCTCGTCGCTGCCGGCGTCCAGGAAGCGTACCTGGGCATCGATCAGCGCGTTCTGCCGCTCCACCAGGTCCACGCCGTGGTTTTCATAGTAGTTCGACTTGTCGAGCAGCCAGCGGCCCTGGTCGCCCCAGGGCATCGACGAAAACAGAAATACGCCGTGGTGCTTCGGGTTTTTGCCGAAATACTGGCCGTTGCCCCGGTTGGTGGCCGACAGGTCGGCGTCGAGCTTGTTTTTATCGAACAAGAGGGCCTCGTCGCCGATAAAGCCGTCCACGTTCAGGCCCCGGCTGCTGGAGCCGCCGGCATCGAGCGAGACCAGATGAAACCCGGTTCCGTTGCGGAAGATGATGAAGTGGTCGTAGCTCAGCGGGCCTTCGTAGGGCCGGTCCCAGTTGAGCGTCGGCGGCGGCTTGCGCCCGATGTAAAAATCGCGGTTGAGCTTGTAGCCCAGCCGCTCCAGTGACGAAATGGTGCTGGGCAGCGTGCGCGAGAGCACCTGCTTGTAGGTCGAGCCCACGATCACCCAGCAGCTGCGGGGCATGGTCTGCACGATTTCGTGAATGTCCCAGGCGATAATGCTCGATTTGCCCGTGCCGCGGCCCCAGAGGCTGACGCCCTCCTTCTTGCCGCGGGCCGTGATGTAGCGCAGCTGCGGCTGGTTGAACTTCAGCTTGACCTGATCAACTACCATGGCCCGGCGCCTCCTCGCCCCTGGTTTCGGCCAGCATGACCTCCATGGCCTCCACGCTAAACACGTTTTCACTCACGGCCCCCTGCAGCAGCTCGTAATCGGCATCCGACACGTCGTCGAGCTTGGTGATGTCGATGCTGCGGCTCTTGGGGCCGCGGGCACCCTGGTAGCTCACGTTGATGACGTAGTTGGTCGCCCCGCCCCCGCTGTTGGCATCCTCGGCCGTATCGGCTCGGTTCAGGCCCTGCAGCACGGCCAAGAACTTGCCCGCGGCCAGCGCCCCGCGCACGTCGGGCGGGCGCTGGGTGAGGCAGAGCTGGAGCATCATCTGCGTGTGGGTGATGAGCATGGCCCGGGCACCCTGCTTTTTGACCTTCTTCAAATCGCCCATCAGGTTCTGGGCATCGGCTAAACGCCGGTAGCACGTGGCGCGGCTGATGCCGAACTGCTTCTGGAGCAGTGGCCAGGCCTGCTCGAAGGTGTGGTAATTGAGCAGCAGCGCGTAAGCGGCCTCCATCTGCTGATTCAGGAGCTTGTCGGCCGGCGACAGGCCGTTGAGCCCGGGGCCGGTACCGTCGGCCTCCTCGATGCTGGCGGCGTAGATGCGCTCGACGGCCGTCGAGCTGGGCAGCTTAGGCTGGGCCGACGCCGGCATAAGAAGTTGTTCAGACACGTGTGGTAGGGGTTAGTTTCAATCGAATCAGGGTGATGTCAGCCTCCAGGGCCGGCAGCTCCGCGGCGCGCCTGGCATTTTTGCGCACTTTGGAGCGGGTGGCGACCAGGTTGTCGAGCCGGCGGCGCAGCTCACCCTGGTCGTCGATATCGGCCAGGACTACCGGGCCGGGCGGCAGCGCCCCTTGACGCAGCACGTGCTCCTCCAGCTGCAGAAGTTGCTGCACCTGGTCGCCAAGGACCAGGATCCGGAGCGCAAACCTGCCGCGGTCCTTCTCGCTCAGGCGCGGGGCCGTGAGCTGGGCGTGCAGCTGGCTGCGCTCGTCACGCAGGCCTCGTAAACGGGCCCGCAACGGCAGCAACTCAGGCGCGTCAGTATGGGCCTGGGTGGGCGGCAAAGTGGCAGCAGCCGGCGGTGGGGCAATTGTCACCGGTGCCGGGTCGCTGGCCAGCGCCTGCAGTTCGCGCTCCAGTAGCTGGCGGCTGTAACTGGTCTCGCCCAGGGCAAAAAGCTGCCGGTACACCGGGCTATGGCCCAGCTGCGCGTACAGGGCTGCGCCTTGGGCAAAATCGGCCGGCGCAGCCAGCCAGTGGGTGAGTTCAGAGAGGTGCATGCCGCAAAACTGCCGCGGCCTGCTTCGGGCAAAAAGGACGTAAAAACGGCTTCCCCTCTTTTACCAACCCCCGAAATCTACTGTTAAATACTTGAAAAATGGATGTCACATTTTCAGGGGCATTGTCCTTGAATGAGAGTCGATTAGGGACCTAACTTGCTCCCATTCTACTACTGCTTCCGCATTCGCTTCTCATGAGCACCTCTTCTTCTCCGCTGCTGCCTTTCGTTGCCTTACTGCTACTCGGTGGCGTACAGTCTCCCCCCGTTACGACGCCGTCCGCGGCCTAATTCCCCCTAAATACCTTTTCAGTCCCCCCGCTCCCTTCCCCACAACCAACGCCTAGGCTCCGACTCTCCAGTCGGAGCCTATTGCACGTGCTGGAGTGGCCGGAAACGCAAAAAAGCCCCAGCCATTGGCTGAGGCCTTTCCCGCTCACGCACCGTTTCTCTCACATACCGGTTTTCTGTTTCCCTGCTGGCGGCCGGCTCTTCCGGGCTTTTCTGGCTACCAGGTAAGGGAAGAGCGGATCCTTGACCAGCTCATCGGCCTCCGCCAGCGTGAGCCGGCGAAGGTCGATTTTGCGCCGTAGCCGCTGGATCTCGATAACACAGGGCGTTATGGTGGCTGTGTACTTCTCCGCGACTTCCGGCAGTAGCTGGGGCAAGGATTGCTTCTCCATTGCTTAGGCGGCAGGCTTCTCGATGACGTCGCCGGCGTAGATCTGCACGGCCTTGGCGTAGCACTCGCCCTTGAGCGTGGTGCCGCGCCGGCCGCCGGAGAGCTTACCCGAGCCGTAGCTGGGCGAAAGCTCCACCGGCAGGCCCTCAGCTCCCACCTGCAGGTAAGTGCCATCAGCGTCCGGCACGAGCAGGATGCCGTCCGTGTTTTTCATGATGTTGAACGTTTCGATGGACGAGGCCTTGTTGCCGGGGTGGAAGCCCTCGAACGTGATTTTCTGGCCACGGCCGTCCCGCTCGCCGACTACCTCGGCCTTCAGCTCGTTGGAGTCGAGCGTGATGTAGATGCGCAGAAAGCCCTTGCCTTGCAGGAAGGCGTGGTCCGTGGCGATGATGGCCGACGTGCCGGCCGGGGCCGTGCCCACGTAGGCCGGGGCCTTGGCAATGGTGGCAAACCAGCTGGTCGGGGCCCACAGCACGTAGCCCAGCAGGCCTGGCGTGTTGTCGGCCCCTTCCAGGCCGCCGAGGTGGCTCAAATTCGATAAGTCCATGGGGCTAGTCGTTAACTCTAGGTGAGAAATGAAGGAATGCGGGCCGGCCCTAGGCCTTGCCGATGGGCACAAGCAGCCCGCTCTTGGACTCGACCAGGTGCTTGAGGGCCGCCTTGTTTTTACCCAGCGCCTCGGCCGTGATTTCCTCACCCTTGATGGAGAACTTGCGGCCCAGCACGCGGTACTGCTGCTTGTCGTAGCTCACGACAATGACGTTACCCTGCTGCTGGGCCGTTTCGCTGTTGGCCAGCTGCTCAGCCTGGCCGGCGATGATGCTCTGGGCCAGCTCCAACTCGCCCTGCAGGCGCACGTTGTCGGCCGTCAGCGACTCGATGGTGGGCTGACGGGTTTCTTCTTTGTCTTTGGCTTCAGCCATGATGAGGAAAGCGTAAAATCAGTTGTGTGAAAAAATACTCCGGTAAGTGCCGGCCCCCACCTGGGAGCCGGCTGCTACCGGCGGGCCTTACGCCAGCTCCTGGTCGTTGGTGAACAGGATTTCGGGCAGGATGAAGCCCACGCCCATGCTGAAGTCGGTGAAGAACTTGAGCAGACGGTCCACGTTTTCCACCTGCACGGCCGACTGGTTTTTGACCTTGCGGCGCAGCATGATGGCGTTGCCCACCGGCGTGCACCAGATCTTCTCGGTGCTGCGGTGCGAGGGCAGGCCCTGCAGCTTGATGTTGGTTTTGTTGATGGTCAGGTCCAGCGCCCCGCCGCCGGTGTTCTTGCCGTACTTGCGCTCCTGGCCCCGCAGGAACTGGCGCGCCACCGTCGGCGAGCAGCCCAGGATCATGGGAATCTCCCAATAGTCCTTGTGGATGCCATCGGCGAAGGCCTCGAACTGCTCGACCAGGGCCTCGGGATTGGTCAGCTCCAGGGCCCCCGTCACGATGGGCGTGGTGCGCCCGGCCGCCACGTGGCCGTTGATGATCATCTTCAGCCCGTTGATGGACGTGCCGGCCGCGCCCGGCGTGCCGGCCACCGGGGCCTGGTAGACGCCCTGGAAAATCTCGTTGAACTCGATGTCCTGCTTGATCTGCGGAATCAGGTACACTTCCACGTACCAGCGCACGAAGGGCCAGGCCTTGCGGTCGATTTCCGGGCCGTCCATGAACGCCAGCCAGGTGTCCTCCAGCTCGTCGGGGTACTCCTGAGCGTCCACCTTGAGGCGGAACTGGCGGATTTCCACCGGCTGGAACTCCACGCCGGCAAGCGGGGTAAAGGCCTTCTGGAAGGGCTGCACCACGCGGCTGAAGATGGTCTTGGCCGCCCGCCACATCGTGTCGTCGGTGTTGATGGGCGTGAACATGCTCTCCGTGGTGGTCGGCGAGCGCAGCAGCGAGTAGAGGCGCTGCAGGTTCTGGCCCTGGTTGAGGTAGTAGGCGCCGAACTGGGCCACTACGGCGGTAATTGCTAAAGCCATGGATGGGGCTTAAAAAAGATGAAAAATCAGGTTTGGAGGCTGGTATGGCCCTAACCGAGCATCTCGGCGTGGAGCTTCTCGACCAGCTGCTGGGCCTCCGACTCGGAGGTAGGCTCCTCCTGCAGGTCGGCCGCGCCGTCCTTGCGCACGGGCGTCGTGGCGTCGGCACCGGGCTTCTTGCCCAGGGCAGTCACCTGCTCGGTAAGCTTGGTGTTGGCCTCTTGCAGGTCGGCGGCCTTCTTCTCCGCCTCGGCCTGCGCCTTCTCGGCCGCCTCGACGCGGCCGGCTTTGGCGGTCAGCTCCTCGAGTGCGGCGCCCGGCACGAGCTGGGCGCCTTTGATGCCGGCGGCATCAAGTTCCTGGTTGGCCGCGTCGACCTGCTCGGCCGTAGCGGATTCAGTGCCCACCAGCGCCAGCATGGAGGCGCCGAGAACAAGCGTGGTAGCGGCAGATTTGCCGAAAAGTTGGAGTCCCATGGGTAGTCAAGTGAAGTAAAAAAGTGGTCGTTGAAGTAGAGGGTGCTGCTTAGAGGGAGCGACTGGCCTGCACCAGGCGCACGCATTCGCCCAGCGCATCGGGCAGCGAGCCCAGCGCGTCGATTAGGCCGATTTCGCCAGCCTCGCTGGCAAAGCCGGCCTTGCCGGCCGCGTAGCCGGACTTGACGAAGAGCTTCTCGTTGAGGCGGCCGGCCCGGTTGGCGCGCACGGCGCCCAGGAAGCCGCCGGCAATGGCCGTCAGATTGGCCTGCACGGCTTTGTAGTCGCCCTTGGCGGCCGCGGCGAAGTCGGCGTTCTTCTGGCTGCTCTGCTCGGCGTACACCTCGTGGAAGGCCACGCCCATCTTCTCGAGCGCCGGCTGCACGTCCATCCAGCTGGCCATCACGCCGATGGAGCCAACGGTGCACGTCTCGTGGGTGGCAATGATGGTGTCGGCCGCCGAGGCTATCCAGTAGGCCGCCGAGCACATAAGCCCATCCTCGCACAGGGCCACAACGGGTTTGCCGGCCGCCTGGCAGGCCTTGATGCCGTCCACCACGCTCTGGGTGCCAAACACCTGCCCGCCGGGCGAGTCCACGCGCAGCAGCACCGAGCTGATGTCCGTGTCCTTGGCCGTACGCTGCAGGTCGGCTGCCAGCGACATAAGGCCCCGCGGGCCGCACTCCTGGTCGGCTTTCATCAGTGGGCCACTCACGCCCATCACCCGCACCAGGATGCCATCCGTGGCACCACCGGTGGCACTGGCACCAGCCTGGGACCAAGCGCCGTAGGCAATGACACCCTTGCCGGCCACGCGCACGGCGAAGTCTGCCGGAGCAGCTGCGGCCCGTAGCTCGGCCAGATCCTGGCCGCCCTGCAGCGAGGCGGTGCCCATGAGCAGCGAGGCCAGCACCGGCATATAGGAGTGCAGGTGTTCCCGCGAGATAAGCCAGGGAGAAGCAGATAAACGGGAGACTAAGCCAAGCATCGATTCAGGGTTGAAGTGATGCAAAGCTGCCAGCACCCGAGCCGGGCAAAAAGGACATAAAAAAGCCCCCGACCAGATAGGCCAGGGACTAATGGGTCAGGTGCGGTAGCCGCGCCACACAGCGCTGATTATACCGGCCAGCAGCAGCAAGGCCAGCGCGGGCACGAACCAATCAGGTAGCTCCAGCATCAGACGAAACGGCTCATAGCATCGGCGGCCTGAATGTGGCCCACAATCATTTCCTCGATGTCGATGGGCGAGTAGCGGCGCAACAACTCAAAAAAGTCGCCTTGTAGCATCACGGCCTGCTCATAGGCTTCGGCTGCTGCTGCCCACTCGGCGTTGCTCTCGCCCGCCCGGATGCGCAGGATGTTGCCGGTAGACGCTTCGACGATGGTATTGTTGTCGGCCACGAGGACTACGGAGTAGGAAGTAAAACCCGGTCCATCAATAGCCGGGCCATAGCCGTCATCCGCTGCCGCGTACAGATGCACCACCACCGTAATGTAGGCGCTGCACTGGCCATCAGGCTGCTGCTCGTGACGCAAGGAGAGAAAGCGCGCTTTCTGGCGCACGCGGGTATTGTCAAAAACACGGTCGGAAACGGGCAGGTCGATGCACTGCCGCAGGGGCGTTACTAAGGGCATAGAAAGAAGTTAACGAGTGAGCAGGTAGGCGTGCCAGGCGGCACGGGAACTGTCGGAGAGAATGGTATTGTAGAGCACCACTTCGCCATACTGCAGGCTGCGGGCAGCGAAACTGCCGTAGCTGTAGGTATTCAGGAACAGGATGGCATACTCGCCCATGTTCGGCCCATTGCCCTGCCCCTGCCCGAGCATCACGTTGTTCACCCACAGGCGCGTCAGGTTCGTGGCCGCATCGTAGTCCATGACCACGTTGTAGAACTGGCCGGCGGGCACGTTATGAGCGGCCTGCACCGCATATGTGTTGGCGTACACCGCCAGCTCCGTACCTCCGTTGCGGGCAATCAGGGCGTGGCCGCCGGGGGTGCCGAAAATACAGGCGTTGTCCTGCAGCTCCGGCTGCCGGATGCGGACCAGAAATGTGTAACTGCTACCATTGGGAAACGAATCATAGGAGCTGATGAACCCGCCATTGCTAGCCGGCATAGTAAGGTAGCGTAAGCCACCAACGGTTTCCACCGTTGGCGTAGGGCCGTTCGGACGCAGGGCAATGCCACGCGAAGTTTCATCCAGCCACTCCACGACTTGGCCACTGTCCTCTTTCAGGTACGTTGGCTCGGAACTATAGCGTCCAAACAGATTGCCCGCCTGCGGTATGGCGAACGTAGCCATCCGGCTTAGTGTGCGGCGGTGCAGGTGAATGCCAGCCATTATGCAATACCGTTGGTCAGCACCCACTCGTTCACGTCGCGCTGGCGCAGGCCGACGCTAGCCCATTGCCCGCCTGTTTTCAGCCCCGTGGCGGTGCGAATGGCCACGCCAGCGCCGGCCGCCACGGTGACGGTGCCGGTGCCATCCTGGGCAATTTCCAGCACCGTGCCCACGGCAAACACGTCCGGGGGAATGGTGCAGACGGCGGCAGCGACGAACGGCACGATATTGCCCGCATCGGCCAGCTGCAGCGTGTAGTTCGCCGTTTTACGGCTGCTCAGCGTGGCTTGGCTGCGTACCATTTCCAGTTGCGCGGCCGTAATGCCACCCGGCCCCGCACCGCCTGTGCTGCTCTCATCGACCAGCAGGTCGGCATCGGCATAGGCTGTGCTTTGCGGCAGGCGGTAGAGCGTCGACACCACGTTGCCAGCGGCCTGCAGCGTCGTACTGCCCCGCCAGGTGATACGGGCCGACGGATGCACGTAGCCGCTCAGAATCGGGCCATTGCGCGACACGACGCGGCTGTTCTCGACCACGAGCAGCGGGTAATTACTATTGGCATCGGTGCGGCCCTGGAACACGAAGGTGCCTCCCGAGATACTGCTAGGCGAATTGGTGCAGAGCAGATCGGCGTTGAGCACGTGGATGCGGTCGGCGCTGGACGCCGTTGCCTGCAGCGCATAGTGCTCAATGTAGCCACCCGCCAAGCCATGGATGCCGTTCAGCTCGATGGTGTGCCCGCCCTGACTTTGCGAAATAATGACCAACCGATTACTGAAGGTCAGGCCGAACAAGCGCACGGTGAGTGGTAGCTGAAAATTCGGAAACGCGCCGATACTAACTTCTCCCCCGACGTAGGCGGCGTTGAGCAGGTAGGTACCCGATTTGGTGATGGCGAGGCCTGGCAGGTAGCCCGCGCCCAGCAGAATATCACCCGTCTGAAACGCGGCCAGAGCAGACGCCACCGACGAAAATCGGCCTCGGCTGGCTTTGGTGGTGCCATTGAGCACCTGCAGCAGCGGCGCTGCGGCGCTCAACCGTTCCAGCACATCATTACCGAGCTTGTCGAGCACGACGGCACTGTTCCGAATGGTGGGCAGAAGCTTACCATTTAGCACCTGCAGGTAGAATTCGCCGTCGTCTTTGTCAAACACGCCTGCGACGCTTTCGGCAGTAACGCCGGCACCGGGCAAGGCCGACACGAGCGGAGCCAGCGGCAGGTAGTTCGGATCATCCGCGGCGCCGGTGGGCACCGGGTTCATAATGCCGGCCCCGGGCAGGGGCAAATCGCGCCGGGCCTGCAGCGGAATGGTCTGGCCATCCTCGAACTCAAACTTGAAGGCGTCACCGGCCTTGACCGGATAGTCCTCCAGCTGCAGGTAAGGCAAAAACTCGGGCCGCTCGCTGGGGTCGCCCACCGGCAGCCAGCGCACCCGCACCCGGGCGCTGCTCTTCACGCTCGAGTAGGCCCAGAGCGGGCCGGTGGAGTCTTTGCGCAGGATAAACTCCGCCTCGCCGGCGTCGACGCCGGTGGCCGCTGAGCCGGCATCGGTGGCGTTGGCTACCAGCGCCGACTGGCCCACGACCGTGATGCGCTGATCGACCGTGGCCAGCTCATCGAGGGTGGAGAGCAGCAGCGGCTGGCCCAGCTTGCTCCAGAGCAGCAGCAGGCTGGCCACGTCGCGGGCCTGCTCGCGCAGGTCGGCCTCCTCGATGTCGAAGAAGTCGTTGTCGGCGAAGCGCTCCTGGTACTTCTGCTGGAAAATAGTCGGGGTGAGCAGCAGTGGGGGCTGCGGGGGCACGGGGGGAAGAGCCATCAGATGATTTGGTAGGAGAGTTTAAAGCCCGAGCGCAGCACCACGGTGCGCCCGGCCGGCACGGTGGCCAGCAGCCGCCCTTCAGCCGAGCGCAGCTCCACTGCGCCCCCGGCGCCGGGCTGCAGCACCAGGCCCTCGCCCTCCAGGCCGCGGCCCGATACGGCCCAGGTGCCGGCGTAGGGCCGGGCGCGGCGCACGGTCTGGCCCAGCAGCTGCCAGTCGTAGTTGTTGCGCGCGGTCTGCGAGCCGGCCGAGTAGGCGTCCTGGAAGCTGAGCGGCTCGGTGGGCGTGCCCACGAGCTGCACCTGCCCGTTCAGGTCGCGGTAGAGCGCCACGAAGCGGCCGCTCTCCATGGTTTCGAGGCCGGCGGCCAGCGCGGCCGAGTGGCGGGGCAGCACGCCCTTGAGCTTGTGGGCAAACAGCTCGCCGTGCCGGCCCAGCGGCTTGCGGGTCTGCTCGTAGCTGACCGTGCCGCGGGTGCTCACCAGCTGGTACCAGACGGCACCCGGCACCAGGTCCAGGTGCGCGAGGGCCAGCTCGCCGGCCAGGGGCCAGGAGCGGAAGCTGCTCACCGGCGTGTACCAGAGCGCCTCCACCCCGCCCAGGTTGTCGAGGCCCGGCTCCCGGGCCAGGTTGCGCAGGCCGAACGGGTCGTAGCCGGCGGGGGCCAGATCAGCTGCGGAGGCTTGGTCGAGTGTCATCGGCTACGAAGCCGAGCCTGTCGACTCGCGCATAAGTTGCTGACGCAGAGACCGTACCTCGGCGTAGCGGGACAAACCGACTGAATCGTGGGACAATTCAGCCGTTTTCTGGGACAAATCAGCCGTTTTCCGGGACAGATTTACTACCGATTTTGCGCGTTTCTTTTTCAGCGCCGGCAGGTTCACGTTGCGCTGCACGGCCTTGCGCAGGGTCTCGTACTGGATGTCCTCCTCGCGCAGGTCGTAGCCGGCCATGAAGTCGGTGATGACGGCTTTGAAGGTGGTGTGGCGGTTGACGCACTTGCGCACCCAGGTGTAGAGCTCTTCCTTGAGCAGCTCGTCGACGTGGTCGTTGAACTGGAAGATGGTGTAGTCCGTGAGCTCGGTGAGCCCGTACTGGTGCACGGGGAAGTTGCGCAGGTCCAGCTGCAGCACGCAGGTGCAGTCCTCGCGCGTGCCAGCGTGGTGCAGCTTGCCCTTGATCTGGCGCCGCATCAAATGAAACAGCATGCGGCCGTACTGGCCCGTGTTGCTGAGCACGTAGGGGCCGGCGCCCAGGTGCACGTCCAGGTATTTGCGCACGTGCGGCTTAACGGGAAAATCGAGGGTTTTCAGCATCTATCAGGCGGATATAGCGCAAACCTATCGGCTGGCAGGGCGTGGATAAAGGACTGCAGCCCCCGCGCCGGGGTTGGCCCGCAGCAGCAGGCAAGGATAGCCATCCGCAAGGATTTTAAGGAGTGTTCGCAGGCAAACAAGATAGCCAATATCCAACGCTACACCAAAGCTTCTATCGTCGATAAACACTTGATTTATATTCAACTATATAACCTATTATCAACCAAAGATTCACACTCCAGCTCAGAGCCGAAAGTGGGCCGTCAGGTTCAGCGCCTTCTGGTTGAGCTTGCCGTAGAGACAGTTGAAGGCCGACTCGTAGCTGCTCTCAGCCGCCAGCAGGGTGCCGGCCACCAGCAGGGCGTTGAGCTGCAGCAGCTCATCGAACTCCACGCGCCACGTGCGGGGCTTCAGGTGCCGCTCGCGGGTGCGGGGCCACTCCCCTGCCAGCAGCTTTGCCAGGCGCTCGTACACGCGCAGCGTAACCCGGATGCTCATCGTCTCGGCCAGGTACAGCGGCCGGTGGCCACTGAGCCAGGTCAGGTGCTGGTGGTAGAGGCGCAGCGCGTCGCACAGGGCCCGGGCCTCGTCGCGGTGCAGCGGCAGCTTCTGGTCGAGCGCGCGCAGGTTCAGGCCGGAACTCATAGCGGAACTCATCCCCGCGCTCATACCAGGCGCACGCCTTTGGACACCCATACTTCCAGCCGGGCGCCGGTCTGGTTGTCGTAGACGATCATTTCCTTGATGGGCGACGGCCAGGCTTTCTCGAGCACGCGGCTGCGAAAGCCCCGGATGCCGTAGCGGCGCGCATCGTCGACCTGGTAGCGGCCGCTGGTGTCGTAGGAGTGAAACGTTTTCTTGAACCCGTTTTCCCACACCACCCAGGCGCGGGTCAGGGCCGTGGCGGGCCAGCCGGCGGCCGTAGCCGCAGTGGTGGCAGCCGTGGCGGCGGGGATTGTGGCAGGGTTGGATGAGTTGGCAAACATGGGGCTTGGGAAAAAAGGGGAGAAAATGCGATAGGGGAGAGAAAATCGGGGTTAGGCGCGCACCAGCCCCAGCTGCTCGAGGCGGGCGGCCAGGCGGAACAGGCCTTCCTCGCCGGCCAAGCGCCGCACCAGCGTCAGGTGGGTCCAGTGCAGGGTTTCGAGCGAGAGGCGCTTGGCCCGGTCGGAGGCCTGCACCTTCAGGCCCTGGTCCAAGGCGCGGCGCTGCTGCAGCTCGCGCTCAGCCGCATTCAGGGCCTTATCCAGGGCCGTGAGGCCGCCCTGCTTGCGGTTGATCTTTTTAGCCAGCCAGAGGCGGGTGCGCTCAAAGCCGTTCACGTTGCCGGCGTCGAAGTAGCCGCGGCCCTTGTGGATTTCGGCCCAGGGCAGGGCCGGATAGGCCTCGGGGTGGCGCTGGAAATACTCGCGGGCCAGATCCACGCGGTGCATCATCATCTCGTGGATCCGGTCCCAGTGCTGCTCAGGGGCCTGCTCCAGGGCCGGCCGGTACTGCCCTTCCCAGATGGCCAGCTTGGCCCACTGCTGCTCGAGCTCGGAAAACGGCGGCAGCTGGTCGAAGAGCATGGTGCGGGCATACTGGAAAAACCGCGCGACGTAGGCCCCGGCCCGGGCCTTGCGGGCCGCCAGGGCGGCATCCGGGGCCAGGGGGGCTTGGCGAGCCGTGCGGGCCGCCGCGCGCCCCCCGTGCCGCCCTTTCGCCGCCTGGCCGGCGTCGGCGCCCTGCCCCTCGGCGCGACCCCCCGGTTCCAGTAAGGGGGTTCCAGTTTTTTGTCCGAGTAGCGACTTATCCACTTGCACTACTTTCTCTTGCTGAGATTCTAGTGGTTCAAGAACCTCAGTAAGCGAAAGATTCTTATGGTTGGGGCCGGAAAAAGGGCCGGCCTGGGGGGCGGTCGAATGGCCCTGCTCGGCCTCAGGGAGGCTTTCCACCGGCACTTCCCACACGAAAGCGGGGTCTATCCACACGTGGAAATTGGCGCGCGTACCGCGGAACTTCCGGGCTACGATCAGGCCCGCGCGCTGCAGCTGGCGCAGGTGGGCGCGCATGGTCACTTCCGACAGGCCGCGGCGCTCCATGAGCTGGCGGGCGTTGACGGCCAGCGGCGGCAGACGGAACCGGCCATCGGGGCCCACCAGCGCTTCGCCCAGCACGGCCTGGCTGAGCAGCCGGGTGACCATGCGGCGCACCATCTGAATGAGCAGCAGCCCGGTTTCCTTGCCCCCGTCGCACACGGCCTTGGGGCGGGTGGCGATGGTGGCCGCGGGCCGCGCCACGCCGAGCACGGCGTGCGCGCGGCGCTGGTGCAGCTTCGGGGCCTGCTGCTGGCGCAGATTTTCGACAAGGCTATGCCAGGACAGGCGAATGCTATCGAGCGGTAAAAGCGTCGGACGCGTCATGGAACGGTGGAGAGAGAGGCGAGTGAGCAGGTAGTGGTAAGCAGCAAGCGTGGGCAATGGTGGCGCCGGTGGTCCTAGCAGGCGGGTATTCCTGGCCAGGGCCGGCAGCCGGGCAGCAAATGGCGCTGACCCCCGCTCCCCGGCCGGCGACGAAGCCGGACCCCTGCGGGCCGCCCCCAGGGGGCGACGGGGAGTATGTAAGCGGTGTTAGCCGGCCAGCGCGAAGGGCGGCTGGTGGGCGGCGCGCGTGAGCTGGTGCAGGCTCCGGTACACGTTGCGCAGCTGCTCACTGAGCTGCTGCTCGCGCAGCAGTAGGCGCTGGCGCTCGGCGCGGGGCGTGGCCGGGGGCAGCGCCTGCTGCTCCAGCACCAGCTCGTCCAGCTCGCGGGCCACGGAGCGCTGGTCGCGGCGCAGCTGGCGCAGGCGGGCGGCGTCGGGGGCCGGCGGCAGGTTCAGGGAAGCCAGGTTCATGCGACCAGCCCTCCCTCCTGCGACAGCGCCTGCGGAGCCGCCAGTTGCTGCTCCACGCCGGCTACCAGCCCCTCAATGCGGATGCGGTCGGCCCGGAGCAGCTCGATTTCCTGCGCGTAGCGGTGGGGCTGGCTCTGGCCCACGCCCAGCAGGTAGAGCACCGTGTCGAGCTGATGGCGCAGCACGCCCAGCTCGGTGCGCAGCTGCTGGCGCGTGGGGCGCTGGGTGTCGGGGGCGGGCAGCGCGGAGATGTCCTGTAGCACGACTGGCCGGGCCAGGTTGTCGGCCAGGTGCTCGGCCAGCTCGCGCGCGGGCGAGTTGAGCGCGGCGTAGAGGTGATGAATGGGCGTAGGCATACGGGAAAAACTTAGCGTTTGAGCTTCATACTGGCGGAAATGGGCCGCTCGCTCCCCGGCGCGTACTTGCGCGGGGGCCGGCGGCTGCTGGTGCGGGCCGGGGCGGCGCCGGGCACCTGGTCGGCGCGGCTGAAGCGCCACTTGAGCAGGTGCTTGCCGGTGCCGGGCTTGGGCGTGGCGTAGGCGGCCGCGCGCAGCACGGCCAGCAGCTCAGGCTCGGCCACGGCCCGGCCCAGCAGCTTGCCCAGCACCTTGCCCACGTGCTCGGTGGTGTACTCGGTGCCGAAGGGCGGCGTGCCGAACACGACGGCCAACGCCTGGGCCAGGGTGTAGGGGGAGGCAAGGGATTCGTCGGAAATCATAGCGAGGGGAATTGAGCGTCAGAAGAAGCCGCGGCCGGCAGGACGGCGGCGTGGGCGGCAGCCAGCCGCTGGCGGGCCGGTCCAGGTGCCGGAAACCAGCGAGAGGCTGGGCGTGGGCGTGGGCTGCTCCCAGACCAGAAAGCCGAGCTGGCGCAGCAGCCGGGCCACGGAGGGGCCCAGGTCGCGGGGGCCAGGCAGAGCGGCCACGGGTAGTAAGCTCTTGCTCATGGCGTTACCGGTAAAAAGCCTATTATTGTCCCGCGGCAGGGGCACACACCAGCAAGTGCCGGTATGCGTCGATGAAGTGGGCTCTGCGCACGGCAGACACCATTTGGTACTGTCGAGCTTGTGCGTACCTTCAAGCCTGCGCTTTCTATCCCTCCCCCACCTATATGCATATGCTTAAGCTTCTTCCTCGACTCGGCATGTTGCGTGCCGGCCTGCGGGCCGCCGCTCTTAATGAGCGGTGGCTGCTCGAGCTGGAAAGCAGCGTGCGCGACGCCCTGGAGCATGTGGCCCCCTACCGCCTGGTATCGGCCACGCCCCAGCAGGTGCAGCAGTATTTTCAGCTGCTGGAAGCCTACGCCGACGACCTGGAGCAGCACCCGCTGCCGGTGCGCCAGCAGCTGGCCCGCGAGGCCCTGCTGCTCTGCCAGACTCTGGCGCCGGTAGTGCAGGCCTGGGCAGTGGCTGGCCGAAGGCGGCTGGCAAAGGCCAGAATTAGGCGGGGTATATAGCGGAAACGACCTTAAAACGGCCTTAAAATGGCAACCGGGCGTGGAGCCAGGGCGTAGAGGCCGGCATATCCCCCCGCCATGACCACTACCTACCTTCGCCTCCAGCAACTGCGCACCGAACTCGAAACCAGCGCCGATTCCGGCGACTTCGGCCCGACGCTCCTTTTTACCATTCGCCGCGAGCTGCTGCAGCACCTGCAGCAGGTGCCACAGCAGGCGCTGGCGGCCGGTGTGGCGGCGCGCATCGAGGCCGTGAAGAGCTTGTTGCGGGCCCCCGCTACGTTTCCGGCCCGCAGCCGCGCGCTGCAGCTCAACGAAGCCCGGCAGGCGCTGAACGTGCTGGAAGAAATCCAGCCCCTGCCGGTATTGCCGCCCGCAGTTGGGCTGCCGACCCCGGCACGGGGGCGCCAGCCCAACTGCGGGCGGCAATACCGGTAGCGGCGGCCACGGGGCGCATCGGCCCGGGCCATAGAGCAGAACAGCGCGTGGCGTTTGCATCAGGCGGCCAGCGGCAGTAAGAGTTGAAACTCGCGGCGGCAGTCGGTGAGGTCGATTTCGCGGATGCCGGCCGGCAGCGTGGGCACCAGCAGTGTTTCCTCGGCGAGGCTTCCCTCCTGCTGGGCCGTGCGCATGGCCGCGGGCATCGTGCCGCGCACGTACACCGTCAGGTGGCCGCGCTGGTAGGTGTAGCCCAGAATGGGCTCGGGCGTGGGCACCAACGCGCAGCCGGCCGGCAGTGCCTGCACGCGCACGCGCTTGCCGGTGCGGGCGTCGGTGAGCGAAATGGGGGTGTCGAAGACCTTTTTCATGCGCGGGAGGCCGGTTGTGCGTCCGTGAGCAGCGAATTGTCGGCCGCCAGCGGGCCGGCCAGGCGCAGCGCGCCGCTGAGCTGGTCGCGGCGGCGATACTCGTAGGAAAGCACCAGCGGCGTTTCCTCGCGGTAGCGCGGGTTGGTGACGTTGATTTCGTGGCAGCGGCGCTCCAGCTCCGCGAGCGGGATGAGCATGACCACGGCCGGGGGCAGCAGCGTCGTGGTGAGCGTGGCCAGATCGCGCAGGCACGGGCGGCGGGCCGGTTGCGGCGGGTCGGTGTTCAGATGCATAGCAGTCGAGGGCATAGCAAAAGCCAAGTAAAAGGTGAGAGAATCAGGACTGGGAGAAATCAGGGCTGGAGCTGCGGCGTCTCGCTCGGGCGCAGGTGGACCGGAATGGCGTACTCGGGCATGGCGGCCTCCACCAGCGCGACCAGATCGGGCAGGTGGGCCACCTTGCCCTGCTTGACGTGGCCCAGGCGCGTGGCGGCCGAGGCGTACTGCTGCCCGTAGCCGGCGCGAATGGCCCGGTCCACGGCATAATGCGGCAGGATCTCGCACACCAGGGAGAGCAGGGCGTAGTATTTCTGCTTTTCCGTCATGAGAATGGGGAAAAAGAGTAGATTTGAAACTCGTATGTATGTGTTTGCCGATGACTGCTGACGCCCTTGCTTCCCACCTGAGTACCCTTGGCCAGGCATTGGCCGAGGCCACGGATACTGGCGATGCGGGCAGCGGCAGCGTGCTGGAGCAGGCGCGCCTGTTTCTGTTTACCTACCTGCCGCAGGAGCCGCACGTGCCGTACCGGGCCGACGAGCTGCTGGAGCTGCTGGCTCCCTCACCCCACTCGCACCGCAGCTGGGAAGAGGAGCGCCTGCTGCTACTGGAAGGGCTGACGATGCTGCACCAGCTCTGGCAGCCGGCCCGGCCACCACAGCCAGCGGAGACGCCAGCGCCGGCAGCAGCTGCTCCCAGGCAGCAAGTACGCCGGCGCATTGGCCGGGCGTCTGAATAAGAAAGCAGGCCTCGGCCGTGGGCAAGGCGCCCAGTGGGCGGGCCCGCAGCCGCAGCAGGTGCTCGCCGGTGGCGGGCTCCAGCTGGTAGTGCGCCTCGCAGAGCTGCCCCTCGGGGCCGACGCGGGTGCCGAGCACCGACACGGCCCCGGTGGGGTCGAATACCTGGGTGCAGGCGTAGCCTCGCTCCCGCAGCAGCGCAGCAATCGGCTCGCTTAGGTGCAACAGGTTCTCAGGCAGGCAGTACGGGGCGGTGTCTTCCATCGTGTTTGGCAGATTTCAGCCGAGGCGGCCGTACTTGGCAGCGGCGGTGAACCCGTACAAACATACGTTCAATTGGTCATAAAAGGCAACCAGATGATATTAATAACAACCATTTGGTCATAAAAATGTCAGAAGAAACTGTAAGTCAGCGTATTAAATTTTTGATCGAGAGCCTAAGAATGAATCCTAGAAGCTTCAGCATCAGGTACGGTGTTAATGAAGGAACTACTAGGAACTACATAGATAGAGGCTCCATACCTAACGCTGAGTATATAGCCACTCTGGTACGGTCAATTGATAATCTTAACCCAGCTTGGCTCTTGCTCGGCAAGGGTGAGATGTTCCTTACTGGGGCCGGTGAGGTGCAGTTGGTGGATGTGAAGCGGCCAGATGATGTTGCTGACTTTGAGAAGGAAGCGCTTCGGAAAGAGAATGAACTACTGCGCAGCCAAGTGCAGGACAAGGAGCGCATCATCCAGTTGCTGGAGTTGCAGTTGAATAAGTAACCTAAAACCCTTCTATGCCCCTATCCCTACGCAACAACTATCATATAGCCGCTACGCTCTATTTTGTAGTACTAGCTATTTATGCGCTGCCCGCACTCTACCTGATGCTACCCCAGCCGCTTGGGCCAGCCAAGCACCAAGACTTTGGTAATGGATTTATCGCGGGCATTGTGCTTGTCTGCCTGGCAGAACTCGCCTTGCTCATTGGGTTCGGCTTCGGCATACGCGCCGGCAAAACATGGGCTAAGGTGCTCTACGGGCTACTCTTGGCCTATACCCTCTATTACTTCGGCAAATCCGCTTCGGCCATAATGCACCAAAGCCTCTGGGTTGCAAGCCGCAACTTGTTTGGCCTAGCTCTACTGCTGAGCATCGGGTTCTTTCTGTTCCGGGATACGCTCATGCGCCGCAGTAGCGCTGGGGTTGCCGAGGGCGGGCATAACCAGCTGAGCTAACTATACCTTTCAACCAACTATGTGCCGCATATCTCCAGCTTGTATCATGCTCTTTAAATACCAAGCACAAATAAACGCGTTGCACTTGACGAGCATAGACTGCGTATGTCAGGTCGCCCAGCCACGTATGCAACTTGCGTATCGTATTGCCAGTAACCCTGCGGCGGATCCTAGCAACTTTATCCCGCGTCCGCTCATGCCTGGTGTTCCGGCACGTGCTCTAGCTATACCTTGCGATAATCCTTATAAAAGTCAACGTGAGGCAGATGAAGACAATTTGAACGCGTGGGGTATTTCATTACACGAAAATCCGGACGCTGCTAGGAGTTTAGCTAATCGCTACAAACGAGCCTTCACCTTTGCCACGCACATCGCTGAATTGAACATCAGCCCTGCTGATGGTCTTTGTTCTACTACAGACGACCACTATCATTTTAATATACACGAGGAACTTACCGCCAACCTTGGCGCCCGAGTCATAAAGGCTTTGCCCCGATAGCCATGCTACACCAACCCGGCTTACCGTTTGCTGCTGAGGGCTTAACCGCAGAACTCACTAAGTTCGACGACCTGCTATTTTACGACGGGCCATTGCTGTCCCATTACGTTCACAAGCAGCTCAATAAGCATTATTTATTCCATTGGGTAGATAACGATGAAACGTCTAACCGCTGGCTAGTGCTGGAGGTGAGTATGCCGCACCTATTCGACTATTTATCTGATGATCGTTCGTTGCACGACATCATCAAGCAACCGTACAATACTAAGTTGCTGGTGGTAGACACTAACAGCGAAGGTCAAGCAGTACTAGGGCTACTAGTTGACGAACGGCAATTACACGCAGACTACGTACCCGAACCGGATTCTTACTACGAAGCTGCTCCCACAGCAGAAATGCCTGCTCATTACCAAGCCCTATTTGCAGAAGCAAATACGCAGGTTGGTCATGCTCTCTATCTAGAAGAGCTTCGCGCCAAAGCTGTACGCTTCCGTCTTGAACCTGTTGATGCTTCTTACGGCACGACCTTGGCCGCTGCTGATATAGGTAGCTTCCTGCAGCGTGTCACCCGCTCCTTCAGAAGCTTCTTGGAAGCACGCTTTCTAGATCTGTTCCGAGAAAAATTCATAGCCGGCGATGAACAGAAGGCACTTAGCCTATTACTAAACGCCAGTGGCGACCCTCGAGCCGTCTTTGCAAACCACGGTAGTTTTGAAATTGATTTAGCAGTAGACGTCCTTCACCTCGCTGGCCTAGACTACGACATCATTCTTTGGCAACGCCAAGCACTACGCGAGTACAAACGAGACGTTTTTGACTTCGATTTCAGTGCCAACAACCCTTTGCCGGAAAGCCTTGCGAATGCAACAGAGGAGCAGCTACGAGGAATATTTCTGCCACTGGTTCAAATAGCTAACAGTCAGAACTACAATGTGCAGACGCGGATTGGAGTAACCGATAAATACAAAATCCTCAAACAGGTATCTAGACAGAATGCCCGTAAGGTTGTCCCAGCGAAGCCTCAAAACGATTCCGAAGAACAGTTAAACACGGTATTGACCAATGTCCTGTTTGAACTGCAAGAGGGTCGCGACCCGCGCACATTGACTTTGTCGGAATTACGCCGGGCAGTTGTATCTGTTACGACTGGTGATGAGTCAGCGACAACAGTAACTGAGTTTGTTGATGCAAACGGCACAACTATAGTCCTTCGTGAGCCTATTGAAGTAACATTGTCCCGTACGGGAGAATACTTCCAGGCTATTTACGAACCGTTAGGCATTGACACGTTAGGAGTTAATGCACGTGCCGCGCTGGAGGGAGTTGAAAGGGAGTTGCGGCGCTTACTCTCAATGCTACAGCAATACGATGAAGAGCCCAATCAACCAATAGGCGAAAAGATTGGACGAAAACTACAACTCTTTAGGGAGTTGCTCTGAGCATCGTTGCAAGCTTCATTCATGTAAGCAGACACTTTCGGCTAAGTATGACTACGCCCCACTACGCTTTCCGCACCTTGGACTTCTAGTAGCAACTGCCGACCATGTGAATACAGGGGCAGTTCTTCGACTAGCGCTAGAAAGAAGAGGATATGGTGGCGCTCTACCACATGGAAGGCAGCGTCTTTTGTAAGATATCTGAAGCAGAAGGATTACTCGGCGCTCCAGTTGTGCACGTTCACCAACTCATAGTGCTTGGCAGATTATACCAGCTATGTGCGGTTGGAGGATTTAGTATCTCACAAACAATAAGCTGCTCTAATGAACAGCAGTAGCAATACACATCGCATCGTTAATTTTTTAATTAATTTCCAATGGTTGACTTTCGCAAAAGAACCGCTGCAAGTGGCGAAAAAAAAACAAATCCGATTGAAATCTATGATTCCTTGGATACAATGGTTGGGGTCACCGGTCTTCGCCCAGCTCAAGAATCCATTTTACAAGATTGGTTTGACAAATATCGGGAGCAAAGGGATATTATTGTAAAGCTGCATACCGGTCAAGGCAAAACATTGGTTGGACTACTTATGCTCCAATCTCAAATCAATGCTGGCAAAGGTCCTGCTATATATTTATGCCCTGATCCTTACCTATCTCGTCAAACACAAGAGCAAGCTAAAAAATTTGGGATAAAATATTCGATTCTAGATACTAGCGGCGTATTTCCCAGCGAATTTCTAGAAGGCAAACGTATATTGATAACTACTGTTAAACATATGTTTAATGGAAGAACCAAATTTAAACTTGGCACAAGATCAATGCCCATAGGCACTATTGTGCTAGACGATTCTCATGCTTGCATTGATAAAATACAAGAAACCTTCACTATAAAAATAAGCAAAAGAGAAAGCGAATCTATTTATGAGACTTTTATTGCCCTGTTTGAGGATGAATTAAAGGAGCAAGGCCAATCTCGGTTTAATAATGTACGTGAAGGAGACTCAAGGACAGTTATGTTAATCCCATACTGGGCTTGGCAGGAAAAACAAGAGTTAGTTGATAAAATACTTAGAGATAATACTGCAATAAATAGCATTGGATTTGCTTGGCAGTTGTTAATAAATGACCTTAAAGATTGCCAGTGCTATATTTCAGGCACTAGTATAGAGATTTCACCTTATCACAACACTATTGAACAATTCGGATCATTCCATAAGGCAGGAATGCGAATATTTATGTCTGCCACAACTAACAATGATGCATTCTTTATAAAAAGTTTAGGAGTACCTCGTGAGGTTGTACAGAACCCCTTAATGTTTGCGGGAGAAAAATGGTCTGGGGAGAAAATGATCCTTGACCCGTATCAAATTTCTGACATATTACACAGAGGCAGTATAATCAATATGTATGCACCTGCATCTGCGGGACGCAAATACGGTATTGTAAGTCTAGTTCATAGCCACCGCTCAGCCAGCCATTGGCAAGAAAAAGGAGCCTTGGTTGTACAGGAAGTGGAAGTCGAGACAGATAAACTTAGAGCTGGAGACTATGTACAGACTCGTGTCTTGGTAAACCGGTATGATGGTATTGACTTACCAGATGATGCTTGCCGAATCCTAATACTTGATTCTTTACCTTTTGCACAAAGCCTTGGTGACACGTATCAGGAATATTGCAGGCCAACAAGCACAACAATTGATACTCGCGTAGCTCAGAAAATTGAGCAAGGGCTAGGACGTGGGGTACGAGGAGAGAAGGACTACTGTGTCATCATTATTACTGGTCCTGACTTAATAAATATGATGCGTACCCCACGATTCAGGGAGAATTTTTCAGCTCAAACCCGCAAGCAGATTGAAATAGGTATCGCCGTCAACGCAATGGTTTCTGAAGAGGCAACTTCCGGTGATCCTATTGTTCAGCTTAATGGAGTCATAAAACAATGCCTTGGCCGGGACGAAGGATGGAAAGATTACTATCATGAGGAAATGGATACACTTACCATAGGTATACCAGACTCACCTTTATTCCATATTCTAGAATTGGAGCGAAAGGCAGCTGAAGCGTATAAACAAGGTGATTCTCCCAAAGCACAAAAATTAATTAAGGATCTCATAAATAGTCATATTCTCAGATCTGATCCTGAGGAAGTCGGGTGGTATATGCAAGAAATGGCTCGTTACGCATATGCGGAACAAAGGGGAGATTCTAATATCTATCAGACCAGTGCTTACAAGAGTAACCAAGCACTGCTAAAACCTAAAGATAGCACTTACTTTAAAAAACTTGAATTCAATCAAACACAAATTGAAAATGCTAAAGATTGGCTAATGACTTTTGCTTCATATGATGATTGCAGAATTGCTGTAGACGCAATTTTAAACGCTCTTGAATTTGGAAAAGATACTGACAAATTTGAAACAGGTTTGAAAGATTTAGGAACATTGCTTGGCTTTAGCAGTGACCAACCAGATAAACAATGGAAGATTGGACCCGATAATTTATGGAATGTAGCTCAAGGGGAGTATATATTTTTTGAATGCAAAAATGGTGTAAAGTCTTCAAGAACAGAAATATCTAAGCGTGAAGCCGGTCAAACAGGACAGCACAAACTTTGGTTTAAAAAAATGTATCATGATGCTTTACTGCTCCCAATTATTATAACACCTGCTACCGAATTAGCAAATAATGCTATTCTAGAATTGGATGTTCGATTAATGGATCAGACTCTGCTAAGAAAGCTTAAGAAGAACGTTCGTGATTATCTTAAGGAATTTAAGTTACACACACTAAAGAGCCTTACTTCAGATATTGTTCGTGAGGCATTAAGTAGCCATTCTCTTACAAAAGACGTTTTTAAAAACAACTATACAGCTAATCCAATAACAAAAAGCAGTTTGAAAAGTCCTAAGTAACATTAAGCTTGACATAACCCGAAAATCTCTCATGTTAGTTGTATCAAGCTTAAACCGCTTATGTTTTAAATTATTTTAATGTTAATATTATAATAGATCATTATGTATCGACTCGTTTTTATAACGGCTAATGATATATTAAAATACACCTATTGAATTAGGATTATCAGTTTCATGCGAAAAGTTTAGGCCCTAATACACAGCAGATCCTCCCACACGGTGGTATAGGCCGGGCTCTGGAACTGGTGCTGCCCCACCCAGGGCAGCACGTACTCCCCTTTCGCCGGCAGCGCCGCCGCAAAGCCCACCTTGCCCGCCCCGAACCGCTCGTTGAGCTTGTCCAGCTCGGCCATGAGCCGGGCCCGGCGCTCGGCCTGCTCGTTGGGTTCAAACAGCAGCAGTTGCTGCTGGCCGGCCGTCTCCAGCCCGTCGAGCACCACGCCCGCCTTGCGGTACACGCCGCCCGGCTCCCACAGCCGCCGCAGGGCCGCTTTGGCGTGGCGCAGCAGCTCGCTCGTGTCGCTGGTGGCCGCGGGCAGCGTGAGCACCGCCGTGCGCGTGTGCGGGGGCGGCTCGGTCCCGTAGCGGCTTTTGCTGATAAACACCGTGAGCACGCTCGCTGCCGAGTGCTGCCGGCGCAGCTTCACGGCCGCCTTGCTGGCAAAGTAGGCCACGGCCGCCGCCACGGTGGCAAAGTCGCTCAGCGGCTCGGCAAACGTGCGCGTGCAGGCCAGACTCTGGCGGCGCCGGCTGCCGTCCTCGCTCAGCGCCAGTTGCTGGCACGGCTCGCCCTGCAGCTCGCGCACCAGCCGCGCGCCCACCACCCCGCCCAGGTTTCGGCGCGCCCAGGCCTCGCTCTGGCCAGCCAGCTGCGCGGCCGTGCAGATGCCCTGGGCGTAGAGCTTCTGCGCGTACTGGCCCCCGATGCCCCACACGTCCTCCACCCCCACCTGCTCGAGCGCCCAGCGCCGGCGCTCGTCGGTATCTAGGTGCAGCACGCCCTGCAGCGCCGGCAGCTTCTTGGCCAGGCGGTTGGCCAGCTTGGCCAGCGTCTTGGTGGGCCCGATGCCGATGCAGACGGGAATGTGCGTGCGCCGGCGCACCTGCTCGCGCCAGCCGGCCGCGAGCACCGCCAGCGGGCCGTGGTAGCGCTCCAGGCCGTGCAGATCCAGAAAGCACTCGTCGATGGAGTACACCTCCACTTCCGGGGCCACCGAGGCCAGGTAGTGCATCACCCGCCCGCTCATGTCGCCGTAGAGGGCGTAGTTGCTCGAGAGCACCTGCACCTGGTGGCGGCGCACCAGGTCCCGGAGCTTGAAGTAGGGCTCGCCCATGCCGATGCTCAGGTCTTTGGCTTCCTGGGAGCGGGAAATCACGCAGCCGTCGTTGTTGGAAAGCACAACCACGGGCCGGCCCAGCAGCCGCGGCTGGAAGGCCCGCTCGCAGCTCACGTAAAAGTTGTTGCAGTCGACGAGGGCGTACATGCTCAGCTCCGGTTGGTTTAGCTCACCCGCAAATGGCTGCTCAGCCGCCCGCGCCGGGTCTCGGTCACCACGTGCGTCACCACGCCCCACACGTCGAAGATATCAGGCGCGTTGATGGCAATTTCCGGGTACGACGGGTTATCGGGCACCAGAAACCAGGCGTCGTTGCGCCGCTTCACCAGCCGCTTGACCGTAAACTCGCCCGCCACCGAGGCAATCACCACGTCGTCGGGCTGGGCCTGCAGCAAACAGTCCACGGCCAGCAGCGCCCCGTCGCGGATGCCCGACTCGCCGCCGGTCATCGAGTCGCCCATCACCCGCACCAGGTACGAGGCGTCGGGGTGCGGCAGCAGCAGCCGGTTCAGGTCCAGCTTCATGCTCTGGTGGTCCTCGGCCGGCGAAGGAAAGCCCGCCGGCACCCGAATATCATAAAAGCGAAACCACGCGGGCTTGCGCAACACCGGAATTACAACTACCTGACACATCGCAATAAAAGGAATGGTTTGGTGCAAGTATACGCCCGACTAAAAGTATTAGCTATTTTTTTACTAAAATAATTAGTTACTTCGCCGTCGGCGACTTGCCTTTCGTAGGGCCAGCGCCGGCGCTGGTTGCGAGGGTGCCGGTTTCCTTTTCTATTCTTGCCGGGCCGTTATACCCATATTCCCGCAATCTGGAGCAGTATTTGCGCGATAGTGCATCGTTCACCTTATCCACTACTCCCTTCTTCTTCTATGCGTCGTCACTTTCTCGCCCTGCTGCTGCTCACCGCTCCGCTCTCCGCCGCCCTGGCCCAGACGCCAAGCGAAACGCCGGCCGCCTCCCCTGCCTCCGCCCACTATGGCGTCGCCTACATCAACCCCTCGCTGAATAACGGTAGCTACAAGCTCATCCTCATCGATGGCGTGACGCCCAACCCCAAGCTCAAAAACTACGAAGAGGACGGCCGGGACAAGATATTTGTCGATCAGGCCGCCGTGCTCAACTTCCTCGCCGCCCAGGGCTGGGAAATCACGCCCTCCTGGGGCGAGGCCCAACGCTTCCTGCTCAGGCGCCCGCGCCGGTAGCGGGGACGCCGGGCTCCGGCGGGGCATCGTGTTTGAGTGAATTGCCAAAACAAGTGGTAGCATTGCCCCTGACAGCCCGCCAGATGGGCTGTGAGAACGTCACAGTTTTATCACAAACGTGCCTAAAACCTGCATCACCGCAGCCGCAAAAACCGCCTATATGCTCTGCAAATGGGCTTTTACCGGAGTAGCAACCAATTCAACTCTCGTCCCCGCTACTTGTAAAAAGCCCCTTTCTGCAGCAGAAAGGGGCTTTTTTAATGCCCGCACATTGCCCGTTTCGCTCGTTCACCGCGTTGAATATGCGGTTTTGCCGAATGGGTGTAGCTTTACATGCATGAGGGTCCGCCACCCGGATCTGCCGGCGCTGGCTTACTTTGACGGGCCCATACGCCCCGTTTCGACCCTCTACTTACATTCTGCGCCTCACATTATGCTCACTGAATTAACAAATGGTTTTGGCAAGGTATACCTGACCATCAACTACGATGCGGCCAACCATTGGGTGTACAACAACTGGATAGGCTACCAGACCTATACTGGCGTAATAGCCGGCGCTGATGCTTGCCTGTTTCCTATTCAGGAAAACAACTGTCGCTATCTGCTCAACGACAATCGGCAGGTAGTTGGTCCCTGGGACCATGCGGTGGAATGGATTGCAACGAACTGGGCTCCTCGCGCAACGACAGTTGGACTTACTCACTTTGCCCATATTGTCAGCGCTGAATCATTAGCTGCCAGTTCTGCCCAGTCGATGTTTCTGGGCATTGGTGGCCGTTTGCACATGCGCATGTTCAGCAGTATGGAGGAAGCGCAAAACTGGCTACGCGAAGCCCAGAAAGAGGCAAATTAGCCCTGGACACCCTCTTACCAGTCGCACCAGTGGTACAATAAAAAAGAGCCTGATCATATCGATCAGGCTCTTTTTACAAGCAGACTCCGGGGAGCTTACTTGATTTTTTCTACGATGCCTTTGAAGGCAGCGGGGTGGTTAAGGGCGAGGTCGGCCAGAACTTTACGGTTCAGGTCGATACCCACTTTCTTGAGGCCACCCATCAACTGGGAGTAGGACATGCCATGCTCACGGGCACCAGCGTTGATACGCTGAATCCAGAGGGCACGGAACTCACGCTTCTTAACCTTCCGGTCGCGGTAAGCATAGAGCAAGCCTTTCTCAACGGCGTTCTTGGCAACGGTCCAAACGTTTTTGCGACGGCCATAATAGCCCTTCGCCAAACGCATAATCTTTTTCCGACGGTGGCGCGAGGCCGCGTGGTTGACACTTCTTGGCATAACCAGTTTTTTTTGGCGGCCGGCGGCGGGTTTAGTACCGCATCTTTTATTTCAGCCGGACGCCTGGTGAAAAATTAAAAATTAAAAATCAAGAATTGAGAACCCGGGCCGTCACCGACTAATCAGCTGAGCCGACATTCTGAATTCTGAATCCTTAATTAAATCGTAAGCATGTCTTTTACGCGGTTCATATCGGCCGAGCTAACCAGACCAACGTGCGTAAGGTTACGCTTCTGCTTGGTGGTTTTCTTGGTGAGGATGTGACTCTTGTAAGCGTGCTTACGCTTGATTTTGCCCGTACCGGTCAGCGCAAAGCGCTTCTTGGCACCGGACTTGGTTTTCATTTTCGGCATTGTGGTGATGAAAAAAGGGTGAAAAACTGCGGCGGTCGGCTGCCTAGGGCCGGTGCGCCAGCGTACAATGGGGCCGAAGCCCCGTAAAAACTATTCAGCCGGATCTTCAGCTGGAGCAGTATCGCCCGAAGCGACGGCAGCAGCAGGTTTAGCTTCTTTCGGAGCTTCTTTGCCGCCTTCTTTCGGGGTAGCAGGCTTGCTGACTGGCTTGACTGGCACAATGGCCTTAGGAGCCAGATAGAGGAACATGCGCTTGCCTTCCAGCTTGGGCAGTTGCTCTACTTTACCAAGGTCTTCGAGGGCCTGTGCGAACTTGAGCAGCAGGATTTCACCCCGCTCCTTGAACACAATGCTACGGCCTACGAAGTGCACATACGCTTTGATCTTGGCACCTTCGCGCAGGAATTCCTGCGCGTGCTTGAGCTTGAAAGCAAAGTCGTGGTCATCGGTATTGGGTCCGAAACGGATTTCCTTGATAACGACTTTCGTTTGCTTGGCCTTCAGCTCGCGGGTTTTCTTCTTCTGCTCGTACTTAAATTTCGAGTAGTCGATGACGCGGCACACGGGCGGTACAGCCGTGGGCGAAATTTCCACGAGGTCGAGGTTCTGCTCCTGAGCAAAGCGCCGGGCCTGCTCAATTGGATAGATACCTTGTTCGATGTTGTCGCCAACAAGACGGACTTCGCGGGCCGTAATCTTTTGATTGATTTTAAACGGCTCCTCGACCTGGGCGCGAGGAATATAACGGCGGTTGGGGGTTGCTATGGCTGTTTTTCCTTTAGGTGGACGTCGGTTTTAGCTAGGATTGATAAGACACAGTGGGTGCCTGGTGGGTTCAATCAGCGTGCGAATATCCGGCATTTTTTCTGAACGCTCAAGAAAGACTATATAAAATTGCCGAATGAGGCCGTCTTTTCCTGGCTGTTGGGGCCCCGAAAGGCGCCTGTTATCGGTGGCTGTTAGCGAAAAAGAGCCCCTGATGCGCGGCGCATCAGGGGCTCTTTGTCAGCGATGGATGTGGCGGGCGGGCTAGTTGCCGTCCATCATGGTCTGCACCTGCTGCTGGAAGTCAGCAATGAAGGCGGCGATGGGCATAGCGCCCACGTCGCCCTGGCCGTGGCGACGGATGGAGACGATGCCCTCGGCCTGCTCCTTCTCGCCCACAATGAGCATGTAGGGGACCTTGGACACCTCCGCGTCCCGGATTTTGCGGCCGATTTTCTCGTCGCGGTGGTCCACAGTGCCGCGCATATCAGCCTGCACCAACTGGTCGTAGACCTGCTGGGCGTAGTCGTGGTACTTCTCCGAGATGGGCAGCACGGCAAACTGCTCAGGCGAGAGCCAGAGTGGGAAGTTGCCGCCACAGTGCTCGATAAGCACGGCCACGAAACGCTCCAGCGAGCCAAACGGGGCGCGGTGAATCATAACGGGGCGCTGGCGCGAGTTGTCGGGGGCCACGTACTCCAGCTCGAACCGCTCGGGCAGGTTATAATCAACCTGAATGGTGCCCAGCTGCCACTTGCGGCCGATGGCGTCGCGTACCATGAAGTCGAGCTTGGGGCCGTAGAAGGCGGCTTCGCCCAGCTCGGTTACCGTGCTCAGGCCCTTCTCGGCCGCAGCCTCGATGATGGCCCGCTCGGCTTTCTCCCAGTTCTCGTCGGAGCCGATGTACTTGGCTTTGTTCTCGGGGTCGCGCAGGGAAATCTGGGCGGTGAAGTCAGGGAAATCGAGGGCCTTGAGCACGTAGAGCACGATGTCAATCACCTTCAGGAACTCCTCCTTCACCTGGTCGGGGCGGCAGAAGATGTGGGCGTCATCCTGGGTAAAGCCCCGTACACGGGTCAGGCCGTGCAGCTCGCCGCTCTGCTCGTAGCGGTACACCGTGCCGAACTCGGCGAGGCGCACCGGCAGGTCGCGGTACGAGCGGGGCTTGCTCTTGTAGATTTCGCAGTGGTGGGGGCAGTTCATCGGCTTGAGGAAGAATTCCTCGCCGGGGTTAGGCGTCTTGATGGGCTGGAACGAGTCGGCGCCGTACTTCTCGTAGTGGCCGCTGGTCACGTACAGCTCCTTGGAGCCGATGTGGGGCGTCACGACGGGCTGGTAGCCGGCGCGCAGCTGGGCGCGGCGCAGAAACTGCTCCAGCTTCTCGCGTAGGGCCGTGCCTTTGGGCAGCCACAAGGGCAGCCCCGCTCCTACTTTCTCGGAAAACGTGAACAGCTCCAGCTCTTTACCCAGCTTGCGGTGGTCGCGGCGCTTGGCCTCTTCCAGGCGCTCCAGGTACTCGGTCAGCTCCTTAGCCTTGGGGAAGGTGATGCCGTAGATGCGCGTGAGCTGCTTGTTCTTTTCGTCGCCGCGCCAGTAGGCGCCGGCCACGTTGAGCAGCTTCACGGCCTTGATGGGCGAGGTATCGGGGATGTGCGGGCCACGGCAGAGGTCGGTGAAGTCGCCCTGGGTGTAGAAGGTGATGGAGCCGTCATCGAGGCGCTCCAGCAAATCCAGCTTGTAGGGGTCCTGCTTTTCGGTGAAGTAGGCAATGGCGTCGGCCTTGCTCACCTCCTTGCGCTCGTAGGTGCTTTTCTTCTTAGCCAGCTCGAGCATCTTCTTCTCGACTTCCGGCAGATCATCGGTGGAAATCGTGCGGCCTTCGCCTAGGTCGATGTCGTAGTAGAAGCCGTTTTCGATGCTCGGGCCGATGCCCAGCTTTACGCCGGGGTACAGGGCTTCGAGGGCTTCAGCCAGCAAGTGGGCCGAGGAGTGCCAGAAAGTCGACTTGCCGTCCTGGTCGTTCCAGGTCAGAATGGCCACTTCGGCATCCTGGCCAATCGGGCGGTGCAGGTCGCGCACTTCGCCGTTGACGCGCACGCCGAGGGCATTGCGGGCGAGGCCTTCGCTGATGCCGGCGGCAACGTCGTAGCCCGTGGCGCCATCTACAAACTGGCGCACCGAGCCGTCGGGGAGGGTGATGTTAAGCATAAAAAAGAAGGGGGATTGTGGCTATACAAGCAGCCGTGAGGCGGCAAGTTAGAAGTTTCTATCGGCTGTTGCCCCTATTAAGGCCACAATTCCCCTTAACTACGGGCGTGCTAAAACCCCGATAATGGGCGAAAACTGCTGATCGGCTCCACCGCCTCCACGGCTGGCCGGCGCACGGGTGTTTCGTCCACGAGAATGCCGCGGGCCCGGTTGTTGGTTTTCCAGGCCTTATAGGTCCAGTGGCGGTTGCCGGGGTTTTCCTGCACCAGCAGGCGGTATTGATTGGCCGCTTCCGGATAGCGGCTCAGGCTCTCGAAGCTTTCGGCCAGCATCTGGCGGGCTCCGGCCAGGCGCGGCGAGCGGCGCAACGCCCGCTGCAGGTGCGGGACTACCTCAGCATAGCGGCGAGCCTTGTAGGCGGCCAGCCCCAGCCGGTAGTCGGCACGGTAGAAGGTGGTATCGAGCTGCACAGCGCGGGTGTAGATGCGCACGGCGCTGTCGGGCTGGTTCTGCAGTTCAAACTGGCGGCCGTAGTCGTACCAGAGAGGGCCGTAGGCGGGGGCCACCTTGAGGCCACGAGCGGCATACACGGCGGCGTTGGCCGGCTGGCGGTAGGCATTCGACAGGAAGGCCAGCTGATGCAGAGTTTCGGGCTGGCGTGGGTCGCGGGCGAGGCTGGCGCGCAGGTAGTCGAGGGCCTGGGCCGTATCCTGCAGGCCCATGTAGGCCATGCCTTTGTAGAACAGGGCGGCCGTGTGGTCGGGCTCCTGCTGCAGGGCCCGGTCCAGGTAGTCAACGGCCGTCTGGTACTCGCGGGCGGCCAAGTGGGTTTCGCCCACCAGCAGGTTCAACTCGGCAGAGGCGTAGCCGCGGCGCGAGGCAATATCGGCGGCAGCCAGGGCGCTCTGCAGCTTGCCCTGCAACCGAAGTGCCCGGGCCTTGATGAAGTGGAACTCGCCCTGCGCGTCGTCCAGGGCCAGGGCTTCGTTGACGTCGCGCAGAGCGGGCTCCAGCTGGCCGGCATCGAGCCGGAAGGCAGCCCGGCGGGCATACAGCGAAGCATTGCGGGGCTGGCGGGCAATGGCACCGTCCAGCTCCTGCGCCTGGATCTGGGGGCCGCTCTGCACCGTAGCCAGGTTCACCATGGTTTCGGGCTGGTCGGGCTCGGGGGTGCCGCAGGCCGTAGCCAGGCACGCGGCCAGCGGCAGCAGCGGCCGGACAAACCGCTCAAGGAAAGAAGCAAAAGAGAAAGCAGGCATCAGCAGCAAAGATACGCAGCCGGCCCCGGCGGCCAGCCAAGTGGCCCCGCTCCTACTCTACCCCCCGAATATGGCGCTGCACCTGCTTCACCAGCCGCCGGTTAAGCTGGGTGAGCAGGTTGCGGGAGCGGCGGCTGACTTCCAGCTCCTCGGCCGTAACGGGCGTCAGGACCACGGCATCCTGCAGGGCTGCAACCGCCTGCCGGTAGTGGCCCTGGTTGAGGTGCACGCGGGCCAGGTCGTAGGCGTACTGAATCTGCAGGGAGTCGAGGGTGTGGGCGTTGGTGAGGGCCTCCAGCGCGGCATCAGTGCTGGCCCCGCCCGGCATGCCGCCCAGAAATACCCGGCTGAAAATCCGCTCCAGGATAGTATAGTGGTCGACACGGTAGTGCCAGCGGCCCAGCAACTGCCAGGCCGGCGCAAAGTCGGGCCGCTGCTGCACGGCCAGAAACACGTGCGGCTTCATCACTTTGTAGGATAAGAGCCGGCCGCGGGCCGTGAGCAGCGTGGCCTGGTTGGCCAGGGCCAGGGCCTCGGCATAATTGCTTTCGGCCCCATCAGGCCGCACCACCAAGGCCCGGCTGGCGTAGAGGCGGGCCGTGGAGAAGTAGGCCGTTTTGCGGGTTTCGTCGGTGTAACGCGCCCCAATCCGGACGCTGAGCACGGCGGCCTGCCACAGCGCCTCGTAGGTGGCCGGCGCCAGGGCCAGCACCTGCTCGTACTTGCCCAGCGCCTCCGACTCCTTGTACTGGGCCTGCAGCGCCTGAGCCTCCGCCAGCAGCCGTACCACGGCGGAGGGTGGCGGCGTGGGCGGCGCGGCTACCGGCCGGGGCTTGGGCTTGCGGAACTGCGCCACCGCTGGGGCTGACCATAGCCCCAGCAGCACACTCACCCACAAAATCATCCGGCCAAACGGCATTCCCATTCCTAAGCAGCTACAATCCGAACGGTAAAGCTGCGGGTTTTCGGGCAATAGGTCCAAATATCGGGCGGCACCGGCCAGGTTCCGGAAATGCCAAACGCCCCGCCAACAAGGTTGGCGGGGCGCGTAGACACTCACTTTGCTCGTCGCGAAACAGCCTTTCGCGCCCCCTGGCGTGCTAGAACAGCTTGAGCTGCGACTTAGGAGTTTTGAGAATGGCCTGGGCCTGCGCAATGTCGGCCTCCGAAATATCCACGTCGCCGGTGGGCTCGGGCAGCGGCGCTTCGGGCGGGGCGGCGCTGGCGGTTGGCCGGGGCAGCGTGGCGGGGCCAGCTTTGCGCTTCACCTCGCGGCGCTCGGGCTCGGGACCTTCGTCGGTGAGCAGCGTGAGGCCGTGGATGCGGAAGTAGTTGAGCTTGTTGCCCATGGCCTTCCAGCCTTTCACGTCAATAAACTCGTGCAGGCTGATTTTCTCGGTTTCCTTGTCGGCTTTCTTGTCGCGCTGCAGCTTCACCTCCACCTGGGGCTCGGGGTTGGCCGTGACGGCTAGCATCCGGGAGCCTTTGGTTTCCGAAATGAACGTGAAGCGCTTGGCCACCGTGCTGGTTTCAATCTTGAACCGCTTCACGTAGTGCACCTTGGTTTCGCCTTCCAGGTACACAGTACTGAGCACGGTATCGGGCTCCAGCTTGCGCAGCAGCACAATGTTGGGCACGTCGAAGTGAATGGCCGGGTCGGGCGCGGTCAGCTCATAGGAGCCATCCTTGAACACCACCAGAATGGTGTTGTCGGTGTCGAAGGTGCCCAGGTAGCGGCCGTGGCCGGCGGTGTTGAGGCGACCCACCACCGAATCGAAGAACACCTCACGGCCGCCCAGCGTGGAGTCGCCGAGGCTTTTCTGAATGATTTTCTTGATGAGTTGCTTGGTCACGATGTTGCCCATCGAGCCTTTGCCCTTGATGGCCAGCTCGGCAAAATCGAAGTCGAACTGCTTGACGCGGGCCGGGGCCTTGTCGGACAGCTGAATGCCCACTATTTCCGACTCGGAGTTGGGGTTGGCCGTCAGATACAGTGTTTTGGTGCCCTTGGTGCCTTTGGTCAGGTCGTACACCTTGTCGCGGGTGATGCCCGTTACCAGGAAGCGCTTGGCGAAGCTGATGCCCGAAGCGCCGTCCTGGTACACCATGTTGTACACCAGCCGGTCGTCGTTTTTGTTGTAGACCCCCGCGTGCAGAATGTCTTTGCCCACGAAGGTCTTCTCGGCGATTTTAGTGACCGTGAACGTGCCGTCGCGGCGGATGGCAATGATGTCGTCAAGGTCCGAGCAGTCGCATACCGTCACGGCCTTCTCGTCTTTCTTCAGGCCGTAGCCGATGAAGCCGTCGGCGTAGTTCACGTAGAGCTTCTGGTTGGCCACGGCCACTTTCTGGGCTGTCACCACGTCGAAGGTGCGCAGCTGGGTTTTTCGCTCCCGATTCTGGCCGTACTTTTTCAGCAGGCCCTCGAAATAATTGATGGCGTAGCGCGTGAGGTTCACCAGATGGTCGGCTACCTCAGCCAGCTCGGTTTCCAGGCGCTGGATGAACTCCTCGGCCTTGAAGCCGTCGAACTTGCTGATGCGCTTGATGCGGATTTCAGTCAGGCGCGTCAGGTCGTCCTCGGTGAGGGCGCGGCGCAGCACAATGCGGGCGTCGTTGGCCTTAGGCTTCTCGCCTTCAATGCGCACAAACTTGCGCAGGCCGGCGTCAATGGTGGCCAGAATGTCCTCCCAAGTTTCGCACTCCTCGATTTTGCGGTAGATGCGGTTTTCAATGAAAATCTTCTCCAGCGAAGCCGAATGCCACTTTTCCTGGAGCTCCTCCTGCCGGATTTCCAGCTCCCGCTCCAGCAGCCGCAACGTTTTCTGGGTGCTGAGCTTGAGCATGTCCTCCACCCCCACAAAGCGCGGCTTATCCTCGATAATAACGCAGGTATTGGGCGAAATGCTGATTTCGCAGTCGGTGAAGGCGTACAGCGCGTCCATGGTGAGGTCCGGCGACACGCCCGTGGGCAGGTGCACCTGGATTTCCACCTCGGCGGCCGTGTTGTCGACCACCTTCCGGATCTTAATTTTATTGGCTTCCGAGGCTTTCACGATGCTTTCCATCAGCGCCGTGGTGGTGGTGCCGTACGGAATGTCGCGGATGACCAACATGGTTTTGTCGGCCTTCTCGATGGTGGCGCGCAGCCGGATTTTGGCACCGCGCAAGCCGCCATTGTAGTGGGTTACGTCGCAGAGGCCGCCGGTCGGGAAGTCGGGAAACAGCTGAATCTCCCGCCCTTTCAGCACGTCGATGCTGGCCTTGCACAGCTCGCGGAAGTTGTGGGGCATGATCTTGGTGCTCAAACCCACAGCAATACCTTCCACACCCTGCGCCAGCAGCAGCGGAAACTTCACGGGCAGCGTAGTGGGCTCGCGCTTGCGGCCGTCGTAGCTCATCTGCCATTCCGTGATGTCGGGATTGAACACCACATCCAGCGTAAACTTGCTCAGGCGGGCCTCAATGTAGCGCGGAGCCGCCGCACCGTCGCCGGTCCGGATGTCGCCCCAGTTGCCCTGGGTTTCAATCAGCAGATCCTTCTGGCCCAGGTTCACCATGGCGTCGCCGATGCTGGCGTCGCCGTGGGGGTGGTACTGCATGGTTTGCCCGATGACGTTGGCCACTTTGTTGAAGCGGCCGTCGTCCATTTCCTTCATGGCGTGCATGATGCGGCGCTGCACGGGCTTGAGGCCGTCCTCGATGGCGGGCACGGCGCGCTCCAGAATCACGTAGCTGGCGTAGTCCAGAAACCAGTTCTGGTACATGCCGTTCACGGTGGCCACGTCGTGGATGGTTTCGCCGGGCGCGAACTTGGGCTCCTCCTCGGCTTCCTCGGCCGGCGCAATGGGCTCCGGCTCGGTCACGGCCTGCACGTCGGCACTGGACTCGGCCAGCAGCAGCTCGCCGGACTCATTCACCACGGACGGCAAGGCTTGGTCGGCCGGGGTTTCCGCATCGACCGGCGTGGCCCCGAACTCCAGCGAGTCGCCGGCGCCGAACAGGTTTTCGGGCTGCTCTTCGGAATCAGGGGTCTGGGGGTTGGTTTCTTCTGACATGGGAATTTTTGTTCTTGTACCTCTCTCCGGGGCTCAGGCAAGCGCCCGAAGGTTATTTTGTATTGTTGACCGTCATGTTGAGCGAAGCCGAAGCATCGCTACCGCTGACTAATCAATGGCACTGCAACGAAGCGGTAGAGATGCTTCGGCAAGCTCAGCATGACGTTCTACTTTAGGCCAGATCCTCCTCGGCCACTTCGGCCAGCGGCAGCACGTCGGACGTAATCAGGTCTTTTTCTAGGCGCAGGTTGTCGATGATGAACTCCTGGCGGGCGGGCGTATTCTTGCCCATGTAGTAGGTGAGCACCTGCTGGATGGAGCGGTCAGACTGCAGAATCACGGGCTCCAGCTTGATGTTGTCGCCGATGAACTTGCCGAACTCGTCGGGGCTGATTTCGCCGAGGCCTTTGAAGCGCGTGATTTCGGGATTGCGGCCCAGCTGGCGCATGGCGGCCTGCTTTTCCTGCTCGTTGTAGCAGTAGATAGTGGTTTTCTTGTTGCGTACCCGGAACAGCGGCGTTTCTAAGATGAACACGTGGCCGTTGCGCACCAAGTCCGGGAAAAACTGCAGGAAGAACGTGAGCAGCAGCAGCCGGATGTGCATGCCGTCCACATCGGCGTCGGTGGCAATGACCACGCGGTTGTAGCGCAGCCCCTCAATGCCTTCCTCGATGTTGAGGGCGTGCTGCAGTAGGTTCAGCTCCTCGTTTTCGTAGACGATTTTCTTTTTCAGGCCGAAGCAGTTCAGCGGCTTGCCGCGCAAGCTGAATACGGCCTCCGTTTCCACGTTGCGGCTCTTGGTGATGGAGCCCGACGCCGAGTCGCCCTCGGTGATGAACAGCGTGGTCAGGGCTTCGGCCTCCTGCTTGCCCTCGCCGAAGTGGAAGCGGCAGTCGCGGAGCTTGCGGTTGTGCAGGTTGGCTTTTTTGGCGCGCTGGTTGGCCAGCTTCTTCACACCGGCCATGTCCTTCCGCTCCCGCTCGTTCTGCTCGATGCGCTTCTTGAGGGCTTCGGCGGCGGCGGGGTTCTTGTGCAGGTAGTTATCGAGGTGCTCTTTAACGAAGTCGAGGATGAAGCCGCGCACCGTGGGGCCGTCGGGGCCCATGTTCATCGAGCCCAGCTTGGTTTTGGTCTGACTCTCGAACACCGGCTCCTGCACCCGCACCGAAATGGCGGCCACGATGGAGCCGCGGATATCGGTGGCGTCGTACTCCTTCTTGTAGAATTCGCGCAGGGTTTTCACCACGGCCTCGCGGAAGGCCGCCAGGTGCGTGCCGCCCTGCGTGGTGTACTGCCCATTCACGAACGAGTAATACTCCTCGCCGTAGTCGTTGCCGTGGGTGAGAGCCAGCTCAATATCTTCCGCCTTGAGGTGGATGATGTCGTAGCGGCGGCTTTCCTGGTCGATTTTGCGGGCCAGCAAATCCAGCAGGCCATTCTCGGAGTAATATTTCTGACCGTTGAAGTTGATGGTCAGGCCCGCGTTCAGATAAACGTAATTCCAGATCTGGTTTTCCAGATATTCCGGGATGAAGCGATAGTTGCGGAAGATGGAATCGTCGGGCTGAAAGGTCATCAGCGTGCCGTTGCGCTGGCTGGTTTTCACCGGCTTGGCGTCGCTGGTGAGGATGCCCTGGGCAAACTCCGCCGACTTCATCAGGCCCTCGCGGACGCTCTGCACCAGAAAGTAATTGCTGAGCGCGTTAACCGCTTTGGTGCCAACCCCGTTTAAGCCCACAGATTTCTGAAAGACCTTGGAGTCGTATTTGCCGCCCGTGTTAATCTTGCTCACCACTTCCACCACCTTGCCCAGCGGAATGCCACGGCCGTAGTCGCGCACCTGCACGCGCTGGTCGGATATCTTGATTTCGATAGTGCGGCCGTGGCCCATCACGTACTCGTCGATGGAGTTGTCGATTACCTCCTTCACCAGCACGTAGATACCATCGTCGTAAGCCGAACCATCCCCGAGCTTGCCAATGTACATGCCCGGCCGCAGCCGGATGTGCTCACGCCAGTCCAGGGAACGAATGCTGTCCTCGGTGTAGCCGTGGTCGGGGGTAGTAGCGGGTACCAGTTCTTCAGCCATGAAATCAGGAAATCGAAATTTGAGGTAAAATAACACAGAAAACCGGCGGTTTCCGCGCGCTGGTTTCGCTAGCGAAGTTAGCAAATCCTTGATTCAAAACCCAGCCAGGGCCTTGTTCGTTCCCGGCTATTTCGCGAATAAACGGCCTGACAGGCCATTACGCTTCTCTCTCACTCCCATTTTTTTTAGCAAATGTTCCCTCCTGCTACCCAACACCATCTACCGCCGTCCGGCCACAAACCCAACCAGGAAGTCCGGCAGACTCCCATTGTTCAGTTCGCGTTTTTCATTCTGGGCGCCGTGCTGCTGGTGTACTCGCTGCGCGTGCTCGACGATATTCTGCTGCCACTGCTATTTTCAGCGGTATTCACGCTGCTGCTGCTGCCCATCTGCCGGTGGCTGGAGGCGAAGGGAGTACCGCGCATTCTGGCCATCATCCTGTGCCTGCTGCTGGTGCTGGCCATTTTCGCCGGCGTCATTCTGGGTTTCGGCTCGCAGCTGACGCAGTTTCAGAGCGAGATTCCCAAGCTGCAGGTGAAGATGATGGAGTTCTTCAACAACGCGCAGGATTGGGCACACAACCGGTTTGGCTACACGCCCATGAGCATTGAGGAGGTGAAGGAAACCTCTATCAAAGCGCTCAAAAAGTCGGGTGGCTCGTACCTGGGCACCACGCTCAACACCACATCGGCGGTGCTCGGCAACCTGGCGCAGGTGCTCATCTACATCTTCTGTCTGCTGCTCTACCGCGACCATCTGCGGCAGTTTATGTTCCGCTTCGTGGCCCCGGACAAGCGCACGTCGGTGCTGCACACCGTGGATAATATCCAGACGGTAGTGCAGGCCTACATTTCGGGCCTGATCAAGGTGATTATCATTGTGGCCATCCTCAACGGCATCGGGCTGCTGGTACTGGGGGTGAAATTCGCCATCTTCTTCGCCATTTTTGCCTCGGTGCTGGCCATCATCCCCTACATTGGTATTCTGATCGGGGCCACTATTCCGGCCATTATCACGCTGGTCGAAACCGGTTCGCCGGTGCAGGCGGCGCTGGTTATCGGGGTGTTTGTAGTGGTGCAGTTTCTGGAAGGCAACTTCATTACGCCCATGATTACGGGCTCCCAGGTGAGCATCAACCCGCTGGCTGCCATTCTGGCCCTGATTCTGGGCAACGAGCTGTGGGGTACGCCGGGCATGATCCTGAGCATTCCGTTGATGGCCGTGATTAAAGTGGTGCTCGACGCCAACAAATCCACTGAGCCCTGGGGCTTCCTGCTCGGCGATACCGCCGACGGCGAAGACTCCACGAAGTCCGGCAACCAGGAGCCGGGCGGCTTGAAAAAGCTCTGGCACCGCCTCACCAACCAAACCTGACGCGCTTAGCTGAAGTGGCCGTAGCGCCCAAATAAGATCTGTTTACGCTAAAAATTGAGGGTGTAGGTGTCTGTGGTTTCGGCCGTAGCACCGAAACCCTCTTTTTGGTTTAAGAGACCTTGGTTCACCACGCCCTGCACCGTGGAGATGCCAAAGGACAGCCGCTGGAAAGCCGGCACTTTGCAGCGCAGCAGCTCGGCCAGCACCGCATCTACGGCCCCCACCTGCTTGCCGCGCGGGCTGCCGCCGATGTACTGCGTGTGTACAAACCCCTGGCGGGCATCCTGAAACACCAGCACGCCGCCCACCACTTCTTCGGCCAGGCGGGCCACCCACAGCTCCAGGTGACCCGGGTTCCGGTCACGCAGCCGGCAAATTTCGGCCAGGGTGTGTACTGGCTGGCGGCCGTGCGTGCGGTGCAGGTTGGTAGCGAGCAACTCCCAGAAAGCGGCATAGTCGGCGTCGGCGGTGGTGCAGCCCACAGCCACGCCGTGAAGGCGCGCCTTGCGCAGGTTGCCGCGGCGCCAGGTACCAATCCGAAACGGCCGGGTCAGGTCGATGACCGAATTCAGCTCGCGGGCCGCCAGCTGCGCCCCCTGCCGGTGCAGCCAGAACAGGGCAGCCTCGGAAGGCTGCCGGCAGAACACCCGGGGCACCGGTTTCAGGAGCAGCTGCCGAAAGCCGGCTGCGTGCCAGGCCGTGCGCAAGGCATCCAACCAGGTTATCACATCAGGTGTTTTGGCTGCCCCAGCCGTTACGAGGCCACCGTAGGCAAGGCCGGGGTGCGCAACCAGCGTGGCGGGCTCGGCTGCATTTCGGATACGCCCGGCCACAAACACGGCCCGCAGCCGCAAGCCCTGCCACACCAGCCACGAGCAATCCTCGAACCGGTCCTGGTGATAGTCCAGATACGCGCGGCCAAACAGGAAGGGGCCGTTGGCCGAAGCCGCCACCAGCGCGTCCCAGGCGGCGGCGTGGCCGGGCTCATACCGCTCTACCCGGATGGCAGCAGGTTCCGCGCCACTCATACGCGGTGGGCGGTTGGGCTACCGGCAGGGGCCAGCGCCCGGAATGCGGCATAGTCGCGGATGTAGCTGGCCTCCGAATAAGGCTCCGATACCAGGCACAGCAGCACGGCCTGCTGCTGAAAGCGCACAGTCCGCCAGTACAGCCCGGGCAGGTAGAGGCCCACGTCGGGCCGGTCGAGCACGAAGTGCTGCTGCTGGCCCGTGGTAGTTTCCAGCGTGATTTCCAGGCGGCCACTCACGGCTACCAGCAGCTGCTGCAGCGTGTGGTGGGCATGGTGGCCGCGCTGCACCTGGCTGGGAGTGTGATAAATCCAGTAGGAGCGCGCCACCGTGAAGGGCAGCACCCCATCGGACGCCACGGCCACCGTGAAGCCGGTATCGGCGCTGCCGGTGCGCGGCAGCGGCAGCAGGCACGGTACGGAATAGACGGCAGGCGGCGGGGGCATAGAGGCTATAAGAGGCAAAACTACCGGCACGCAACCGGGCTAATCAGCCAAAAGTAACGCTTCTGCTCTTGCCACCCAACCGGCCGGCTCAGGTTCCCCCGGCGTACTGACGGCAGTGGTAGGCCAGAATTTTGTTCGGCTTGCGCACAACTCCCGCCCCGGCCTGCCAGTATACTTCCTCAGTTCGGGCCTGCTTCAGCAAGGCCCGAACTTTTCCTCCCACCTAATCAGAACCGACATGGCTGCTATTACCGGCGAAACCGCCCGCGCATACAACGACCTCGTAGAAATCAACACCACCGCCGCCAAAGGCTACCAGGAAGCCGCCGAAGGCGTAACCAACGCCGAGCTGAAGTCGAAGCTGAGCCAGATGAGCCAGCACCGCGCCCAGTTCGCCGCTGAACTAACGCAGCATGCGCAGCAGCTAGGCATCAAGCCCGAGCAGGAAAGCACGGTGGAAGGCGTAGTGGCAGAGGCTGCCGCTGCCGTACATCGCGGCTGGATCAACCTCAAATCGGCCATCACCGGCCAGGACGACTCGGCCATTCTGGGCGAGTGCGAAACCGGCGACGCAGTAGCACTGCAGTCGTACGAAACGGCACTGAAATCCAATGAGCTGCCGGCTGACGCCCGCGACGTAATCCAGAAGCAGCACGGCGCCATCCTGTCCGACAAGAACTGGATAACCCAGCAGAAAGCCAGCCGCTAGCCTATTGGCCCTACCTGCCCACTCCTGATAAAAAGCCCGCCTTGTGCGGGCTTTTTTGCGTTCGGGGGCCAACGCACTGCCCGGCGGTTGGCACGTGCAACCTTCCGGACGCGTATCTTTGTTACCAATTAGCTTAGCATCCTTTTTTTACCCGATACCGCGCCGCTTTTGTACGCCATCATCGACCTTGAGACTACCGGGGGCCAGCCCACGCAGGACCGCATCACCGAAATAGCCATCTTTATTCACGATGGCGAAAAGGTGGTGGACCAGTTCGACACCCTGCTGAATCCGGGGCGCCCCATTCCGTTTTTCATCACCCAGCTTACCGGCATCAGCGACGAGATGGTGCGCGACGCGCCCAAGTTTCATGAGGTGGCCCGCAAGGTGGTGGAAATGACCGAGGGCTGCGTATTTGTGGCCCACAACGTGCGGTTCGACTACTCGTTTCTGAAAAAGGAATTTGGCGACCTGGGCTACACGTACTCGCGCAAAACGCTGTGCACGGTGCGCCTGAGCCGGTCGCTGATGCCGGGCCAGCCCAGCTACAGCCTCGGCAAGCTGTGCCAGAACATCGGTATTCCGCTCAACGGCCGCCACCGCGCCGCCGGCGACGCCGCCGCCACCGCCATCCTGTTCGACCGCCTGCTCAAAATCAGCCAGCAGGAAGAAGCTCTGGCACAGCCCGGCCTCTCCCCCGCCGATACGCTGGCCGCCGTGGATGCCAACGCCCCCGCCGGCCGCCGGCCGGCCCCCGCGCCCGCCCGCGCCGCCAGCGCCGCCAGCGTCGGTTCCGATACTACGGAAACTACTGTGGCCGTGCCTACCAAACAACCCTCGGCCCGCAAGGTGAAGGCCGTGCAGGATGCCATCCGTACGGCGCTGCTGCCACCCAATATCACGCCCGAGAAAGTGGCGTCTTTGCCCCACACGGCCGGCGTCTACTACTTCCACGACGAGAAGGGCGAGGTGATTTACGTGGGCAAGAGCATCAATATCTACAAGCGGATTCAGCAGCACTTTGCCATCGACTACAAGTCGCGCAAGAGCATTGAGTTTAAGAACTCCATTTCGGATATCACCTGGGAGTTGACGGGCTCGGAACTGGTGGCGCTGCTTTACGAGTCGCACGAAATCAAGCGCCTCAAGCCGCTCTACAACCGCAAGCTGCGCCGCTCGGTGTTTCCGGCCGGCATTTTCCTGCGCACCGACGAGCAGGGCTACAAGCACCTCTACTACGGCCGCGCCGACGACCACACCGGCTCCCACCCACTGATTGCGCTCGGCAACCAGTTCAAGGCCAAGGGCTTTCTGTTTCACAAGGTGGCCAAGTTCAACCTGTGCCAGAAGCTCTGCGACCTGTACAAAACCAACGGCTCGTGCTTTGACTACCAGGTGCACCGCTGCAATGGCGCATGCCTGGGTCTGGAGCCCGCGGAAGAGTACAATAAGCGGGTGGAAGAAGCCATCGAAAGCTTCACCTATGAGCACGGCTCGTTTGTGGTGATTGGCCCCGGCCGCCGCGACGATGAGAAGACGGTGGTGCTGGTGGAGCACGGCCGCTACCTCGGCTTCGGCTACGTAGACACCGAAACTTTCTCCGCCCGCCGGCTCGACGACTTCAAGGAGGTCATTACCCGCTACAACGACAATAAGGATGCTCAGCAGATTATCCGACAGTACCTGCGCACCAAGCACAAAGACAAAGTGAAGGTGTTCAAATAGCCCCCTGCTGCTCCGGCCTGTTTCTTTGGCTCCGCCCTACCGGCGGAGCTTTTTTTTGCCCGCTGCCTGTGAGGTAAAGCCCATTTCGCCGGCTCCGAAAATAAACCTGCAGCTTTGAGGCGACAGCCCCAGCGACAACTGTATATTCATTAACTACTTTGCGCTAGGACTATACCCCTATTCTACCACTGCTTCCTCCTGTTCCAGGCTTGAACTGTTCCAACGAAGTGCTTTATCATGGATAACCAGCTATACCCTCGCCAGCAGTCCCTATACTTTCATAACCATCTGGCTAACATCATAGAATACCCGGATTGCTACGTGCAGGTGGAGTGGCAGCCGGCCCCGATGTACAGCAGTAGTCTGCGCGAAGTATACGAGCAGCTGCTACAGCTCCTGCAGGAATCGAAGCTTAGCAAAGTGCTATCTGACCACCAGATGATGCCGGCCATTATGCCGCCCGACCGGGATTGGCTGGTGACTGACTGGGCACCACGCGCCGTGCAGCACAGCAGCTACCGCTACTGCGCCATCATCAACTCGCACGACGTATACAACCGGCTGGGTACCACCGAGCTGGTACAACGCATCAGGGGCAGCGTAGCGCTGCACGTATCTCACTTTCAGGACCACGAGTCGGCGGCCCGGTGGCTGCTGAGCAGCTGACTGGCACTGGCTTAGCGGCCGGGCCCCTGCTGGCATTCCCGCAGCCACGCTACCGCACTGGCCTCATCGTTGAAGCGGCGCATAGTGTAGGTGTGGGTGGTGCTGGCTTCGTTTTCCTGAAATACCGGCAGCGCCTGGGTGATCTGCTGATAGAAGGGCGACAGGAGCTGGCTTAGAAATACGTTTTGGCCCAGCTGGCTGCTTAGCGTCGGAAAGAATTCCTGAAAGCCCCATTGGGTCGTTTCGGCATCGGCTGGTGTGCGGCGGCGGCCGTCGAGCAGCCAGAACGGGCAGCTGGTCTGGCGGGCGGCGGCCAGAATCTGGTGGTACCCCTCGCGCGTTTCACTGCCCGACACTTCCCGCAGCCAGCGAGCCACCAGCATATCAAGGTCGGGGCGAAAGGTGATAGACAGGTAATCTGAGTCAAGTAGGGCGTGCATAGAAGCGAAAAAGGGCCGCAAATGTACACCAGAAATACCCATCCGCTATCTGGCAACAGCGGCTGCCCACCAGCCTCAGGCAGAACCTAATAGAGCCGATGCCGCAGCAGCCAGCCGGCCCCGTCAAACTCGCTGGCGGCAGGGCTGTATTTTTCCACTTTCACGGCGCGGGGCACAGTCAGACTGTTGCCGTCGCCGCTATCGAAAACGGTTGTGCGGGTAGGTGTAGCCACCGGCGAAACCGGGCCAAGCACCACATCCTGCCCGGCTCCGTCGTAGAGGCCCACGCTGATGCCGGCTGCCGGCAAGGCCCGCAGCTCAAAAATATCGTTGCCGCCTAAGCCAAATAGTTTCAGGGTACTGGTTTCCCCGGCCTGAAAGGTACGCTGGCCGATTAGGCTGTCGGGACGGGCAGTATGGCGCAGGTACACGCGCACACGCACCTGCTGTGGCGCCGGCACCTCCACCACAAACCGCTCCGGCTGGTCGGTGCCCGGCAGCTCCACGTTGCGCGCCAGCAACGCGTAGAACTTGTCGGCCACAGCTGGCAGCTGAGCCCGGCGGCCGTTGAGCTTCTGCTCGAACTCCGGCCCTACCAGGCCATATACCTCCCTGGGCCATACGGCCAACGCCTCCTTTATCACGGCCGGCGAAAGCTGCTGCTGCAGCGAATCGGCAATCTGGCGGAAGTCTTCGCGCGAAAGGTACGCCAGCAGCGACTTGTCCATGGGCCGGGCGGCGCGGTTGAGGCCCTCCACATCCGAAAGCCGGATTCGCTCGTCGAACGTTTGGTAGTTGGACTTCACCCAGCCAATGATGTGGGTAAAAAACCCGTCGTTGAACTTGAAAAACGCGTGGTCCCGGTCGCGCGGAATGGGCCGGTAGCTGATGTCGCCGCCAAGTGCCTCGAAGCTGGCCCAGCGCCACTGGTCTTCGCGGCGGCTCCAGTCGCCGAGCCACATATCGAACAGGCGGGCCCGCAGGTAGCGGCGCGCATCTACGCTGAACCGGGGGTTGGCCAGCAGGTTGGTGAATACCTTGCGGGAGCTTTCCACACGGGTGGAATTGCCGAAGCTGGCCACCAGGCGCTGGTCGCCCTCGGGCCGCTCTTCCAGCAGATACAGGGCATTGGCAAAGCTCTTGCGAAACTCGCCCAGGCCGGGGTCGTCGGCCAAGTATATCAGGCGTGGGTTGGTATGGTACACGCCGGCAGCCTGCGCCAGCCGGGGCACTATATAGGCCCCGTAGGGATTGATAACGCTGGTCTGGTCTTTCATAAGGCGACCGATGGGGCCGGCCTGCAAACCCTCCGGCAACGCTTTGGTGGCATCTTTATCCACGGAGCGCAGCACGTACTGCACGCCGTTGCGGTCGACGAGGCGCAGGTTTTTGGTCTGGAACGAGCCTCCCTCCTGCACCGGCGTCAGGCCGCCGGGTACGGCCGTGCGCAGCTGCACGATGGGCACCGTAACGGGCAGCGCCCACAGCTCGCGGTAGTGCCGGCCCCAGAAGAAATTGTGTATGCCCGAACGCTCATACTGCGGCCCGGCGGCCACCTGTACCGTGGAGTCGGACAGCACCCGCACCTGGCGTGGGGCCGGCGGCGCGGCCGGCGCCGAGCAGGCATGGCACAGCAGCGCCGTGCATATACCACTGGCAATCCGGCTGCGGGAATTCAGGATAAAAAAAGACACGCGGCGAAACGAATAAGATGACAGCCGGACAGATGGCCGCCCTTATAGCGTAAACCCGGCCGCAGGGGTTGGCGGGCGCCCCCAAAGCTGCTGCTGCCGGCGGCGCTCCTGCTGCACCCTAACCACTGCCGGATATCTGCGTTCAAGGACTCCAGCCGCGCTTTCCGCTACGCATGACTTCTCGCTACGCCCTGCCTTTTCTTTTGCTGACGACCGTTGGCTGTGCCCGCCACACGTTTTTCCAACCCGATGCCCGCCTGGCAACCGCCCCGCTCCAGCCCGGGGCCGACAGCGCCCAGGTAACGGCCGGCCGGCACTATCAGCGCGGGGCAATCGGGCGGGTATTTCTGGGCCACCACCATCGTGCGGCCTGGGTACAGCCCGTGATGCTGCCCGTGTTTGATCCGGCCACGACTATTGCCGGCGGGCTGCGCGGCGGTAAGGTGGGCGGCGGCTTCCAGACCATCAGCATGACGGTGGTGGGGGCTGATGGCCGCGGCTACGCCCTGCGCTCCGTGGACAAAGACCCTTACCGGACGCTGCCTAAAGTACTGCGCCAGGGGTTTATCCTGAACCTAGTGCGGGATGCCACGGCCGCCGGCCACCCCTACGGCGCCTTTGTGGTGCCGCCGCTGGCTGAAGCGGCGGGCCTGCACCATACCAACCCGCGGGCCTATTATGTGCGCAACGACGAAACCGGGCTGGGCGCTGCCTCGGAGCGCTACCGGGGCCGAGTGGTGCTGCTGGAGGAAAAGCTGGAAGGCCGGCCGAACATAGCGGGCCGCCTGCCGGGTGCCACCGAGCTGGAGGAAAGCGACAATATGCTGGCCGAGCGTTACCAGTCGCCGAAGCACCGCATTGACGAAGCCACCTTCCTGCGCGCCCGCCTACTCGACCTCTGGCTCGGCGACTGGGACCGGCACGAAGGCCAATGGACCTGGGCCGCCTACCCGCAGGCGGATGGCCACACCCGCTGGGAACCGGTGCCCCAGGACCGCGACCAGGTATTTTTTCGGTTTGATGACGGCCTCATTTCCTGGCTGGCCAGCAAAGCGGTGGCGAAGTTCCGCACCTTCGGGCCGCGCTACCAGAGCATCGAGGGCTACACCCGCAACTCCCGCTACATCGACGAGCACGTGCTGACGGAGCTGGACCGTGCGGCCTACGTGCGCACGGCCCAGGACCTGCAGCGCCGCCTGACGGATGCAGTTATTGAGCAGGCTGTGCGCCAGGGCCTGCCCCGCGAGGTGTATGCGCAGGAAGGCCCCCAAATGGTAGCCGCCCTGCGCGCCCGCCGCGACCAGCTGCCACAGGCCGCCGCCGACTACTACGCCCTGCGCGCCGACGAAGTGCTGGTGGCCGGCACCGACGCCGATGAGCGGTTTGTAGTGGAACGCCTCACTGACACGACCACCGTGGTGTCGGTATACGAAATAGACCCGCCTGCCAAACGGGCCGACTCGCTGCTATACCGCCGCGTGTTCAACCCGGCCGATACCCGCCAGGTGCTGCTGCACGGCCTCAGGGGCGACGACGTGTTTGAGTTGCGCGGCTCCGTGCGCCGCAGTCCGCTCATCAGCATCTACGGCGGCCCCGACGAGGACCGGGTGCGCGACGCCTCCCGCGTAGCCGGCCTGCGCCGCAAAACCCGCTTCTACGACACCAGCCGCAACAACGACTTCGAACCCGCCCCGGAGCTCAAGGACAAAACCTCCCACGGCGTCGAAAGCCACGCCTTCGACCGGGACGGCTCGGGCCGGTAAGGTCAATTAAAAAGTAGGCCTCAAAAATTGGCCGTTCAAGAACCCCGGTATGTAGTTCCTGAACGGCCAATTTTTGAGGCCTACTTTTTTTACTTCCCTTTTCCCTCCAGCTCCGCCAGCATATCCAGCACCATGTGCTCCGTAGGGGTCAGCAGGTCATTTTCGGTGGGGTCGGCATCGTGGCGGCGCAGGTAGTCGATGAGCTTATCAGAGTTGAACAGCTCCATCACCTGCGGGTGGATGTAGTACTTGGAGCACACCGTAGGCGTATTCCCCAGGTCGTGGGCCACGTCCTTGAGGGCGCGCTTCAGCGTTTTGGGTTTCGGGAAGTCGGGCTCCTCATCCAGCACCCGCTCTAGGCACTCCACCATTTTCACGGTGCCGCCCCAGGTGCGGAAGTCCTTGGCTGAGAGCTTGAGGCCCGTTACTTGCTGCAGATACTCGTTCACGTCGCCCGATTCCAGCTCCTGCCGGTGGCCGTCGGGGGTGTAGTACTGGAACAGATGCTGGCCCGGAATTTCCTTGCACTTCTGCACCAGCTTGGCCAGCTTACGGTCGTGCAGCGTGAGGTCGTGGGCCACGCCTTTCTTGCCCACAAACGCAAACCGCACGTCGGCCCCGCTCACCTGCACGTGCTTGTCGCGGAGGGTGGTGAGGCCGTAGGTTTTGTTTTTCTCAGCGTACTCGCGGTTGCCGACCCGGATAAACGACTTGTCCATCAGCATCAGTACCAGGGCCATCACCTTGGGCTTGTCCAGCGTGGGCCGGGCCAGGTCTTTGTGCATCTGGGCGCGCAGCTCGGCCAGCTTCTCGCCGAAGGCGCGCAGGCGGCTGAACTTGGTGAGGCTGCGGGCCTGGTCCCAGGCCGGGTGGTAGAGGTACTGCTTGCGGCCCTTGGCGTCGCGGCCCGTAACCTGCAGGTGCGTGTTGGCCGAGGGCGAAATCCAGACTTCCGTCCAGGCCGGCGGAATCACGAAGCCCTGGATGCGAGTCAGCACTTTTTCGTCGCTGATTTTCTCGCCCGCTACGGTGTGGTAGCTGAAGTTGCCGGCGCGGGTGGCTTTGCGTGTCAGGCCCGGCTTGGTATCGGTGAAGTAGCGCAGGCCGGCCAGCTCAGCCTGCCGGGCGGGGTCTTTGTAGAGCTCATGGGCCTCCTGCAGCGGCGGCAGGTGCTTTTTCTTGGTTTTGGGGCGGGCAGTGGTAGCAGACATAAACAGGCCGAATAAAAGCCCGGCCAAAACAGCGCGGGCAGGCTGCGTGTACGCAAAGCAGCCGGGAAAGGTGAGGCCTTCTTCCACCCAAATACTGCCTTGGGTCAACTGGCAGAGACAGTTTTTTTTCGCCTGATCTGCAACTGGATGCAGCCGGGTTACCTGGCGCAGCCAACACACGCAGAGCCGAAACGTACCGGCTTGTAAGATTCTGGCACCGTTTTTTCTTTCGGCAGCCCAGACCCTATTTTTTCCTTCCCTGCATACCCTGCCCCCAATGCTACACCTACTGCGTAAACCCTGGCTTCTATTTTCCCTGGCCGCTACTCTCGGCGGCACGGCCGCCTGCTCCTCCGACGGCGGCGACGGCGTGCTGCTGTTTTCGGTGGAAGACGACAAAACCCTGGGCCAGCAGGTAGCCGACCAGACCGACTCCACCTACCGCGCCAAAGGCCAGCTGCTGGAGCGCAACACCCGCAACGCCCGCGCCTACCAACTGCTCGATGGCGTCGTGAATAAGGTCTTGAACTCGGGCGAGGTGCGCTACCGCAACGAGTTTCCCTGGGACGTCAAGATCATCAAGGACGATGCCGTGCAGAACGCCTTTGCCACGCCCGGCGGCCATATTTACGTGTATTCGGGCCTGATCAAGTTTCTGGATAACGAAAGCGAGCTGGCTGGTATTCTGGGCCACGAAATAGCCCACGCCGACCGCCGCCATACGTCCAAGCAGCTGCAGCAGCAGTACGGCATTAGCCTGATGCTGAGCTTGCTGGTCGGCGACAATCCCAACCAGCTGGTGCAGATTGCCACCGGCCTCGGCCAGCTCAAGTTCAGCCGCAACGACGAGACTGAGGCCGACCAGTACTCGGTCGTCTACCTCAACAAAACCCAGTACGCCTGCGACGGCGCAGCGGGCTTCTTCATCAAGGCCGAAAGCCAGAACCAGAATGGCAACCCGCCCGCCTTCCTAAGTACGCACCCCGCCCCTGCTACCCGCATTCAGGAAATCCAAACCAAAGCCGACCAGCTGAACTGCCGCACCCGCACGGTATCGAACAGCAACTTTGAGGAGCTGAAGCGGATTATTTAACCTAGCCCCAAACCCTAGGCTTAACGGAAAGCCGGCCGCGTATGCGGCCGGCTTTTTTGTGGCTATAGGCCCTGAAAAAGCATTTTAAAGCATCAATTCGGGTGATATGCGCGTACTTGCCTGCATGTCCCTGCTCAACCATCTCGGCAACCTGGCCGAACGCGCTGATTCTCTGCTAACCCGCACCCGGGCCCGGCTAGGTTTGCTGCATCCGCTGCAGCTCATTCCCTACCGCAGCTACGGCACGCCCACCCGCCTCTACGTGAAGGGCCGCCTGCTCACCGACAAGGGCATTACGGAGCCCGACGCCACCGACTCGCGCCTGCACAACCTGCTGAACATGTACCGCCGCTTCGACAGCAACGAAATCAGCGGCGCGCAGCTACTCGTGCAGCCCGCCGATGGCTCGCAGCACCCGGTCGTGACAGATGAAGAAGGTTATTTCACGCTGAACCTGGAGCCCACGAGCCTGCCTGAGCCGATAGATTTCCTCTGGTACCCGGTGGAAGTACTGCTGCAGCAGGCGCCGCACCCATATACCGCCACCGACCTACGGGCCATGGCGCCGGTGCTCATCCCACCGCCCGACGCCGAGTACGGCATCATCTCCGACCTCGACGACACCGTTATCCAGACCTCGGCCACCAATTTACTGCGCATGGCGCGCACGGTGCTGGTGCGCAATGCCCGCTCCCGCCTCCCCTTCAAGGGCGTAGCCGAGTTCTACCGGCAGCTGCAGCTGGGCCGCAACGGCAAGCGCAACAACCCGTTTTTCTACGTCAGCAGTTCGCCCTGGAATCTGTATGATCTGCTGGAGGACTTCCTGCAGCTCAACGACATTCCGCCCGGCCCGCTGTTGCTGCGCGACGCCGCGCTGGCCGGCAAAAAGTCCGGGGAAGCCTCGTCGCACCACGGCCACAAGCTCAAGGAAATCGACAACCTGCTGCTCACCTATCCCACCCTGCCGTTCATCCTCATCGGCGACTCGGGCCAAGAAGACGCCAACATCTACCGCGAGGTAGTGCGCCGCCACCCCGGCCGCGTACTGGCCATCTACATCCGCGACGTGAACCTGCCGGAGCGCGCCACCCTCGTGGAGCGCGTAACCGAAGATCTACGCGACGACAAAGTAGAAATGCTGCTGGTGCAGGATACCGTGCAGGCCGCCGAACACGCCGCCAAAGCCGGCTTTATCTTGCACGAAGCCATTCCGGCCGTGGAGCAGGAAAAGCAAAAAGACGAAGCCGCTGACACCGAAGACGACCTCGACGGCGAAGGAGATGGCAAGCCGGTGATGCAGTAATTCCCTGTCATTGCGAGCAGAGCGAAGCTAATCCTTGCTCTCTGTGAGACAAGCCACCCTAAGCAGAAAGCCCTCCGGCGTTAGTGTACTACACTATTGCCGGAGGACTTGTCTGTAAGGAAAGTTTTCAGCAGATAGAGGAAGGATTGACGCCGCTTGATGCGCGGAATGTTCTTCGTCCTCGCAATGACAAAAGGCACCCTAACTCGAATGATCGGCCACAATCACCCATTGGCCGTTCAGGCGGCGCAGCACCAGCAGGTAGTGGCCCTGCAGGTCGCCGGCGGTTGGGCGGGCCAGGTGCCAGCGGCCGACCACCTGCGCCGTTTCCGGGGTTAGGGGCGTGATGCGCAGGCCGTTGAAGCGGAGCTGGCCCATGGCTTCCGGGCTGGGGTAGCTGCGGCGGTAGTTGTCGAGGGTGCGCTGCCAGCCGTAGGTGAGGCCGCTTTTGCCGATAAACACCAGCGAATCGTTCTGCCAGTAACCCTGCATGAATCCCGCCACGTCGCCGCGGTTCCAGGCGGCGGTTTGGGTAGTCAGCAGCCGCTCGATGGACCGGCGCGTTTCGGCCGGTGCCTCCGGCGGCCCCGTCGGGGGAGTAGGGCGGCTGGCAGAACAGGCCAGCAGAAAGCCCAGCGGCAAGACAGCAAATGGTTTCATACAGCAAGAGTAACGCAGGTATATCAGAAGGCCCTAAGGTGCAAACTACCGGCGAATTAGCCGCCGCGTTGGGCAAGAGTTAGTCCAGCAGCTCGCGCACGTAGGTCGTGCCGCCCAGGCGGCGCATGTTGCGCACCACGCGGCGCTGCTTGGCGCGGGCCTGCGGGCCGGGGTTGCTGGCCCGGAACCGGAGCGGATTGGGCAGCACGCCGGCCAGCAGCGCGGCTTCTTGGCGGTTGAGGCGGCTGGCGGGCTTGCGGAAGTAGCGTTGCGAGGCGGCCTCCACCCCAAACGTACAGTCACCCATTTCCGCCACGCTCAAATACATTTCCATGATGCGGCGCTTGTCCCAGAGCAGCTCAATGAGCACCGTAAAGTAGGCTTCCGCCGCCTTACGGATGTAGCTGCGGCCGTGCCACAGAAACACGTTTTTGGCCACCTGCTGCGTGATGGTGCTGCCGCCGCGCAGCTGCTTGCCGCCCCCGAAGTTGTATTTGGCCGCTTTCCACAGCGCATTGCCGTCGAAGCCGTGGTGCAGCAGGAAGCGCTGGTCTTCGGCCGCAATGAGGGCCAGTGGCACTTCCGCCGACACCTCGTCGAGGTTCTTAAAATGGTACTTGATGCTCCGGTCGTCTTCCTGGATGCCGTAGTAGCCCAGGCCCACGGGGGCGTGGGCGCGGCGGTCCAGCATCAGCCAGGTAGCCGGCGGCGCCACCCACCGGTAGATGAGCACCCAGGCAATGGATGCCAGAAACAAGGCCACTGTCACTTGTAGGGCCACCTGCCGGGCTTGCCGCCACACGTTGCTATAATCCGTTGTCACTGCCGGAGACGAGTAAAAATCTGCTGGGGTTATTGCTGCCTAAATGGCCTTAGCACTCGTAAAAGTAGTGTTTTCAGGACCACCGGCCGGCATGGTGCCGGTTTTCGGCTACCTTTTCGCTGTTCCTTTGTTTACAAGCCATGTCGCGTCTGCTAGCCCTCTTTCCACTTAACCTAGTCGTTTTTCCCGGTGAAAAACTCAATCTGCACATCTTCGAGCCGCGCTACCGCCAGCTGGTGCGCGACTGCCTGAGCGAAGGCATCACCTTCGGCATCCCGCCCTACCGCAACGAGGCCGTGAGCATGCTGGGCACCGAAATGCAGCTGATCGGGGTCGAGAAAAGCTACGACAGCGGGGAGCTGGATATCCGCACCCGCGCCATCGGGCTGTTTCGGGTGGAGGAGTTCTACCGGCAGGCGCCGGGCAAGCTCTACGCTGGCGGCCTGGTAGACGACGTACCGGACGACAAAACTGCCGACGTGCTGCTGCAGGCGCGTATCACGGCGCACGTAGAGCAGCTGTACGACGTGCTGGGGCTGCGCAAGCTGATGCAGGAGCTGCCGGCCGACTACCGCGTGTATGACATTGCGCATCACCTGGGTTTGAATACCGAGCAGGAATTCCAGCTGCTGGAGGCCGAAACCGAAACTGAGCGCCAGGAACTGGTGCTAGAGCATCTGGAGCACATTCTGCCCGTGCTGCTGGAGACTGAGCGCCTCAAGGAACGGGTGCGTCTCAACGGCCACTTCAAGAACCTGACCCCACCGAATTTCTGAGTTATTGCTCCAGCCTCGGTCCATTGTCCGAACGATATGGCCGCCAGAACACGTATAGCAAGTAGCGTTTTATCGGTGTGCCTGTGACTTCTCCTTCGACCTTGTTTTTTTATTTGCTGGCGGGGCTGGCGGCGGCCCTCACGGCCTGGCTGCTGGGGCGCTACCGGCAGGAGCGGCAGTACCGGCGGCGCCCATACGTGGCGCCCGCTCACAACGACTGGCAGCTACACCAGCCCGATCCGGCGGTTTTGCGGCTGCACCGCGTGGCCCTGCTCGGCGACCCCGGCGCCGTGGCCACCGATGGCACCGACAACCTGCTGCGGCTGCTACAGCACTGGCAGCAGGAAACCGGCCCGGCCGGCACCGTCGTCATCCTCGGCGACAATGTGTACCCTACCGGCCTGCCCGCGCCAGAGCACGCCGGCCGTGCCGCCGCCGAAAAGCGCCTGAATGCACTGCTGGACGTGCTGCGGCCGTTTCCCGGAAACGTAGTGTTTCTGAGCGGCAACCACGACTGGAACAAAGGCCGCCCCGACGGCTACGAGTACCTGCTGCGCCAGGAAGCTTACATCCGCGAGCAGCTGCCTACGGCGCAGTATCTGCCGGTGGGTGGCACGCCCGGTCCCGTGGCGTTGCAGCTGGCGGATGGCGTGCTGCTGCTAGTGCTCAATACGCAATGGTGGGTGCAGCAGGGCCCGCGCCCAGCCTCCGACACCAAGGCGCCTTTCCGGCAGCTGGAGCAGCTACTAACCCAGAATCAGCACCAGCGGATTGTGGTGGCGGGGCACCATCCGCTGTATTCCAATGCGTTGCACGGGGGTAAGTTCACGGCCAAGCAGCACGTGTTTCCGCTGACTACGGTCCATAAGCGGGCCTACGTGCCGCTGCCGTTCATTGGCTCTTTGCTGCCGCTGTACCGCAAGCTGGTGGGCGCCGCCGAGGACATGGCCCACCCCCGCTACCGCAAAATGCGCCGCCGCCTGCTGCGCGTGCTGCACCAGCACCCGCACCTCGTATACGCCGCCGGCCACGACCATAACCTGCAGTATTTCGAGCAGCACGGCAGTCACTACCTGGTGAGCGGCGCGGGCAGCAAGACGGCTTTCGTGCAGAAAGGCGGGCAGGCCACCTTCGTGCACGAACACAAGGGCTTTTTCAGCCTCGACTATTATGCCAACGGTGAAACGTGGCTGCGCACCCTGGAGCCCGATGCGGCTGGTGCGCCGCTGCCCGAGGTGTTTCGCCAGCGCCTCTACCCCGGCCCCGTGGTGGCGGCACCGCTGGTCCGGACGTTGGGGGTAGCAGTGCCAGCCGAGCTATAGCACCGCCGATTCCGGTACCAGCACGCGCAGGCTGCGCGGCCGGATTTTCACCTCAATGGGCGTAGTCAGCTGGCAGGGCTCCCCGTCTATCTGGCACAGCACCTGCGTAGCGCCCGGCACTCTGATGCGCACCTGCCGGCCGCGTAGCCGCCGCGTGTACTCCGAGGCATCGAACCCGGCCGTGTAGAGGTTGTAAAGGATGCCTGGGGCGGCCGTACCGGGAAAGGGCTCAATCAGGCACACCTCAAACTCCCCGTCGTCGAGGTGGCTGTCAGGGTTGATGATGACGTTGCTGCCGAAGGTGCGGGCATTGGCAATTGTGAGCATAAACGCCGGGCCTTCCCACTGTTCATGCTCGGTTTCCACTTGGTACGTGGCCGGGGCATAGCTCAGGTACTCCTGCGTGGCAATGCGCACGTACGCCCCCGGTCCCCGCGTGTCACCTTGGTCGAAGCGCTCCACAATGAGGGCGTTAAAGCCCAGATCGGCCAAGTGCGCCGCAAACCGACCATTGATCTGCAAAGTGTCGATGGCATGAATCTGGTGCTGCCAGGTCAGCTTCAGCGCCTCCCGCGGGTCCTGCGGAATCCCCAGGTCCTTCGACAGGCCGTTGCCGGAGCCCAGCGGCAGAATCCCCAACGGCACCAGCCCATTGAGCAGGGCTTCGGCAACCAGACTTACGGTGCCGTCGCCGCCGGCCGCAAATACCGCGTCGTAGGCGTGCTGCTGCAGGTGGTGCCGCAGGTTTTTCAGGTCGTTTTGGCCGGTGGTATGGTAGAAACGGGCCTTGCGGCCGCGCTCCGTACAATAGGCCGTGATGGAGCTTTCCAACTCCACCTTGCTGATATCCCCCGATACGGGGTTTAGCACGAACAGCAGGTTGCGCAGCGGTGCGGGAATGGAAGCGGCCATGACGAAGGAAAGCGTGGAGGAAAGGCGAAGATACGGGCCTTATAAGCGGGTAAAAGAGAAGAGGCCGACCGTTTGGCCGGCCTCTTCTGGCAGTACTTTGTTGGCAATCGGTGCCGCTACGGCTTCAAGCCCGCCGGTACGCCCTGCGGGTACTCAGTAGCAATGGCCTGCTCCAGCTCGCCGATCCGGTTGCCGGGGTTAGGGTGTGTGCTCAGGAACTCGGGCTGGCCACCGCCGCCGCCGGCTTTCTCCAGAATCTGCATCACCTGAATCATGGCGCGGGGGTCGTAGCCGGCCTGCGTGGTGTAGTTGACCGCCAGACGGTCAGACTCCAGCTCGTCCTCACGGCCGAAACGCAGCGTCATCAATTTGCCCACCATAGCTGCGGCCGCCGAGCCCGCTGCCGTAGCCGGCCGGTCAGGGTCGTACATGCCGATGGCAGCAGCTCCACTCAGCCCCTGCGTCAGCTGCGACTTAGCAATCTGCTCGGCCGAATGACGGCCTACCACGTGGCCCACCTCATGCGCCAGCACGCCAGCTACCTGGCCCTCAGAGCTCAGGTTTTTCAAAAGGCCGGCCGTGATGAATATCTGGCCGCCGGGCAGCGCAAAGGCATTGATGGTGTTTTCATCGGCCAACAGATGAAACTGAAATTTGTAGGGGCTCTGGCTGGCTTTGGTGCTCCGGATAATGTCCTGCCCGATCTGCTCGACACGGGCACTGGCTTGGCGGTCGGGGTGCAGGCCGCCGTATTGCTGGGCCATTTCGGGGGCGGCCTGGAGGCCGAGGGCAATTTCCTGCTCGGCCGTCATGTCTACGTGCTGTACTTCGCCTGTTACCTCATTCACAGAGCGTTTACAGTAGTAGGTCAGCAGCGTTACCCCGGCCATGAGCAGGGCAATAATGTAGCGAAGATTTCCTCTCATGAGTGTAGTTGGTTAGAAGGGAATGGAAGGGAGCGAAAGCAGGGATAGGCCGTTCTGACGGCTGTTTTGGCTTGTAACGGGCCGTGGCAGGCAGGGTTGCCTGCCCGATATACCCAAAACGCCGACTTCGCCGTATGTGTCCCCATCCGGCCTGCCGGTCACTCTCCCTTCTCTCCTTCCACTCCAACTTTCCATCTCATGAACCAGAAACGCACATTCGGCTCCATTCTTACCATATTGGGCATCGTCGGCATCATCTATGGCGCGCTGGGCTTCCTGCACATGGCCGGCGTCTCGCTAAGCAAAGTCAATTCCATCGTGCCTTTCGCGGTGGGTCTGATTTTCTTCTTCGCCGGCATCAACCTGGTAAAAGCCACCGGCGACCGGGCCTAACCCAACTCGCACAACTATAAAGCAAAAGGCCCGCCTGAATCCAGGCGAGCCTTTTCTTGTAAATCAATTAGGCAGAACTAGGCGCCGGGCAGGCCGCGCCACTGCGCGAAAGCCGTCAGGGCGGGGTCGAGCTGCAACCATGTCGAGGCGTAGGAGGCGCTGCTGGGCCCGTGCGCATACACCACGGACCCGTTGCGGATTGCCCGAATGATGGTGGGCGCCTGCGCTACTGGCAGCGCCGGACAGCCCTGACTGCGGCCCAGGCGCCCATGCTGCCGCACAAACTGCTCGCTCACGTAGTCGGCGCCGTGTACTACTACGGCCCGGCTCGCAGCATTGGTATTGTGGCGGGCATCCTGGCCGTGCAGCTTCAGCGAAAGGCCGTGCTTGCCCTGGTAGGTTTGGCCCGTTACGTAGAAGCCCAGGCTGCTCATTTCCGAGCCTTCGACGTTAGAGAAACGCTGGGCCATGTTGTCGCCGGTGTTTTTGCCGTGAGCCACCAAGGTATGGAACAGCACCTTTTGCTGTTTCAGATCAATTACCCACAGCCGCTTCTGCGTGCTGGGCAACGAAAAGTCGATGATGGTGATAACGGGCTGGCTGGCGACGCCGCTCCGGTGCAGGCTGTAGTAGCCAAGCAGCGCCTCCCGATAAACATTCGGGGAAAGGCCATAGTTGGTAAGCCGGGCTTCCGCGTAGCTGCTCATCGTGTATTGCTCGAAAGCCGCCAGATACTGCACCCGCAGCGCACGGCTGCTGATATTGCCGGTAGGCTCGGAATCGGGGCGGGAACCCGCCACTGGTGAAGATGCAAAAAGGCTGGCGGCAAGAAGTAGCGTGGCTACGGCAGTCGGTGCAAAGGTCATCGGCTGAACGGGCGAAACAGGGCGAAAAAGCAGGCGAATGTTCTGGACCCGGGTCCGGGTTTACAAAAATAGTATTTTAGCGCATTCAATCCTGCTGCCGTCAACCCTTTTTAACAGGCACTCAGTTCCGTACCTCCCAACTATGTCCTTCCGCCGGTTTGCCTACACCCTCATTTTCATGCCACTTCTCGCGGCGTGCAGCCCCGCAGTTCCAGAGCTGCCTGGCTTCGATGCGGCCGTGTGGCGACGCGACACCTACGGCTGCCAGGACCTGCGCCCGGCGCAGCTAAAAGGCCTGCTACAAAGTAAAGAGCAGCTATATGGCCTCCGCACTGCCACCATAGAAAAGCTTCTCGGTCGTCCCGATGAAGAAGAGCTGGCCGAGCAAACCGAGAAAATCTACAACTACTACCTGGAATCGGGCCCGCACTGCCTGCCCACGCACCAGCGTTCAGGAGCCAACAAGCTCAGTATCCGGTTTGGGCCAATTGGTACCGTAACTGAGGTACTGACGGCTCGCCCGAACAATCCCTAAATATAAATTATCCTCTATTTACTTTACTTATTAGTTCGCAATTCCTTCAGCTCCGGCCTTCAGTATCCCGTTCAGCAGTGCACTCGCGCTATGTCGCTGGGCTTAAACCAAAAGCGGCATCCCCGAATGGAGATGCCGCTTTTCAGTTGAATAAGGAATTGTGCCAGCAGGCTGCTAGCCCAGGCCACCCTCCTGAGGGTCAGCTTTCGGCGGAACGCTGTCTTGCTGCTGCTCGGCGCGGTAGAGGCTTAGCTGTGACGGGGTCAGAATGCGGCTGCATTCGTCTTCGTACTGGGCTTCCAGCTCGCCTAGCTTGGCCCGCTGCTGGGCGATGTCATCTTTGTACTGCCAGCTGATTTCGTCCATGCGCGTGAGCTTGATCTGGTTGACGGCGCGCAAACGGATGAACTGGGCTTCGTTCAGGTGTAGCGTGTTGGACATCTGGCGGGTCATTTCCTCTACACGAGCCGCCGACGGGTCCCCGATGCCCGGCAACTCAGCATGGCGGTCCTGTTTCTGCGCAGCGGCGCTGCTGGCCAGGCCGGCAAACAGCAACAGAGTAAAGGCGGCAGATTTCATAACAAAGGCAAAAAACGGTAGGTGTCAGGAAGTGAAGACAGGCAAATAGGCAACAATGCGGCAGGATAATTAGATTCTATTGTTACTATATTTAATGCAAATATATGTTAGCATAATTACAATATCAATTTTTCCGGTTATTTTTTCATTTCTGCTTTTGGGACAACCCGCTTCTTTCCTGGAAAGTGCCAGTTACCAGTAAAAAAATACGGTATAGGGTAAAATAAGAAGAGGCCGGCTCCTTCCGGAGCCGGCCTCTGCACAGGTTTTTTTGCCGTTATTCAATTCCCTCAATAGGCTTATGATCAGGGCTTTTAAAGTACTGCATGGCTATCAGCGAGATGATGACGCCAACCATGGCGCCCTGCAGCAGGATGGCCAGAAACGCAATCAGCGCCGACAGCTCCAGCCCAAACAGGTCGCGGGCATGAATCTGGTCCATGATATCGGGCCGCAGGGCGGTGACCCCAATAAAGAAGAAGCCGAACACCAGCGACGACACCGCCGCCGTGATGATACCGGTGCCGAAACCCTGCAGGTAAGGCATTCGGTCGTGTTTGTAGCGCTTGAAGTTGGAAATGGCTAAGCAGACTCCGACGGCCATGATGGCGAAGTTGAGGAAGCTGAACTCAATCCGGCTGGTGAGGTCCAGGAAGGAGGCCACCACAAAATAGAGCATCATACCAATCGACGTGAAAAGACCGTAGCGGACGCCGTTGGTTTCGGGAGTTATGCGGGAGTCGTTCATGTAGCGAAATGGTTAAAGGTTGGAAGAGAAAACCCAGACGACTAGCGGAACCGGAACAGATATAACTACTGTTTGTCAATGGGCTGGCCCTAGCCCCGCTCCTTCTTCTATACCGTTCTGCGGCCGTGTTGTTGCGTAGAGGGCATAAATTTGTCTTTTTGACTGATTGTTTTGCCAAGCTTCGCTGGTTGCGTCAGGCTTGGGTGCGGAGGCGCGGGGCATTTTCTGTATTTTTGCGGGCCAGCGGGCCGGTTGTGCCTCGCATTGCCTGATTTTTCGTCCTTTCTTTTTCTATGATTAGCACCTCCAATGTCAGCCTGCGCTATGGTAAGCGTGTGCTGTTTGAAGACGTTACCATCAAGTTCATGCCTGGCAACGTGTACGGCCTCATCGGCGCCAACGGCGCGGGCAAGTCCACGTTCCTGAAGATTCTGGCCGGCGACATTGAGGCCAACACGGGCTCGGTGATGATGCCGGCCGGCTCGCGCCTATCGGTGCTGCGCCAGGACCAGTTTGCGTATGATGCGCAGGCCGTGCTCCAGACCGTGATTATGGGCCACCACCGCCTCTGGAAGGTGATGGAAGAGAAGGATGCGCTCTATGCCAAAGCAGACTTCTCGGACGCCGACGGCGAGCGGGCCGCGGCATTGGAAGGCGAGTTTGCCGACCTCGAAGGCTGGAACGCCGAGTATGAGGCCGCCGAGCTGCTTTCCGGCCTGGGCATCGGGGAGGACAAGCACAACACCCTGATGGGCGATTTGGGCGGCTCCGACAAAGTGCGGGTGCTGCTGGCCCAGGCCCTGTTTGGCAACCCCGACGTGCTGCTGCTCGACGAACCCACCAACGGTCTCGACGCCGAAACCGTGCTGTGGCTGGAGAACTTCCTCGACTCGTTCCAGAACACGGTGATTGTGGTGAGCCACGACCGTCACTTCCTCGACGCGGTGTGTAACTATATGGCTGACCTCGACTTCTCGAAAATCACCATGTATCCTGGCAACTACTCGTTCTGGTACGAGAGCAGCCAGCTGGTTTTGCGCCAGCGCCAGGATATCAACAAGAAGACGGAGGACAAGCGCAAGGAGCTGGAAGAGTTTGTGCGCCGCTTTTCGGCCAACGCCTCCAAGAGCAAGCAGGCTACCTCGCGCCAGAAGCTGCTGCAAAAGCTGACGTTGGAAGAAATCAAGCCCAGTTCGCGCAAGTACCCCTACATTGCCTTCAAGCCCGAGCGCGAAGCCGGCAACCAGTTGCTGACCATAGAAAACCTAAGCAAGTCGGTAGACGGGCAGGTGGTGTTCCGCAACGCCAGCTTCTCGCTGGACAAGAAGGATAAGGTGGCCATCGTCAGCCGCGACGACCGGGCGCCTTCGCTACTGTTCGACATTCTGTTCGAGCAGATCCGGCCTGATACCGGCGACTTCAAGTGGGGCACTACCATCACGCCGAGCTACTTCCCCAAGGAAAACTCCGAATTCTTCGACACCGATCTGAACCTGGTGGACTGGCTGCGCCAGTACAGCACCGAAAAGGACGAATCGTTCATCCGGGGCTTTTTGGGCCGCATGCTGTTCTCGGGCGAGGAGTCGCAGAAGAAGAGCAACGTGCTGAGCGGGGGCGAGAAAGTGCGCTGCATGCTCTCCAAAATGATGATGGAATCGGGCAATGTACTGGTTCTGGATGACCCGACGAACCATCTGGACCTGGAAAGCATTACGGCTCTGAACAACAGCCTGCGCGACTACCAGGGCACGCTGCTGTTCGTATCGCACGATTTGCAGTTCATCGAAACCATTGCCAACCGTATCATTGAGCTCACGCCCGACGGCATCATCGACCGGCGCATGAACTACGAAGAATACCTGGCCGATGAGCAGATCAAGGCTTTGCGCCAGCGCAAATATCAACTCGTATCCTAATAGCGTTACCTTCCGGTATGAACGTTTCTTTCCGTTTTCTGCTTGCCGCGGCCCTCACCACGGGGGCCGGGCTGGCGCTGGCCCCCACCGCCTCCGCCCAGCGCACCGACAGCACTTCTACCGTGAAGCCGCAGCTGAACACGGCCCCGCCCGGTACGGCGCCCCGCCCATCCACGCCGGCCCCGCGCCCGCAGGAGCAGGCGGTGCCCGTACCGGCGCCGGCGCCTACCAACGCCCCACTGCCCGCCCAGCAGCCCTCGTCGGATAGCCCGTCGGGGTTGGATTTTCCGGCCGGCAGCCGCGCCAGCGAGCAGCCGAAGCCGTTGCGCAGGTATTTCCTGTACTCCAACTTTGGCTTGGGCTACAGCAGCAACCCCTACAGCGGCGGGCAGTTCAGTGCCAGTCTGAGCCCTTCCATCGGCTACCGGGTAAACGAGAAGCTATCTGTGGGTCCGGGCATCAGCTACGCCTACAACAACATCTCCTTTCCCCAGGATTTCCAGGCCGTGGGGCTGCCCAGCAACATTAGCTTGCACAGCATTGGCATAAAGGCCTTTTTGCAATACAAGCTGTTCGACCAGTTCTTCTTCCACGCCGAATACGAGGTGACCAAAGCCCAGAGCTATGACATCTACCAGACTGGCGCGCAACAGCTTGAAATCGTGAAAACCAACCGCACGATGAAAACGCCCCTGGCCGGCGCTGGCTACCGCAGCCAGATCAGCGACCGGATAGCGGCCGACATTGTGCTGCTGTACAACTTCAATAACGGCTACGACACGCAGGGTTACCCCCTGTCGCCGTATGGGCAGCCGGTTATTCGGTTCAGCTTTCTGTACGACCTAAAATAGCCACTGGCTTTCCGTAGCTGAAGCACCAACAAAAAAGGGCCTCCCAACTTAATGGGAGGCCCTTTTAAGGTTTTCAGACTATCGTTCAACCTACCAGCGGTAGGCTGCGCGTAGCTAGACTACGCGGCCGCCGCGAATAACGCGCAGCAGGATGGCGATGATGGCGATAACCAGCAGAATGTGAATCAGGTTGTTGCCAGCCATGCCGGTGCCCAGAACGCCGAAGAAGCCCAGTGCCCAGATGAGAATGAGGATTACGGCGATGATGTACAGCAAATTGCCCATGATGATTGGATTGAGTTGGTGGAGAGAGTTTGGAAGTTTTTTCGACCTGTAATGCAGTAGGGATGCAGTAGCAGGCTGATTTGCGGATTTGTACGCGGGGGTTATCAAAAGGATATAATCTTGTTAGAAAAATCCGAAACCGCTATTACTGATATCATCAAAAACCCGCCTACTGACCCGGAAAGGGCATTTTACCAGCGCAAACTTTTTAGCGTTCCGTCTGTTAATGCACCGCCCTGGCCGCTCCGCGCCGCCGTTTCGATTGGACCAGGCGCGTTTTTCAGAGTAGCTTTGCAGCTGGCAGGCACTACGGCCTCCCCCCGCTCCTTTCCCACCCTTTCCTTCCTGTTTAGTATGATCAACGTCGCCGTTATTGGCTCGGGCACCATGGGCAATGGCATTGCTCACGTATTCGCTCAGCACGGTTTCCCGGTTGCCCTCATCGACATCAGCCAGCCGGCCCTCGATAAAGCCTTGGGCACCATCGCCAAAAACCTGGACCGCCAGGTAGCCAAAGGCAGCCTCAGCGAAGAAGACAAAACGGCCACTGTCGGCCGCATCCGCACGTTCACGAGCATTGCCGAAGGTGTGCGCGACGTGCAGCTGGTGGTGGAAGCCGCCACCGAAAACGTCGACCTCAAACTCAACATTTTCCGGCAGCTCGACGAGCACGCACCGCAGGACGCCATTCTGGCCTCCAACACCTCCTCGATTTCCATCACCAAGATTGCGGCCGTCACGCAGCGGCCCGACAAAGTGATTGGCATGCACTTCATGAACCCGGTGCCGGTGATGAAGCTGGTGGAGGTTATCCGGGGCTACGCTACTTCCGACGAGGTGACGGCGCGCATCATGGACCTGTCGCGGCAGCTCAGCAAAACGCCGACCGAGGTAAACGACTACCCCGGCTTCGTGGCCAACCGCATCCTGATGCCCATGATCAATGAGGCCATCATCAGTCTGCACGAAGGCGTGGCGGGCGTAGAGGAAATTGACACGGTGATGAAGCTGGGCATGGCCCACCCCATGGGCCCGCTGCAGCTGGCCGACTTCATCGGGCTGGACGTGTGCTTGGCCATCATGCGCGTGCTGCACGACGGGCTGGGCAACCCCAAATACGCCCCGTGCCCGCTGTTGGTGAACATGGTGATGGCCGGCCGCCTCGGCGTGAAATCGGGCGAGGGCTTCTACAGCTGGGGCCACGGCACCAAGGACCTGGTAGTGGCCGAGCGCTTCCGCAAGTAGATCTGCCACGCGGCCGCCTTGGAACTAGCTCCCGAACTGCCCCTCAGTTACCTGAGGGGCAGTTTTGCTTTCAAGCCGCGGCGAGAAGGGCGGGCTCAGGCAGCAGCCCTTTATGGCCGACGGAAAACAAACTTTTTTGGCCGGAAAAAGCTTTTAAGCGTACGAAGCATTTAGCTGCCCCGTGCTTTGCGCCGGCAGCTTACGTGCATCTTCCTCTCTTAACTACGACAATAAACGAATGGAAAAGGCAACTTTCGGAGCCGGCTGTTTCTGGTGCGTCGAGGCCGTGTTTCAGGACCTCGAAGGCGTGGAAAAAGCAGTATCCGGTTATTCCAACGGGCGCATCGCCAACCCTACCTACCGCGAAGTATGCAGCGGGCTGACCGGCCACGCCGAAGTAATCCAGCTTACCTACGACCCGGCGGTTATCAGCTTCGAGCAGCTGCTGGAGATATTCTGGAAAACCCACGACCCTACCACCCTCAACCGCCAGGGCGCCGATGCCGGCACGCAGTACCGCTCCGGCGTGTACTACCACAACGACGAGCAGAAGCACCTCGCCGAGGAATACAAGCAGAAGCTCAACGAAGCTAAGGCCTTCGACCAGCCCATCGTGACGGAGATTGAGCCCCTCAAGAGCTTTTACCCGGCCGAAGACTACCACCAGAACTACTACAAGCAAAACGGCCGCGAGCCTTACTGCCAGTTTGTGGTGCGGCCCAAAGTAGACAAAGTGCGCGCCGTGTTCGGCGACATGCTACGCAAAGGCGCGCTGCAATAACCTGCATCCGGCCTTCAGCAAAACGCCCCGACTTACATGTGTAAGTCGGGGCGTTTTGCTGAAGGCCATCAAGCCAAGCCGCTGGCTTTAGCGGGCGCGGTTGATGGCAAATGGGCCGTTTTCTTGGCCCAGCAGGTAATACATGGCCACTTTGGCCACTTCGGCGCGGGTGGCAGGTGCCCCGGTATACTCCACTACACGGCCGTTTTTCATCATGATGAAGCCAGTCTGTTCGCCCGGAAAAGCGCCATCAGCGCCCACCTCGGGCACTGGCGTGAGGAATTTGTGCGCCGCAATCCGGATCGTGCTTTCGTCTTCAGGCAGCGTGAAGGTCGTGTCTTCCTGCCGGGGCTTGAAGCCGAACGTGGCCGAGTAGGAATAGTGCGGGTTGTGCACCCAGTCGCCGTTGAACACATAGTACTCATCGGTGCCGACGCGCAGAAACTCCCGCACCGAGCAGTTGATGGCGAAGCGTGGCGCCCGGCGGTCCTGCAGGTTTTCCAGGATCAGGCGGGTGCGCGTTGGGTCAGCTACGTCGGTGAGGGGCTGGGTGAGGCGGGCGGCCGTGGCTACCTCGCAGCCGGCATACAGGTTGAGCAGCTGCTGGCGCCACTCGTTGAGGCCGCCCAGCTGGCGCGTATCGCCCACGTTGAGCTCGGGCAGGTTGTAGGTGTAGGGGCCCGTCACGGCCACGCCGTTGGCCAGGCCGGCAAACCACTCCACCAGGTAGCAGGGCTGCACGGCCCCATCTACCCACGGCAGATCCATGTTGAAAACCACTTTAGTCTGCACCTCGGCGGCGGGCTTATCGTACTCGGCAGCAATGTAATTCCGGATTTCATCGCGGGCTTCCGCCGCCGATACCGGCCCAGATTTCGTGTTCATTCGTTGTGGGGAAGTGTGGGATGGTAGAGGAATGTCTGTCATTCTGAGCTTGCGAAGGATCTTATACTGCTAGGCTTACTCCCGGTCAATCATCGTTCAGACATGACAGGATCCTTCGCAAGCTCAGGATGACAGTTCCGTAAATAACGCTTAAACCGCCACGTTGTGCTCGCGCAGCGCGTCGTTGAGGCTGGTTTTGAGGTCGGTGCTGGGCTTGCGCTGCCCGATGATGAGGGCGCAGGGCACCTGGTAGTCGCCGGCGGCGAAATGCTTGGTGTAGGAACCCGGAATGACCACCGAGCGGGCCGGCACCATGCCTTTGTACTCGACAGGCTCCGGGCCCGTCACGTCGATAATTTTAGTGCTGCCGGTGATGGTCACGCCCGCCCCGATTACGGCCTCCCGGCCCACAAAGCAGCCCTCTACCAGAATGCTGCGCGAACCCACAAAGGCGCCGTCCTCGATGATAACTGGCGCGGCCTGCACCGGCTCCAGCACCCCGCCGATGCCCACACCGCCGCTCAGGTGCACGCCTGCGCCAATCTGCGCGCAGGAGCCGACCGTGGCCCAGGTGTCGACCATCGTACCCTCGCCTACCCACGCGCCAATGTTCACGTAGCTGGGCATCAGGATAACGCCGGGGGCCAGATAGGAGCCGTAGCGCGCTACGGCGGGCGGCACTACCCGCACGCCCTGCTGCTCGTAGTTGGTTTTGAGGCGCATTTTGTCGCGAAACTCAAACGGGCCTACTTCGATGGTTTCCATCTGGCGGATGGGGAAATACAGGATGACGGCTTTCTTCACCCAGTCGTTCACCAGCCAGCCGCCTTCCTGGTCGGCGGCGGGCTGCGCCACCCGCAAGCGGCCCTTATCCAACTCCTCGATAACGTGCTGGATGGCTTCGGTGGTAGTGGCATTCGTGAGCAGGCTCCGGTCGTTCCAGGCTGCTTCGATGGTTTGCTGCAGGTCGGTCATTCTTACTGAAGTGTTGAGTTATTGGATTGCTGGATGGGCAAATGGCCATGTCGTTGGGCAAGCAGGCAGAGCGCTTAACAAAGCCGCCAGCCACCAAACAATACTGCCCTTGCTAAACCATTCACCTACAAACTTACCATCTTCGCTGCCACAATGCCGCATCCGTTGCCTCCAACCGTCATTTTACTGGCCTCGGTACTCAAGCCCCTGGACGATACCCGCATGTTCGGGAAGTTCGGGCGCACCCTGGCCGGCCGGCCGGACACGGTGGTGCACGTAGCGGGCCGCGAGGCGCCACGCCCGGCCAGCGCCCCGGCTAACCTTCACACCCATAAGCTTTTGCGCGGCACCCGCCTGAGCCTGGACCGGCTGCGGGCCCAGGTACGGTACTGGCAGCTGCTGCGGCAGCTACAGCCCCAACTGGTGGTGGTGCACGCCCCGGAGCTGCTCCCGCTCACGCTGCTCTGGCAGGCACTGGGCCGCCGCCGCCACTTTCTCTACGACGTACGCGAAAACTACGCCCTCAACATCCGCACCCAGCGCGTGTACTCGGCCTGGCTGCGTGGGCTGCTGGCCGGGGCTGTGCGGGCCCTGGAAACCGTAGCGGCCCGCCGCGCCGCCCGCGTGCTACTGGCCGAGCGCAGCTACGCCGCCGAGCTGCCCTTTGCCCGGCCCGAACACACGGTGGTGCTGGAAAATAAGTACCAGCCCCAACCCGGCGAAAACCTATCAGCCCAGGCCCGCCTGTTGCCGGAACTCGGCCAGCCACTGCGGCTGCTCTACTCGGGCACCATTTCTGAGCTGAACGGCGTGTTTGAGGCGGTGGAATTTGCCCAGCGCCTGCGCCAGCACTGGCCGGGCATGCAGCTTACCATCATCGGGTTTTGCCAGCAGCCGGCCGTGCTGGCCCGCCTGCGTGCGTTGGTGGCCGCGCAGCCAGGCCTCGTGCTGGTCGGCGGCGACGAGCCGGTGCCGCACGCCCGTATCGTGGCCGAAATCCGGCGCAGCCACCTGGGGTTGCTGCCCTACCGGCCGCACCCCAGCTCGGCGCACTGCATTCCTACCAAGCTCTACGAGTATCTGGCGCACGGCCTGCCCCTGCTGCTGCCGCCCAACCCCTTGTGGCAGCAGGTGGCCGCCCCGCACGAGGCCGCAGTAGTCGTTGACTTTGCCGCTGTTTCCGAAGAATTGGCAGCGGAAATCAGCAACCGCCAATTTTACCCGAATGGCCCGCCCGCCGCCGCCCTGTGGGCTTCCGAGGCCATAAAATTAGGCGCAGTGGTGGATTCTATTCGGTAACTGCCGACCTTTGCCGGCCGTTAGAGAGCGGACAGCCTTCTTTTTCTTACTTTCGGCACCTCCTGCCCCGTTTCTCTGCCTAATTCCCTTCCTCATGTCTACTCTCCGACATTCTGAAATTGCCGGCGTCGGCCACTACGTACCCGAGCGGGTCGTAACCAATGCCGAACTCACCGAACTCATGGAAACCACCGACGAGTGGATTCAGGAACGCACCGGCATTCGGGAGCGCCGCTGGTTTGAGGAAGGCAAAGACACCACGGCCAACATGGGCGCCAACGCGGCCCGCAAGGCCCTGGAAATGGCCGGCCTCACGCCCGACGATGTGCAGATGATTGTGTTTGCCACTCTGTCGCCGGACTACTTTTTCCCAGGCTCGGGCGTGCTGCTGCAGCGCGAGCTAGGCATCGTGGCCCCCATTCCGGCCTTCGACGTGCGCAACCAGTGCTCCGGCTTCGTGTACGCCCTGAGCATGGCCGACCAGTTTATCAAAACCGGCATGTACGATACGGTACTGGTAGTGGGCTCCGAGATTCACTCCTCGGGCCTCGATATTACCACCCGCGGCCGGGGCGTGTCGGTTATTTTCGGGGATGGCGCCGGCGCGGTAGTAATGCGGCCCAGCACCCGCGAGGGCCACGGCATTCTCAGCACCCACCTGCACTCCCAAGGCGAGCACGCCGAGGAGCTGATTGTGAAGGAGCCCGGCTCCAACCGCAACAAACGCGTGGAATACGTCATGGCTAATGAGCTCGACATGTATCCCTACATGAACGGCCAGAACGTGTTCAAGCACGCCGTCGTGCGCTTCCCGCAGGTTATCCGCGAGGCCCTCGACGCCAACGGCTACGAGTCCAAGGACATCGACATGCTGATTCCGCACCAGGCCAACCTACGCATCACGCAGTACGTGCAGCAGAAAATGGGCCTCACCGACGACAAAATCTTCAGCAACATCCAGCGCTACGGCAACACCACCGCCGCCAGCGTGCCCATTGCGCTGAGCGAGGCCGTGCAGGAAGGCCGCATCAAGCGCGGCGACCTGGTGTGTCTGGCCGCCTTCGGCTCCGGCTTCACCTGGGCCTCGGCTCTGATTAAGTGGTAGCTTTTTTAGAGGTAAGACAATAGAAGTGAGAAGTGAGACTGGTGTACGGAGCGGCTGCTTCTGCCTAGTCTCACTTTTTTCTGTTTGATTTCCTTCTTCATTTAACTTCTCACTTCTCTATACTCACTTCTATTGCATGCCCAGCTTCACCGAGGAAAACTACCTGAAAGCCGTGTATAAGCTGGCGGAAGCAGCGCCGGGCTTCGATGTGAGCACCAATAGCATTGCCGAGGTGCTGCAGACCCGCCCGGCCTCCGTCACGGATATGCTGCGCCGCCTCGGCGAAAAGGGCCTGCTGCACTACCAGCGCTACAAGGGTGTGTCGCTCACGGCCGAGGGCCGGCAGCTGGCGCTGCTCACCATTCGCAAGCACCGGTTATGGGAAGTGTTTCTGGTGCAGAAGCTGGGCTTCAACTGGGATGAGGTGCACGAGGTAGCCGAACAGATGGAGCACATCGACTCCCCGCTGCTCGTGCGCCGCCTCGACGAGTTCCTGGGCTTCCCGCGCCTCGACCCGCACGGCGACCCTATCCCGACCGAAGACGGCGCCATGCTACGCCCCGCCCACCGCCTCGTGGCCGACCTGCTGCCCGGCGAGCAGGGCCCGGTGGTGGCCGTCAAGAATACGTCGGTGGCCTTCCTGCAGTATCTGGACAAGGCCGGCCTCAAGCTGGGCTCCTATATTGAAGTACTGGACAAAGTGGAGTTTGATAATTCTTTGGAAGTCAGAATAAACAACACAAATACCACCATGCTTTCTGCGGAGGTAAGCCGCAATCTTTTCGTAGCCGGCTAAGTTTCAAGTTGGTTGCCGACAGCCTGCCCGCCCCCGGATTTCTGCCCGGCGCGGGTTGCGTACCTTTGCGTCCGAACTAGCTCTTTTGCCCGTGGCCGTAGCCCATCCTCCCGCGCTTTCTGATACCATCATTGCCCTCTCGACTCCACCCGGTGCGGGGGCTATTGCCGTGTTGCGCCTCTCGGGCCCGGACGCTATTTCCCTCACCGACGGCGCCTTTGCCGGCAAGCGTCTGCGCGACCAGCCGGGCCACACGCTGCACTACGGCACCATCCGCGACGCCGACCGGATCCTGGACGAAGTGGTGGTATCGCTGTTCCGGGGCCCGCATTCCTACACCCGCGAGGATGTGGTGGAAATTAGCTGTCACGGCTCCGACTACATTGTGCAGGAAGTGCTGCGCCTCTTCACGCGGCGTGGCGCCCGGCTGGCCGAGGCCGGCGAGTTCACCAAACGCGCCTTCCTGCACGGTGCCTTCGACCTCGCCCAGGCCGAGGCCGTGGCCGACCTGATTGCCGCCGACTCCCAGCTCTCGCACCAGGTGGCCATGCAGCAGATGCGCGGCGGCTTCTCGCGGGAGTTGAAGGATCTGAGGGGCCGCCTCGTGCAGTTTGCCGCCCTGCTGGAGCTGGAGCTGGACTTCGGCGAAGAAGACGTGGAGTTTGCCGACCGCACCGGGCTGGTAGCGCTGCTCCAAGAAGTGCAGGCGCTGGTGCGCCGCCTGCTCCGCTCGTTTGAGCTCGGCAACGTCATCAAGAACGGCGTCACCACGGTTATTGCCGGGCGGCCCAATGCCGGCAAGAGCACGCTGCTCAACGCCCTGCTCAACGAGGAGCGCGCCATTGTATCGGCCATTGCCGGCACCACCCGCGACCTGATCGAAGATGAGGTCAGCATCGACGGCATCCGGTTCCGGTTTGTGGATACGGCCGGCCTGCGCACCACCACCGACGTGGTGGAATCCATGGGTGTCGAGCGCACAATGAAGCGGGTTCTGCAGGCTGCCTTGGTCGTATATCTATTTGATATTACGTCTACTACCCCTGATCAGCTTCAAGCAGAGATTCAAGCCCTTGGCTTGGCCCCGGGCGTGCCGGTGCTGGCCGTAGGCAACAAGCTCGATACCGCCTCAGACCCGGAGCTGGAGGCCTTCCAGGACCGCCCAGGTACCGTGCTCATTGCCGCCAGCCGCGGCGACGGCCTCGACGAGCTGCAACAGGCGCTGCTGCAGCTGGTGCGCGGCGAAGGCCTCGACCGGCTGGGCAGCAGCACCATCGTCACGAACCTGCGCCATGCCCGCAGCCTGGAGGCCGCCAATTCGGCGCTCAACGCCGTGCTGACGGGCCTGGCGACGGGCGCCGGCACCGAGCTGCTGGCCGCCGACCTGCGCCACGCCCTGGCGGCCCTGGGCGAAATCACCGGCGAAATTTCTTCCGACGATTTGCTGACCAGTATTTTCACCCAGTTCTGCATCGGTAAATAAGGCGGAGCCAGTATCTTGCAGGCGAATTTTCGCTGGCAGACACATTTAATCCGCATTAAATTGCAGGTTAGCGTGCTACCTGTACGGCCGGACTGCTTTTCTTTGCGGATACATTCATTCTCAAACAACCCAGGGGCACGGTTTGTAGTAGCAGTACTCAAACAAGCTCAAGCTTTCCGACTACCCGGTAATTCTTTAGCTTCGCCCCCGAACCACCCTCTAATCCTCCTTTATGGCAGAGTCTGCTGAATTGATCCTCGACGGGAAATCCTATTCCCTTCCCGTCATCGAAGGCACCGAACACGAAAAAGCATTCGACATCGGCAAGTTGCGCGACCAGACTGGCTACGTAACCCTCGACTCGGGCTACAAGAACACCGGAGCCACGAAAAGCGCCATCACGTTCCTGGATGGTGAGGAAGGCATTCTGCGCTACCGGGGCTATCCGATTGAGCAGCTCGCCGAGAAATCCAGCTTCCTGGAAGTCGCCTACCTGCTCATCTACGGCGCGCTGCCCACCCAGGTCCAGCTCGACGACTTCCAGCACCAGATTACCAAGCATACACTCGTGCACGAGGATGTGCGCAAGATTTTCGACGGCTTCCCGTCGGCGGCCCACCCGATGGCCATTCTGAGCAGCCTGATCTGCTCGCTCACCGCTTTCTACCCCGAAAGCGTATCGCCCGACCTGAGCAAGGAAGAAATCGACCTCAACGTTATCCGCTTGATGGCCAAGATTTCGACCATTGCGGCCTGGACGTACAAGAACAACATGGGTCACCCGCTGAACTACCCGCGCAACGACCTCGACTACTGCTCCAACTTCCTGTACATGATGTTCAGCTTCCCTACGGAGAAGTATGACATCAATCCGGTGGTAGTTAGCGCCCTCAACAAGCTGCTCATCCTGCACGCCGACCACGAGCAGAACTGCTCCACCTCGACGGTACGCCTGGTAGGCTCGGCCAACGCCAGCCTGTATGGCTCGGTTTCGGCCGGCATCAACGCGCTGTGGGGCCCGCTGCACGGCGGTGCCAACCAGGAAGTGGTGGAGATGCTTGAGTCCATTCAGCGCGACGGTGGCGACACCAAGAAGTGGATCGATAAAGCCAAAGACTCGAACGACTCGTTCCGCCTGATGGGCTTCGGCCACCGCGTGTATAAGAACTTCGACCCGCGGGCAACCATCATCAAGAAAGCCGCCGACGAAGTGCTGAAAGCGCTGGGTCTGGAAGAAAGCCCCCTGCTGAAAATCGCGCAGGAATTGGAGCAAGCAGCCCTCACCGACGAGTACTTCGTTAAGCGTAAGCTGTATCCGAACGTTGACTTCTACTCCGGCATCATCTACCGCGCCATCGGCATCCCAACCGAGATGTTCACGGTGATGTTTGCCCTGGGCCGCCTGCCCGGCTGGATTGCCCAGTGGAAAGAGATGCGCGAAAACAAAGAGCCTATCGGCCGTCCTCGCCAGATCTATACCGGCGAACTGGAGCGCGACTATCAGCCCATCGCGCAGCGTAGCTAGCAGCAAACTGCACTAGAACAAGAAGAAGGCCCACTCTCGGTTGAGAGTGGGCCTTCTTCTTGTTCTACTAATCCGGAAAGCAGCTTAGCGGCTGCCAAAGGCCATGAGGTCGGCTTTGGCTTGGGTGTAGGCCACCATCTGGCGGGGCCACAGAATCGTGGCGAGGTCCCATTCGTAGCGCGCCTGCACTTCGGCCATCTGCTGGTCGAGGGCGGTGGCATCGGTAGCAAAACGGGTCTGAATGGCTTGCACTTCGCCGAGCAGGCGCAGGTTCAGTTGGCGCACTTTCACATATTGTCCCTCATTCAGCGGCGTCACACGGGCCATTTGCTTGGTGAGTGTAGTAGCACGCGCCGTCAGTTTCTGCTGATCACCAGGACCAGCCTTAGCTACTCCACTGACCATCAAAAACACAAGTAGAAGAAATGCGGAAAGGTTTTTCATGGGAGTTGAGGGTTTGGTTTGGGGTTGAACAGAAGAAACTACAGCCGCCTGTTGGCCAAGCTATGATGTTGGCCGATTGCAGTAGCTCACCAATGAATATATAGATTATTAAATGAATATCAACATATTTTAGCGATTTATTTACAAATCAGCTGTAATAGAACTATGCCGGCTTGCTACATAGCCCTGGCCCCCTTTTCTGATGGCTTTTGGGAAGCAGCTGACACCCGAGTTCCCGGCTTCATATTGCTTCATAGAAAAGCTCGCATCGACGGGCTTTTCTATGAAGCAATATGAAGCTTTTAGCGTGGTGCAGGCGCACTAAGCGCCGTCATGCTGGAGCGCGACTGCTGGAACACGGCCAGCTGTGCGGGGCGCATCAGGGCGGTCAGCGCCATTTCGTAGCGGGCCTGGGCTACGGCCAGCCGCTCGTCCATAATAGCTGGGTCGGCAGCGAAGCGGGTTTTCAGGTCTTCCATTTCCGAGAACATCCGGATGTTGAGCTGCTTCACCCGCAGATACTGCCCTTCATCGAGGTGAGCCTTCTCTGCCTGAATGCGGGTGAGTGCCGTGGCGCGGGCCACCAGGGCGGCGTCGCCATTCGATTTGGCCTGGGCTACGAAGAACAGGGCCACCGCCAAGCCAGTGAGAAAAACGTGTTTCATGCTACTAGGGGTTTGGAAAGTGAATGAAGAAAAAGTCGATTCGTTACCTGCACTCAGCAGTAGGGGAGAGGCGTCTGAGCCGTCAGGATAGCCAAATGTACAATTAAAATTTAATAATACAAATTATTTTTATAACTATTCTAATTTCAAGCTTTCCTACCTCGTATTCCCACCACTGATTATCAGCCACTTAAAATCCTGCCGGAAAGAAATAGTACAAACAAAAAAAGTCCGACAGCCAGTGCTGTCGGACTTTCATGTCCCTGTTTCGGGGGCTTCTCCTCTCCTGCCGGTTGCCGCTTTTAGAGAATCCGGAGCTCGATGCGCCGGTTCTGCTGGCGGTGGCCTTCGGTGTCGTTGGCTACCAACGGTTTACTCTCACCGTAGCCTTTGAAGCGCAGGCGGTTCACTTTAACGCCCTGACTGATAAGGTAGCTGTAGACCGATTTGGCGCGGTTCTGCGAAAGAACCAAGTTGTCGTCATCAGAGCCGACATCGTCGGTGTGGCCGATGATTTCCACCTGTACTTCCGGATACTGCTTCATGAAGCCCACCAGCCGGTTGAGTTCGGTGCGCGACTTCGGCTTGAGCGCGTACTCACGGGTGTCGAAGAACAGGTTGTTGAGCACGATGCTGCGGCCGGAGCGCACCGGCTCCAGGTAGATATCCAGCACCAGCGGATCGAAGCTGCGCTTGTCGCTGTAGTCGAAGCTGAGGCTGCTCATCAGGTATTTGTTGGCCGCCGCGTACATGGCGTACTGGCGGCCTTCGTTCAGCACCACCGTATAGTCGCCATTTTCGGAGTCGGACGTGACGTACTGGGTCAGCTCGTCGGTGTTCAGGTCGTAGAGCTGCACGTCGGCCTGAATGGGCTTTTTGGTGACGGCGTCGAAGACGCGGCCCTGGGTGTAGGTGCTGGTTTCGCGGGCCCGCACCTGCTGGGGCACCTCAAAGCTGAACAGCTCTACCGGGCGGTCCTGCTCTTTGCGCACGCCCGGCTCGGCGGCCCGGGAGCGGGAGCAGAAGCCCCGGCGGTTATCGGAAGAGATGAACAAGGATGCCTCATTCTCGTGTGTATTAAGCGGATAGCCCAGATTTGTGGGCTCACTCCAGGCCGTGGCGCTCTGCATTTCGCAACGGTACACATCCAGCCCGCCCATGCCCACCAGTCCATCCGTGACGTAGTATAGCGTGGTGCTGCTGGCGTGGATGAACGGAGCCATGTCTTTGCCGGGCGTATTCACGGGGCGTCCCAGGTTGCGGGCCGGCGTCCAGTTGCCATTGGCATCCACGGTAGTCACGTAGATGTCTTCCTGCCCCTGCCCGCCCCGGCGCGTGGAGGTGAAATACAGCGTGCGGCCATCGGCCGAAAGCGTAGGCTGCGAATCCCACTCCACCGAGTTGACGGTGCGGCCCAGGTTCTGGGGCTTGCTCCAGTTGTTGCCGGTGCGGCGCGAGATATACAGGTCGCAGTTGCCTACGGAGTTGGGCCGGTCGCAGGAGGCAAATACCAGCGTCTTGCCGTCGCCGGAAATGGTGCCCGCGCCTTCGTTGTAGGGCGTGTTGATGAAGGGCGAAATGGAGGCCGGGTCGCCGATGCTGCCGTCCTTGTTCATCTTCGACACAAACAGATCCTCGCCGCTTTCAGAAGTGGCCCGGCCCGTGAAGACCAGAAAACGGTTGTCGGCGGTGAGGGCCGGAAAATATTGAAACCGGAAGGTATTTAGTGGGGCTCCCAGCCGCTCCGGCTGCACGCCAACAGGGTTGGCTATGGCCTTGGCGGCAAACTCACAGTTGAGCAGCTGGCGCTGGGCCCGGGAAGCAAAGCGCTGGCCCTTGGGCCCGGTCTTGAGCAGGCGGCGGTAGCTTTCGGCGGCCGTCTGGTACTCGCCGAAGCTCATGGCCAGTTCGCCCAACGTGTAGTAGTCGTTGGCGCGGTTGGCGTCGGCGGGCAGCTTGGCCAGTCCGTCGCGGTAGGCTTCGAAGGCCGGGCGGTTGTCGCCCATGGCTTTCAGCAGCGAGCCCCGCAACACATAGGGCTCCCCCAACGACGGAAACTTCTGGTTGAGCACCGTCAGGGTTTCGATGGCCTTGGTGAAGTTGCGCTCCTTGGCCTGGATCTGCGCCTTGTCCCAGAGGCTGCGGGCCTTCGTATTGGCCGTGGCCAGAGTGGCTTGGGCCGAAGCCCCCAGCGGGAGCAGCATACTGGCCAGCATCGGCACGGCAAACAATATTCGGCGCATAGAGCGGGATACTACGGGATATCGAGGAATTTATGCGTCTGTAACGATACCTGCCACTGTGGATTGTCTTTCACATAGTCCACGATAAGCGGCATCATCTGCGAAGCCTTGCTCCACTCTGGCTGTAGATACAGCCGACAGTCGGGGCCTACCTGCGCGGCGTGCTCTTCGGCCCAGGCAAAGTCCGACTTATTGAAAACGATAATTTTAAGCTCGTGTGCCTGCTGCAGGGTTTCGGGCAACGGGGCCTTGAACTTCTTCGGCGACACGCAGATCCAGTCCCACTTGCCACTGAGCGGGTAGGCGCCGGAGGTTTCAATCCAGTTCTGGCAGCCGGCGGCGTGCAGGGCCGCCGTCAGCGGGCCCAACTGGTGCATCAGGGGCTCACCGCCGGTGATAACGACGTTGCGGCCCGCGTGGGCCGTCGCCGCGGCCACCATGTCGGTGATGGAAACGCGCGGGTGCTTGTCGGCGTCCCAGGAGTCCTTTACGTCGCACCAGACGCATCCCACGTCGCAGCCGCCCAGGCGCAGGAAATAGGCGGCGCGGCCCGTGTTGTAGCCCTCGCCCTGAATGGTATAAAACTGCTCCATGAGGGGCAGCGCGGTGGCCGGAACCTCAGTGTTGCCTGAGGCCGCCGATACAAGAGAAAGTTCGTGCAGCAAAATGGGTAGAAAACAGGTAAAGCCGGGCCGCCGGCAGGCACTCCGAATCAACGCTGATTCGACCCCTTCTCCGTCGGCCCGACTTTAAAAGTAGTACAACGCCCCGAAATTCAAAAGTCCGGGGCTGGTTTTATTGGATTTTACGGATGAGTTGCTCGTTGTTAGTTGGTAGTTGTCAGTATTTGATGAGGTGCTTTTGCAAACAAACCTGCCACTAACAACGGATAACTACCAACTGACAACTACTTCGGGTACACCTCCCCTTTCGCGGCCCGCAGCGTGTTGAGCAGCAGCATGGCAATGGTCATCGGCCCAACGCCACCCGGTACAGGCGTGATGTAGGACGTGAGCGGGGCCACTTCGGCAAAGTTCACGTCGCCCTTCAGCGCCCAACCCGACTTCTTGTCGGCGTCCTCCACACGGGTAGTGCCCACATCGATTACCACCGCCCCAGGCTTCACCATATCGGCCGTCACGAACTCCGGGCGGCCCAGGGCGGCTACCAGGATGTCGGCGGTGCGGGTGATGTCGGCTAGGTTCTGGGTGCGCGAGTGGCATAAAGTCACGGTGCAGTTACCGGGCTCTAAATTCTTGGCCAGCAGTATACTAACCGGCGTACCCACAATGTTACTACGCCCGATTACCACGCAGTGCTTGCCGTCCGTCGGCAGCTTGTAGCGGCGCAGCAGCTCCACGATACCCGAGGGCGTGGCGGGCAGCAGCGCCGGCAAGCCGGCCACCATCCGCCCGATGTTCATCGGGTGGAAACCGTCCACGTCCTTCTCCGGCCGCACCGCCTCAATCACCTTATTGGTGTCGATGTGGCGCGGCAGCGGCAGCTGCACGATGAAGCCGTCAATGCTCTCGTCCTCGTTCAGCTCCTGCACCTTGGCCAGCAGTTCGGCCTCCGTGATGGTGTCTTCGTAGCGCAGCAGTGTGCTCTCGAAGCCTACCCGCTCGCAGGCCAGCACCTTATTGCGCACGTAGGTTTCCGAGCCGCCGTCGTGGCCGACCAGAATGGCGGCCAGATGGGGCGTCTTCTGGCCGGCGGCTTTGCGCTGGGCTACTTCGGCGGCAATTTCTTCCTTGATGGCCTCGGCGGTTTGCTTGCCGTCGATGAGGCGGTAGGTGGTGGCGTCGGGGGCAGTGGTCATGGGGTTTGGCAGTTAAGCAGGGTCTTGAGCTTGGTCAGAGGTTTTCTTGCTTTCGTGGGCGGCAATGGCAGCGGTGCCAGCGGCCTGCAGGGCGGCTTCCATCGTTGGCCAGTCGTCTCTCCACCGGAACTTACGCTCCTGGCCTTTGATGATCTTTTCCAGTTGCTCCTGGCTCGTACAGTTCTTGAGAAGGGTTGAGGACATGTCTTAGAATGAGTAAATCATAGCACGCCGTGTCAAGAAGTGTATGAGGTGAGAAATGGGTTGTCGGTGTGAGCCCAAAAAAAACGCGCCCCGATGGGGCGCGTTCCACTTGGTTAATCGATTTTGAGGACGGCCAGGAAGGCCTCCTGCGGAATTTCTACGGAGCCCACCTGGCGCATCCGCTTCTTGCCTTCTTTCTGCTTTTCGAGCAGCTTGCGCTTGCGGCTGATGTCGCCGCCGTAGCACTTGGCAATTACGTTTTTGCGCAGGGCCTTCACGGTTTCCCGCGAAATGATTTTCTGCCCGATGCTGGCCTGGATGGCAATTTCGAACTGCTGGCGCGGGAGCAGCTCGCGGAGCTTTTCGCAGAGGCGACGGCCCCACTCGTAGCTCTTGGAGCGGTGCACGATGGCCGACAGCGCATCGACCTTCTCCCCGTTCAGCATAATATCCAGCTTCACCATGTCCGACTCGCGGAAGCCGATCAGCTCGTAGTCGAGCGAGGCGTAGCCGCGCGAAATGGTCTTGAGCTTGTCGAAGAAGTCGAACACGATTTCCGACAGCGGCAACTCAAACGACAGCTCCACCCGCTCGGAAGTCAGGTAGCTCTGGCCCTTGATGATGCCACGCTTCTCCATGCACAGCGTGATGATGGGCCCCACGTAATCAGCGGCCGTGATGATCTGGGCCTTGATGTAGGGCTCCTCAATCAGCTTGATCATGTTCGGCTCGGGCATCTCGCTCGGAGCGTTGATAACCAGGCGCTGATCCTTGGTGCCGGTGGCGTGGAACTGCACCGAGGGCACGGTGGTAATCACCGTCATGTTGAACTCGCGCTCCAGGCGCTCCTGCACGATTTCCATGTGTAGCATGCCCAAGAAGCCGCAGCGGAAGCCGAAGCCCAGGGCCACCGACGTTTCGGGCTCCCACACCAAAGAGGCGTCGTTGAGCTGAAGCTTTTCCATGCAGGAACGCAGCTCCTCATACTCGGTGGTTTCTACCGGGTAGATACCAGCGAATACCATCGGCTTCACGTCGGCGAAGCCTTGGATGGCTTCGGTGGTAGGCCGCGCTACGTGCGTGATGGTGTCACCGACCTTCACTTCGCGGGCTTCCTTAATGCCCGAAATGAGGTAGCCCACATTGCCGGCCCCGATTTCGAGGCGTGGCTCCTGGTTGAGGCCCAGGATACCGATTTCGTCGGCGCCGTATTCCTTGCCGGTAGCCATGAAACGGAGCTTGTCGCCCTTCTTCATGGTGCCGTTCTTGATGCGGAACAGGACTTCGATGCCGCGGTAGGAGTTGAAAACAGAGTCGAAAATCAGGGCCTGCAGCGGCGCATCCGGGTCGCCTTTGGGGGCGGGCACCCGCTCGCAGATGGCGTTCAGGATGGCTTCGATACCGATACCCGACTTGCCCGAAGCGGGGATGATTTCGTCCCGGTCGCAGCCGATGAGGTCCACAATTTCGTCGCTGACCTCCTCCGGCATGGAGTGCGGCAGGTCGATTTTGTTGAGGACCGGAATGATGGTCAGGTCGGAGCCGATGGCCAGGTACAGGTTGGAAATCGTCTGGGCCTCGATGCCCTGCGACGAGTCCACGATCAGCAAAGCACCTTCGCAGGCCGCAATGGAGCGCGAAACTTCGTAGCTGAAATCGACGTGGCCGGGCGTGTCAATCAGGTTGAGCGTGTAGATTTCCCCTTTGTAGGGGTACTGCATCTGAATGGCGTGGCTCTTGATGGTGATGCCCCGCTCCCGCTCCAGGTCCATGTTATCGAGCAGCTGCGCTTGCATGTCGCGCTTGGAGACAGTGCTGGTAAATTCCAGCAGGCGGTCGGCCAGCGTGCTCTTGCCGTGGTCGATGTGGGCGATGATGCAGAAATTGCGGATGTTCTTCACTAGAGGCGGTTTTTTCCGAGGGCGAAGATACGGCAAACGGCTTGCAAAAGCTAATAACCTCCCCTGCCGGCCCCGTTTCGGCACCCGGCCACGGCTTGGCGGTGGCCTTGCAAAACCGGGTGTTCGGCACATCACCGACTAACGCCGTTGGCACCGGGGTAAGATTTGCTGTACAATCGTCGCAAAAGTGGGTACTGATCGTCGCAACCCGGCGAGGCAAGTTGGCCAAATAGTCGTGAATTACGTTGTTGGTACATCGTTTCCTCACTTTCCACTTTCCCACAACCCATGAGCATCACCCTCGAACAAGCCCAGGCCGCCATCAAAGCCGCCCACGAAAAATCCCTGGAAATGGGCGTAAAGATGAACATTGCCGTGGTAGACGCCGGCGCTAACCTGACGGCCTTCGCCCGCATGGACGACGCCTGGCTCGGCTCGCTGGACATCTCCATTAAGAAGGCCAAAACGGCCCGCTACTTCGACATGCCCACCGGCACCATCGGGGGCCTCTCCCAGCCCGGCGGCTCACTGTTCGGCATCGAGCACTCCAACCTGGGTCTCATCACTTTTCCCGGCGGCATTCCGATTAAGAACGCCGAGGGCAAAATCATCGGCGCCATCGGCGTGTCGGGCGACTCGGTAGAGAACGACCACACCGTGGCCGAAGCTGGGGTACAGGCCGTGGAAGGCCGCTAAAGAATACCCGCCTGCTCCTGTTTCAGGGGCGGGCTTTTTTTATCTCTCCACTTACATTCCTACTCACATGGCTGATAACAGAGGCGTTGTTTATACCGGCCCCGGCAAAGTCGAGGTGCAAAACATTGCGTTTCCGGAACTGAAGAACCCGAAAGGCAAGAAAATCACGCACGGCGTGGTGTTGAAAGTGGTGTCCACCAATATCTGTGGTTCCGACCAGCACATGGTGCGCGGCCGGACCACGGCCCCGTCGGGGTTGGTGCTGGGCCACGAAATCACGGGCGAGGTGATTGAAATGGGGGCCGACGTGGAGTTCCTCAAGAAGGGTGATTTGGTGTCGGTGCCGTTCAACGTGGCCTGTGGCCGCTGCCGCACCTGCCGCGAGATGAAAACAGGCATCTGCCTGACCGTGAACGAAGGCCGCGCCGGTGGCGCCTACGGCTACGTGGACATGGGCGGCTGGATTGGCGGCCAGGCCGAGTACGTCATGGTGCCCTACGCCGACTTCAACCTGCTGCGTTTCCCCGACAAAGACCAGGCGATGGAGAAAATCCGGGACCTGACCATGCTCAGCGACATTTTCCCAACTGGTTTCCACGGCGCCGTGAAGGCTGGCGTAGGCCCGGGCGCGACGGTGTACGTGGCCGGAGCCGGCCCGGTAGGTTTGGCCGCTGCCGCTTCGGCGCAGCTGCTGGGTGCCGCCGTGGTGATTGTAGGTGACATGAATAAGGCCCGTCTGGCCCACGCCCGCTCCTTCGGCTGCGAAACCGTTGACCTGACGCTGGACGCCACCCTCACCGAGCAAATCACCCAGATTCTGGGCGTGCCGGAAATCGACTGCGCCATCGACTGCGTGGGCTTCGAGGCCAGCGGCCACGGCACCGACTCCAAGACGGAAGTGCCGGCCGCCGTGCTCAACTCGCTCATGGAAATCACGCGGGCGGGCGGCTCCATCGGCATCCCCGGCCTGTATGTGACCGAGGACCCGGGCTCGAAGGACGAAGCCGCGCAGAAAGGCAGCCTGTCCATCCGCTTCGGGCTGGGCTGGGCCAAGAGCCACTCCCTGCACACCGGCCAGACGCCCGTGCTCAGCTACAACCGCCAGCTGATGCAGGCCATTCTGTACGACAAGGTGCAGATTGCCAAAGCCGTGAACGTGGAAGTCATCAGCCTCGACGACGCCCCGCGCGGCTACGAGGAATTTGACAGCGGCGTGGCCAAGAAGTTCGTTATCAACCCCCACAACATGATTCCGGACATCAAGCCCAAAGCCAAGAAGAAGGACAAGGAGCCGGCGTAACGTCAGAGCTGCTTGCCCTCAGCACCAACGGCCGGGCCGCCCTACAGGGTGGTCCGGCCGTTTCGCGTTCCGGCTTCAGTAGATGCCACGCATCCGGCGGCAAGTTTCTACTTTTAGTGCCCGCCTTTCCTATTCTATGGATACCTCATCCTCTTCCAGTCACCCTCTCGCGCAGTCGGATACCGGCAAAGCCACGCTGGCGGCCGCCAACGCCACCATCCTCTACCTGCTGGCGTATCTGCTGCTTCAGGGCCTTTATCAGCTCTCCACTATATGTATGGCCGCGCGACTGGGCATCCGGGGCGTGTGGCAGCTTGGCCGCGTGCAGTTTCAACTGGCAGATGCAGAGTGGTGGCAGACGGCCGTGGTGGCGGTGTACGGTATTGGGCCGGTGGTGTGCGGCGGGGCGGCGCTGGTGGCGCTGGCGTGGTTCTGGAAACGGGCGCGGCTGCAGCGGGGCCTGCTCAAGCAGTTTCTGCTGTGGGTGATGCTGCACGGCTGCAACCTGTCACTGGGCGTGCTGGCCGCCGATACGCTTACGCAGTCGGGGGCGTGGTACGTGCCGAGCTGGCTGTTCCGGGCCGGCAACGGGCTGAACGTGGGGGTGGCCATCCTGGCCGCCGCGGCGCAGATTGGCCTGGGGTTTCTGGCGGCGCGGGTGTTTCTGCAAAGCCACGACTCCATCACGCTGATGCAGCACCACAACCGCCGCCGCCTGCTGCTGGCTACCGTGGTGGTGCCGTGGGTGGTAGGCTCCCTCCTGCTGGCAGCTTTCTACTTTCCCGACCAAACCCTCACCGAGCAGCTCCACGCCGTGCTGCTGCTGTTGCTGCTGGGCCCGATGGGCATGGCCAGCAGCACTGAGTTTTTTGAGGGCACCATTGCGCAACCGGGCCGGCCGCGGCTGGCGCTGGGGTTGCTGCTGCTACTGGCCGGGGCGCTGGTAGTGGGCCGGCTGGTATTGAGCCATGGCGTCCATTTCGGCTGAAACATAACCGAGCCTTCCACACACCATTTTTCCTTACTACTGCTTTAGTTATCCTGGCCCGCCCGTGGCGGGCCAAGTGCTTACTTATGATTCGGACGTTATTGTTTATTGGGGCGCTGGGCGCCTGCTCTCCTTTTGCGAAGGCCCAAACTATTCCCCTGCAGGTGGTGGAAGGCCAGGTGCTGAACGACCAGACCGACGAGCCGGTACCGTTTGCCACGTTGGGCGTGGTGGGCCGTAGCCTGGGCACCGTCGCCGATGAGCAGGGCCGCTACCTGCTCCGCCTCCCGCCCGGCCTGACCGACACGCTCGTGGTAACCAGCGTGGGGTTTCTGCGCACGGCTGTGGCGCCCGCCGCGCTGCTGGGCGGCCAGCGGGTGGTGCGGGTACGGCCGCAGGCCGTGGCGCTCAGCGGAGCCGTGGTGGAGCACTCCAGGGTGCACCCGGCCCTGCTGGGCCGCAGCACATCCACCGGCGACGTGCTCTGGACGGCCGGCTCCAGCGGCAAGGAGACCGTGGACGATGAATGGGGCTGGGAAGTAGGCACGCTGCTGCGGCCCACCCGGCGCGCCTACCTGGAGGAGTTTCACGTCTTCCTCGCCACCAATACCTACCAGCTGCTGCGCTTCCGCCTGAATCTGTACGCTGTGGAAAACGGTCGGCCGGGCCGGGCGCTGCTCACCAAAGACATCCAGCTCAGCTGCGAGAACAAGGCCCGCGGCTGGCTCACAGTTGACCTGCGCCCCTACGCGCTGGAACTGGCTGCCGAGCCGGTAGCGGCTACTATTCAGTGGCTGCAAAGTGAGAAAACCGACCCCGAGGACAAGTACTTTTCCGTCCCCGTCACGCGCCAGAACAAGCAGGTGATGGTGGAGCGCGAGAACAGCCAGGCCGCCTGGACGCTGCACGCCCTGCAGCCGAGCCTGTATTTTACGGTGCTGGAGGATTAGGCTGCAGTCAGATGCAACGGAGTAGCCAGTGAACGGCCTCTATTTATGCAACCGATACCCTTATCCATTCTGCCTCTATGAATTCTTTGATTTGCGCTTCGCGCATGTGCTTGTTTTGCCTCGCTATACCTGTGGGAGCGGCGGCTCAGTCTTCTGAACAAGGCCTGATCAGCACCCCAAGCGGAACTCCGGTGGCTTACGCTTCTGTGGGAGTGCTGGGCAAACCCATCGGTACAGTGGCCAATGCGCAGGGCGCATTTTCGCTTGCCCCGTTCACGGCCGCCGCCCCTACCGATACAGTGGTTGTCTCCTGCGTCGGGTACCAGTCGCGGAAGGTGCTGGCCGCGGCCTTCAGTCGGCAGCCGGTTGTGCAGCTACAGCCGCAGGCCCACGCGCTGCAAGAAGTTAAGGTAAGTGCCAAAAGCTGGAAACGACACCGCATTGGCCGGGACGGTGCCTGGGGCATCACCTTCTACAACTTTCATCTGAATGTTGATAAAGATCCTGCTCAGAAGCTGGGCCGGGAAGTAGGCACCATTCTGCACGTTGCGCCCGGCAGCTACCTGGAAGATGCCTATGTGCATTTCGGGCAGAATGACTTCCAAAACCTGCGCTTCCGGCTTAATGTGCGCGCACTGGATGTCCAGGATCATCCGGCGGCCAGCTTGCTAACCCGGGATATTCTGTTCACGGTAGCCAACCATGCTACCGGATGGCAGCACATCGACCTTAAACCCTATGAAGTGAATGTGGCGCAGCAAAAGCGGGTGGCCATCACCTTGGAATGGCTGGGGGGCGACCCCGACGTGAAAAAAGACTGGTATTGCCTGACCATCCCGGCGGCTTTGTCAACTACCCACCGTATGGTTTTCCGCGACAAGTCCGAAGACCAGTGGAAAGTACAACCTGTCAATGTGAGCCTGTACGTCACGGCACTGAGTCCCAAAGGCTAGTGCCATTCTTAGTTGCTTAAACTGGAGGATAATAAATCAGCCAAGCACTTAGCTTAGTTTCTCCTGAAAGCCCCGACGCTACCGCGCCGGGGCTTTTTGCGTACCTTCGCTACCCCAAATTCCACCCAACATCCCCGCGCTATGTCCGTAGCTCCTGCCGCTCCTTATAAGCCCCAGAACCATATCCGCATCGTCACCGCCGCCGCGCTCTTCGACGGGCACGATGCCGCCATCAACATCATGCGCCGCATCATCCAGAGCAGCGGCGCCGAAGTCATCCACCTGGGCCACAACCGCTCAGTGCAGGAAATCGTGGACTGCGCTATCCAGGAAGATGCCCAGGCCATTGCCATCACCAGCTACCAGGGCGGCCACAATGAGTACTTCAAGTACATGTTCGACCTGCTCAAGGAGCGCGGCGCGGGCCATGTACGCCTGTTCGGCGGCGGCGGCGGCGTGATCCTGCCCACCGAAATTGCCGACCTCGAGCAGTACGGCATCGAGCGCATTTACTCGCCCGACAACGGCCGCGCCATGGGCCTGCAGGGCATGATCAACGACCTGCTCCAGCGCTGCGACTTCCCCACCGGCCAGAACCTGAACGGTGAAGTCACCCACCTCAAGGAAAAGGACGCCCGCAGCATCGGCCGCCTCATCTCCGCCGCCGAGAACTTCCCCGAGGAGTTTGAGAAGGTGCGCCAGGCATTAGTTGCTAGTTATCAGTTGTCAGTTGTTAGTGAAAACGGCAATCAACAGAACGACCTGACAACTGACAACCAACAACTGACCACTAAAACCCCAATCCTGGGCATCACCGGCACCGGCGGCGCGGGCAAGTCCAGCCTCGTAGATGAGCTGGTGCGGCGCTTCCTGATGGACTTCCCCGAGAAGACCATTGCCATCATCTCCGTCGACCCCAGCAAGCGCAAGACCGGCGGGGCCCTGCTCGGCGACCGGATCCGGATGAACTCCATCAACTCGCCGCGGGTGTACATGCGCAGCCTGGCTACGCGCCAGAGCAACCTGGCCCTGAGCAAGTACGTGCAGGACGCCGTGGACGTGGTGCGCGCCGCCGAGTTCGACCTGATCATCCTCGAAACCTCCGGCATCGGGCAAAGTGACACCGAAATCATCGAGCACTCCGACGCCAGCCTGTATGTGATGACGCCCGAGTACGGCGCGGCCACCCAGCTGGAGAAAATCGACATGCTCGACTTCGCCGACGTCATTGCCCTCAACAAGTTCGACAAGCGCGGCGCCCTCGACGCCCTGCGCGACGTGCGCAAGCAGTACCAGCGCAACCACGGCCACTGGGACCAGCCCCTCGATGACATGCCCGTGTTCGGCACCATCGCCAGCCAGTTCAATGACCCGGGCATGAACCGGCTGTACCGCGCCATCCTGCGTACCGTAGAAGACCGGACCGGCGTGCCCTTCGCCTCCCACCTCGAAACCTCGAAGGAAGACTCCGAGAAGATCTACATCATCCCGCCGCACCGCACCCGTTACCTTTCCGAAATCGCCGAAACCAACCGCCAATATGACCAGTGGGTTCTTAAACAGGCTGACACCGCTCAGCAGCTCTACGGCATCCGACAAGCCGTCGGAGCCGTCCAAAGTCTCGGAAACGCATCAGCTGGCGGACCTGGCAGCGGGAACGGCAGCGCTGGAATCACACCCGGAAGCCTCGTGGCCGGCCTGGAGAGCACCTTCGAGGAGGTCAAACTCCGGCTGGACGGGCAGAACTGGAAACTCCTGGAAACCTGGCCGGCTAAAGTAGCCGCCTACAAGGCCCCGGAGTTCGTGTTCAAGGTGCGCGACAAGGAAATCCGCATCCAGACCCACACCACCAGCCTGAGTAACCAGCAGATTCCCAAAGTCAGCCTGCCGCGCTACACCGCCTGGGGTGATTTGCTGCGCTGGCAGCTCCAGGAGAACGTGCCCGGCGAGTTTCCCTACACCGCCGGCGTGTTCCCCTTCAAGCGCGAGGGGGAAGATCCGACGCGCATGTTTGCCGGCGAAGGCGGCCCCGAGCGCACCAACCGCCGCTTCCACTACGTGAGCATGGGCCTGCCTGCCAAGCGCCTGAGCACGGCCTTCGACTCGGTGACGCTCTACGGCGAAGACCCCGACGTGCGGCCCGACATCTACGGCAAAATCGGTAACGCCGGCGTGAGCATCGCCTGCCTCGACGACGCCAAGAAGCTCTACTCGGGCTTCAACCTGGCCAACCCCAGCACCTCGGTGTCGATGACCATCAACGGTCCCGCCGCCACGCTGGCCGCCTTCTTCATGAACGCCGCCATCGACCAGCAGTGCGAATTCTACATTAAGGAGAACGGCCTGGAAGCCGAGGTAAACCAGAAAATTGACGCCCTCTACCAAGGCCAGACCCGCCCCCGCTACCAGGGCGAGCTGCCCGCCGGCAACGACGGCCTGGGCCTGCTGCTACTCGGCGTGACCGGCGACCAAGTGCTGCCCGCCGACGTGTACGAAACCATCAAGAAGCGCACCCTCAGCCAGGTGCGCGGCACCGTGCAGGCCGACATCCTCAAAGAAGACCAGGCCCAGAACACCTGCATCTTCAGCACCGAATTCGCCCTGCGCCTGATGGGCGACGTGCAGGAATACTTCATCAAGGAGAAGGTCCGCAACTTCTACTCGGTGTCCATTTCCGGCTACCACATTGCCGAAGCCGGGGCCAACCCGCTCACCCAGCTGGCCCTGACGCTCTCCAATGGCTTCACCTTCGTGGAGTACTACGTGAGCCGGGGCATGAGCGTGAACGACTTCGCGCCCAACCTCTCGTTCTTCTTCTCCAACGGCATCGACCCCGAGTACGCCGTTATCGGCCGCGTGGCGCGCCGCATCTGGGCCAAGGCCATGAAGCTGAAGTACGGCGCCGACGCCCGCAGCCAGATGCTGAAGTACCACATTCAGACCAGCGGCCGGAGCCTGCACGCCCAGGAAATCGACTTCAACGATATCCGCACCACCTTGCAGGCCCTCTACGCCATCTACGACAACTGCAACTCCCTGCACACCAACGCCTACGACGAGGCCATTACCACGCCCACCGAGGAATCGGTGCGCCGGGCCATGGCCATCCAGCTCATCATCAACCGGGAGCTGGGTTTGGCCAAAAACGAAAACCCGCTCCAGGGCTCCTTCATCATCGAGGAGCTGACCGACCTGGTGGAAGAGGCCGTGCTGCTGGAGTTTGACCGCATCACCGAGCGCGGCGGCGTGCTGGGCGCCATGGAAACCATGTACCAGCGCGGCAAGATTCAGGAGGAAAGCATGCACTACGAGATGCTCAAGCACACCGGCGAGTATCCCATCATCGGCGTGAACACCTTCCTCTCCTCCAAAGGCTCGCCCACGGTGGTGCCCGCCGAGGTTATCCGCGCCACCGACGAGGAAAAGCAGTACCAGATTGAGATGCTCAACATCCTGCACACCCGCAACGCCGACCAGACCGAAGCCCGCCTCAAGCAGCTCCAGCAAGTCGCCATTGCCAACGGCAACCTCTTCGCCGAGCTGATGGAAACCGTGAAGTTCTGCTCATTGGGCCAGATTACGAATGCGCTGTTCGAGGTTGGTGGGCAGTATAGAAGGAATATGTAATATTTAGATATTCTGGCTGAATCAAGCCATTTGATAAGAATGGTTTTATACACGAATTGACACCTGTCAGCCGCGTATAGAACCATTCTCTTTTATATTAGCTACCACTTGTAGAAACCTGGCATTATGAATACTACCGCAAAAGGGGATGCTTTTGAAGAAAGGGCTTTACGCGTCGTTGAAACTATGATAGAGGAAAAAAGAATTGCTGTTATGGCTGACGCATATAAAATAAAAAACAAAGAACCATATTATTCACATGACAGAAAAGGAAATATTATTTTCGATTTAACAATAGAAGTTCAACCTCCTGGCGCTGACAAATACTCTCTTATTTATATAATAGAGTGCAAAGACTATAAAACACCTATATCAATAGACAGGCTCGAAGCTTTTTGCAAGAAGATTGAGCAAGTAGCCCCTAGAAATTCTAAGGCAATATTTATAACTACAAGTAGATTTCAAAAGTCTGCTCACAATTTTGCTGAGTCACAAGGCATAATGCTTATTAGTGTAGACACAAGCAATCATTACAACGTTATATTGTTCAATAAATTAAAGACAAATACAATTATAGAATTTTACAATAAAAATAAAGCCAATCTAGACCAAGGAGAACAATACTTAGAAAAGGAAATAGACTCAACACTAATCAAAGCATTTCAAAATATAAAGGGTATCGAAAACAATATTATAAATTACTCAAAAAAAGATATAAAACTAATAGCCAACGAAGTTTTGAACCATATAGACCCAGGAATACTAGAAGGCGAAAGAATTTTATGCATAGACGACTTGATCAAATACACAAATAAAATTTTAGGCCTCAAGATAAAAAACACTAACGATGCAGCTACATTCGGATGCTTTGATGTCAGTAATCAAACCATCCAGGTCAACCATAACTTGTATAAATCAAAAAGATACAAATTTGTTTTAGCTCATGAGATTGGCCATAGCGTAATCCATGACGGAACAATAATTGAAAGCGAGCTAATCAACACATTACCTGATTCAGAGTACAATTTTAAAACGAACAAACACAGCTTAAAAAATGAAAAGCAATGGATCGAATGGCAAGCAAACTACTTCGCAGCCTGTTTAACAATGCCAGAGGTGCCTCTTATGGCTATGCTATTACAATATCAAAGAAAGTTTGGTGTAAGAGAAGGTCACCTGTACGTAGATGATCAATCTGGTAGTATTAGGGATTTTGTAAAAATTATCAATGCTATGTCTATACGCCTTGAATTATCTAAAACTTCTATAATAAATAGATTAAAAGAGCTTGGTAAATTCACTGACAATTCTAGAACAAGGTCCATCGGACAGGTAATGCATGATTACCAAAGTCAATTAGTTATATAACGACCCATCTGATACAAGTTACGGCTAGACCTAAATTCGTACCAGCACAAAACACAAACCGGCCCGCTCCCCAACTAAGGAAGCGGGCCGGTCGCATTTCCTTGACACTACTTATACAAGCTACACCACCCCACTACCTTTTCCGCCCGTCGTTACCAGCTTGCGGGCTTGGGTGTAGCCTTTATACAGCTCCCGGTCCAGCAGCTTAAAGGCTTTCATGTCGGCGTCCAGCTGGCGCACCTCGTCCATCAGGGCATCCACCAGCTCTTCCAGCGCGGCCCCGGCCACTACCCGCTCGTTGATGGTTTTGCGCGTGGCGGGCTGCGCCGTTTTAAAGGTTGCCAGCGCGTCGCGCAGCGGCTGGAGGGCTTTAGCTGTGAGCCCCTGCTTGGCCAGCTCCGGCACCACCTCGGGGCGGGCGGCACTGGTCAGCACCGACTCTACTACCGCCGCGAAGGCCAGAGGCCGCAACTTCCGCAGCTGCTTGCTGCTCAGCGTCACCGAGGCCAGCAGGTCGTTGTCCTGCAGGCGGGTGGCAATGCGGCTGAGCGGGCCCAGCAAAGCCGGCAGTAGCTCCAGCAACATCTTCTTGGCTGTTTTGGCGTCGCCCGTTAGGTTTTTGGTGCGCTTGGCCGTGCCGGCCCGGGCGCCGTCCACCTGCGCGTAGTGCTCCGCTACCTCGTCGGCCTGTTCAGCGGCTACCTCGCTGGCCTCCAGATCCTCTTTGTTTTCCGTCACGAAATCCACCACCTGCCCACACATCACTAACTGGTCTTCTCTTGCCTTATCCATAGAACTATATACATAGCAGAACCGCTCTGCCTGGCGTGATAAGCCCTTGCTTACCGAAACCAATGTATCCGAATTACCCAACAATACCAACCACCCAAATACCCCTCCTATTCCTCCAAAAACCCCTCCTGAGCAAAGCAAAACACCCTCTGACTAAGACGAAACACCTCCCGACCAAAGCGAAACACCCTCTGCCTAATCGATAACACCTCCCGAGCGATAGAAAACACCTCCTGACTAAAGCGAAACACCCTCTGAGCGAAGCAAAACACGTCCTGACTACCCGTAAACACCTCCCAACAAACACGTAACCCATCCTGACTGAAGCAAAACACCTCCTGCTTAAGGCGCAACACCCTGTCTTCCTCTTGAACCTGCCCATGGGCAAGGGCTTCCTGCCATCTGATTACACGGGGTAGTAAGAGCCTGAGGCCCGCCCGTCCGAACTTTCGCCCCGGCCCCGGGTTAGCAGCCTGAACTTTCTCCTGCTGCTTCATGGCCCGGCGCAACTCCCCCAACGACATCCAACAGCTCGCCGACCTGAACCAGTTGAGCGAAATCGTGGTCGATAAGCGACTGGGCAAGCGGGCCGAGGCCAAGAAGAGCCGCCGCAACCGGCACTACGAAAAGCAGTTCATCAAAAACGCCCTCACCGCCGGCCTCAACGACGACGAAAGCCCGATTCCGCTGGCCTGAGTTCCGATACTGCCCTACCGCGCACCAGTCCCGGGCCCCTGGTAACACCAGCACATTTGCCGGCCAGTCGGCCGGGCCCCGCCCCCCGTTCACCGAAAACCGCGCCGCCGAAGCCCGGCAATTGGCTAGCTTTACCCCATGCGCACTGCTCTCTTTCGGTGGAAAACCGGCCTGCTGGCTCTGCTGGCCGGTCTGGCCGCCTGCTCCTCTCCCGACTCCCAACCCGGCCTCCCCACCGCTCCCGACGTGCGCGTGCGCTACACAGCCCGCCGCGTGGTGCTGCCCCAGGTGCCGGAGCGCGGCCGCATCCTCGACCGGCACGACTCGGTGCTGGTGGCTACCCGCCCGCTGTTTCTGCTGCAGCTGCCGCGCCGCTACCCGCTCGATACGCTGGCGCTGGGTGAGCTGCTGGGCTGGGACTCCACCACCGTGCGGCGCCGCATCCAGGACGCCCTGCCTTACCCGGGCGCCGGCCCCGGCAGCTACCCCGGCCTGCTGCGCCTGAGCGCCGCTGAAATACAGCGCGTGCGCCAGGATAGTGCCGCCTGGCCCCAGCTGAAACTGGTGGAGCAGCGGCGGCGGGTGTATACGTCCCCGGCCGCCGCCCATGCGCTGGGCTACCTCAGCGCCGAGGCCCAGAGCTTCTACCGGCAGGCCCGCCGCACCGGGCGGGGCCGCTTCTACCGCCTGCGCAACGGCGGCGTGGAAAGCTACTACAACGGCCTGCTCAACGGCCACCGCGGCTACTTGCACCCGCTGCTCGACAAGCAGGGCCGCCAGCACGGCAGCTGGGCCAAGGACACCGCCTTTCAGCAGGGCCAGGATCTGCACCTCACCCTGGATGTGAAGCTACAGACCTACGCCGAGAAGCTGCTGGGCGGCCGCAAAGGCTACCTCGTGGCCCTCGACCCCCGCACCGGCGAAATCCTGGCCTACGTCTCGGGCCCCGTGTACCCGGCCAGCGCCGTGGCGGCCCCCGACCAGGCCGGGGTGCGGGCCGAGCTGCTGGAGCACGAGGATATGCCCCTGCTGAACCGGCCCGCCATGCTAGCCAACCCGCCCGGCTCGGTGTTCAAGCTGGTGAATGCGGCCGTAGCGTTGCAGCTGGGCGCCATCAGCCCCACCACCGCCTTCCGCTGCGACCAGAGCCTGGTGAGCTGCGTGCACCACCACCGGCCGGCCACCAGCCTCACGTTGGGCCTCAAGTACAGCTGCAACCCCTACTTCTACCAGGTGATGCAGGGCGTCATCAACCACGTGCCCGACTCGCTGGTGCAGGACACCGTAGCGGCCCGCCACGTCAACCTGACGCAGTGGCGGCGCTACGTGCGCTCCTTCGGCCTCGACTCGGTGCTGGGCGTGGATTTGCCCCGGGAGGCCCCTGGCTTCCTGCCCACGGCCTCCTACTACGACAAAACCCGGGGCAGCCGCCGCTGGACCTACCGCTCCATCTACTCGCTCAGCATCGGCCAGGGCGAAATCAACCTGACGGGCTTGCAGATGGCCAACATGGCGGCCATTGTAGCCAACCGGGGCTGGTACTACCCGCCCCACCTGGTGCGCGGCGTGGGCGCGGGCGGCCCGCTGCCCCGCTTCCGCCAGAAGCGCCACACCCTCATCGACAGCGCCCACTTCGCGGCCCTGGTGCCCGGCATGGTGGCCGTAATGGAGCGCGGCGGCACCGCCGACGCCTCCAGCCTCGCCGACGTGGGCATCACGGTAGCCGGCAAAACCGGCACCGTCGAAAACGACGAGGGCGACGACCACGCCGCCTTCGTCGGCTTCGCCCCGGCCGACAACCCCAAAATTGCCGTGGCCGTGTACCTGGAAAACGGCGGCTTCGGGGCCACCGCCGCCGCCCCCTGCGCCGTGCTGGTGATGGAAAAATACCTGCGCGGCAGTATCGCCCCCAAGCGCAAAAACTGGGAACGGCGCATCATGAGCCGGGCCCGACGGGAGTAGCGCTGATCCAGAGTTGACCAAAGCATCAAAACGTAAATCCTACGGATGACAATCCGGGCATCCGCTACCTTGCAGTATCTTTTTGCTCTCTACTTTATCATGAAACAACCTCTTCCCTTGTTGAAATCAGTCAAATTAGTAACCATCCTGCTACTGGCTATGTCGCTAAGTGCCTGCGACACATTGTTTGGGAAAGAAATTGCCCGCCTACCCATCAATGCCCTCAGTACGCCGGGGAACGAGGCATTTCGCGAAGTGAGCCTGCCGCTAAAAAAAGACGATGCCATTGCCATTTGGTCGGATATGGATCTGTCTTATCAGGGCGAGGCGCCCGTCCGGTTTCAAGTGCTTATCCTGAAGAATGGTGCTGCATTCCAGCAGGCTGAACTAGACCCCACCGACAAAAACGTGAGCGTTGGCGAAGTGAAGACGACCATTAATGGTAAAACTAAGTGGAGCTTTTCGGGCAAGAACAGCGAAGTCACGATTCCGGAAAATGCTACCTACACCTTCAAAGCCCGGCTGGTGGCGGCCGACAATCCAACGCTAAAAATCACGAAGGCGGAATTGGTGCTGAAGAAGTGAAACGCTGCTTTGGCGGGGCGAAGAAACAAGCAGCCCCGAGCCACCCCAATTGGGTAACGGCATACTTTGCTGGCAATCCTCACGGCCGCACGTTGAACCGGGCGCGGTACACGGTGGTGTCGCCGGGGCCGAACTCGACGCGGCGGTTATCAGCGTCCTTGAACTCAAACTCGCCGTTGACGGTGAACTTCACTTCCGTGAGGAGGTAGCCGGTGTGAGTCGTCACGACGGCGCGGTAGAGGCTGCTGTCGGGGTTGGCGGGCGTGAGGGGCAGGTCCTGGTTCCAGCTCAGGGGTTTGTCGCGGCCGCGCAGGCCCACCTGGCGCACGTTGGGCAGGTCGCGCACATCGAGCAGGTACACCACGGTTTTGTCGTGGGCGGGCTGCACGCAGCCGGGCAGCAGCAGGCTGCCGAGGGTGAGTAGCAGGAGCAGCAGGCTAGGCGTTTTCATGGCGGCGGGGTTTAGCGAGGAGATAATCAATTCCGAAGCGGCCGGAGCCCAGCACCAGCGCGGGCAGCGCGGCCCACAGGAAGCCGGCGGCGGGCAGCATGTTCCACATGCCCTGCTGCAGTTGCTGCATAAAAATGGCCACCAGCATGGTGCAAATAATCAGGAAGGCCGACACCCGGGTGCCCAGGCCCAGCAGCAGCAGCAGTCCGCCCACTGCCTCGCTGGCGGCTCCCATCCAGGCGAAGAAAGCCGGAAACAGCGCGAAGATGCCGCCGTAATTGGCCACGTCGCCAGGGAACCAGAAGGCCACCTCGAACAGCCCCAGGTTGCTGTCGGCCGGCGACCAGGGCAGCCCGAATTTGTCAGACCCGAACTCGGCGGTCAGCAGGTAGCCGCACACCACGCGGGGCAGCAGCAGCACGGCATCCTGCCACCAGTGCGGCAACACAAGAGGTTCGAGAAGGGGGCGGAGGATGCGGAGCATGTCAGCGGGGGTTGGAAGTGAATGAAATAACGCGTCGGAGTTTCCCAGACCAAATTAGCCGGGAAGTAAGACAAAGCACGGCAACTCCCCGGTGCCCGGTGCCCCAATTCATATATTGACACCCCAACCAAGCCGATATAGGACCTTTTTCGCGCATTTGCGCCGGTTGGGGCCGGTTCTGCCCCGGCATTGGGCATCGTCAGCCGCCCGGAATTCGGGCCGTACTTATCGTATCTACTCCTGATTATGACTGCTTTATTCTGGTATCGGATGCTGGTGGTGGGGTTGCTGCTGCTGCCCGTTGGGAGCTACGCTCAACGCTCCATTGCCCGGCTGCTGCGGGCCGAATACGAGGCCGGCCACTTCAGCGGGACGGTACTGGTGGCCCACGAGGACCGGCCCGTCACCCGCCTCAGCTACGGCTTGGCCAACCGGCAGTTCGCCGTTGCTATCGGCCCCGACACCCGCTTTCCCATTGCGTCGCTGTCGAAGACGTTCACGGCCATTCTGGTGCTGCAGCTGGTCGAGCAAAACCGGCTTCGCCTCACGGACAAGGCCGGCGCGTACCTGCCGGAGCTGCCGGCCAGCTGTCAGGATATCACCCTGCTGGACCTGCTCACTCATCACTCGGGCCTGCAGAATGAGCCCAAGGAGGCCTACGCCGCCCCGTACTCGCCGGCCCAGTACGTCAGCCGCTTTGTGCGCCGCGACGAAGCCCGCCGGCCCGGCACGTTTCACTACAACAACGTGGATTACGTGGTGCTGACGCGGGTGCTGGAAGTGGTGACGCAGCAGCCGTTTGCCCGCCTGCTGCAAGCCCGCATCCTGACGCCGCTCCGGATGCACGACTCGGGCGTGGTGCAGGAAGAGCGGGTGATACCGCGCCTGGCCTACGGCTACCACAACTACACCTTCGGGGCCGGCACCGCCCGCGACACGCTCCGCAACGATGCGCCCCGCTACCTCTCCAACTATGCCGGGGCCGGGGCCATCTACTCCACCGCCGCCGATCTGCTACGGCTGGTGGAAGCCCTGCGCCACCACACGCTGCTGTCGGCCGCTACCACGGCCGCGCTGGTGCGGCAGCCTCAGCAGTCGGCTTTCATCGACTACGCCCGCGGCTACCCCACCATCGGCTTTTACTACAACGACAAAACCCTGCCTCAACCCGTGCTGGAACGGCGCGGCAGCATCGAGGGCTTCAACTCCGTCCTGCTCACCGACCCGGAATTCCGCCATGTCGTACTTGTGCTGACCAACACCGACGCCGCCGACCTGGAAGTGCTGGCCGATAAGATCTATAAGGCGGCTCGTTGAGAAGCTGTCAGTAGCGCGAACTGTGTAGTTCGCGCCTCCGCGCCGTTTGGTTGATTGTCGTTCCGGGGCGCGAACTACACAGTTCGCGCTACTGCCTCTACTCGCATGAAACGAAGCCACAGCGTAACATTGCTCCTCACAACCACTTCAGCACATGGCAATCTGGCAATATCCGTTAACCGTTCTGCCCCGGGCGGGCGTAGTCGCCCACTTTGGCTACCTACCCGAGCGGCTCCCGCCGAGCCGGTCTTCCGAAACTAAACCAGTTGCTTTACACGACTGGTGGGCGGGGCAGCGCGTAGCGGCTGCCCCGTTAGCCGCAGTTATGGATGCCCTGCTGCCCCGCGCCGAATGGGGCGACTCGCGCGACGTGTTTTGGAAAGTGGAAGATGATGAAACCGACCCGGACCACGACTGCCATTTAGGCCTTGACGCCGAAGGAAACTTTGTAGAAGAATTCCAGTTCAGAACCGACCTGCGTGCGCCCGCTCAGGCCGCGCCTTTTCTGAAAGCCACTCTTACCCAATGTCAGCAGCAAGACCTCGTGTTGCTGGATGCCACCGGGACACTGCTGCCGCCGCAGCTGTCGGAGCTACTGCCGTTTATCGAACAGTCGCGGGCCGTGCGGTTTCTGACGAATCCCCAGGCATTTCTGGAACAAGTGCTGCGGGAGCAACCGGGCTCCTAACCCAGACAATCCTTCTACCCTTCCCCTCATCCCTTCCTCTATGACGTCCACCATCACCATTGCCCCGCACTCTGCCCACCCGCTCACCGTGGCGCGGCTGGGCTACGGCACCATGCGCCTCACCGGGCCCGACATCTGGGGTGAGCCGGCCAACCGCCCCGAGGCCCTGCAGATTCTGCGCGAAGCCGTGGACGCGGGCGTTACCTTCCTCGACACGGCCGACTACTACGGCGAGGACGTGACTAACCGCCTGCTGCGTGAGGCCCTACACCCCTACCCGGCCAACCTGGTGATCTGCACCAAAGTAGGCGCCACCCGCCGCCCCGATAAAAGCTGGGTGCCCTACAACCGCCCCGAGCAGCTGCGGGCCAGCATCGACAACAACCTGCGCACCCTGGGCCAGGAGCAGATTCAGCTGGTGCACCTACGCCTGATGGGCCACGGCCCGGTGCCGCTCGACGAGCAGCTGGGCGTCATGTTTGAGCTGCAGCGCGAGGGCAAGGTGCTGCACGTGGGCCTGAGCAACGTCACGCGGGCCGAGCTGGAAGCGGGGCTGCAGCAGGGCCCCATTGCCACCGTCGAGAACATGTACGGCCACGCCCAGCGCACCACCCTGGCGCACGCCCACGGCACCAACCCCGGCGGCGCGGAAGTGCTGGATCTGTGCGAGCAGCACGGCATCCCGCTTATTCCGTTCTTCTCGCTGCTGCACGCTTTGCCCCAGGCTGATCCCCGCGTGGCCGAAGTAGCCCGCCGCCACGGCGTCACGGAGGCCCAGCTCAACATTGCCTGGCTGCTGCACAAGTCGCCCTGGCTGCTGCCGATTCCGGGTACCTCCCGGCTGGCTCACCTGCACGAGAACCTGGCCGCTGCCGCTATCCGGTTGAGTGCCGAGGAAATGGCGTATCTGGAGTAGCGGGCCGGTTGCAACCTCCCGCCGCCAGGACCGACTCTTTTCGGCGAATCTGATTTTACTTCGTGGCATGAAACGCAGCTTTTGGTTGGTGGTGCTGGCTCTGCTGAGCCTGGCTTCCGCGCAGGCCCAATCCCTGACGGGCGAATGGCAGGGCGTAGAAACTGATACCGGGGAGCCCGGGGCCGTGTGGCCGGCGGTGCTTCGGCTGCAGAAAAGCTCCGGCACCAACGTATTTGGGGTGCTGTATCAGGAAGTGGGCGCGGAGCCCGGCGTGTCAGTTACGTTTCAGATGGCCGGTACGCGCACGGCTGGCGGGCTGCGGCTGGAACACGTGCGCAAGCTCACCGAAACCGGCCGCACCACCTTCTCCTACTGGTGCGAAGGCGCCATCAGCTTCACCTACGACCCCGCCCTGGAGAAGCTAACCGGCCGCGCCACCTACGCCCCCCGCGGCGACTGCGACACCGGCACCCTCACCTTCTACCGCATCCGGCTGAAATCGGCGGCCACCGTGCCGGCCGGCGTCGAAACCACCCTGCGCGTGTCGGGCCGCAACGTGCTGTGGTACACCGATGCCAGCCTTAAACAGCCCGTAGCTACCGGCAACGTTTACCGCACCACCCTCACCAAAGCCACCACCTTCTACCTACGCCAGAGCTACTACCCCACCCGCCAGAGCACGGCCGTGCCCATCACTATTCAGGTGACTGGCACGCCCCCGGCGGGCCCAGTAGCCAAAGTAGCACCACTAGCGCCCCGCCCCCTTGCCGCCATCCTCCCCGATACTGCCCGGCCGGTGCCCGGCACAACGGCTGCGCCCATCGTACCAGCGCCCATGGTAACGGCTGCCCCTATGGTTCTGCCCACCGTACTGTTCCGGCTGGGCACGGCCGAGCTGCTACCCGAAGCGCTGCCGGCGCTGCTGCAGCTGGCTGCCGAGCTGCTGCAGCGCCCCACTCTGCGCCTGCGCGTGGCCGGCCACACCGACCGCATCGGGGAGCCACAGAAAAACCAAATCCTGAGCGAGCAGCGGGCTGAGGCCGTGCAGCAGCGCCTGGTGCAGCTGGGCGTGGCCGCAGCGCGCATCAGCACCATCGGCTACGGCGACGCCCGCCCACTCTACCCCTCGCCCGACGCCCGCAACCGCCGCGTGGAAGTGTCGGCCGAAGCGGAGTGATGCAGTTGGGCGCAAGAGCCCCTGCCGGGTAGGGCCAGCTTATAAAGGAAAAGTGGCCGCCTCTGAGCTCAGAGGCGGCCACTTGCTTTTGCAGACAATTCCTGACGCTGGCGTCTTACTTGGCCGGCACCGGCTGGGCGGCTGGCTGGCGGCGCTGCTCTTCCTTCTGGTAGAAAGCCAGCTCCTGCTGATAGGGTGCGTAGTTCCAGTCGGGGCGGGCGGTGGCGGCCGTGCGGGCGGCGGTAGTCAGGGCCGTCAGTTGCTCTGGGGTCAGCACCGAGGCGGTGGAGTCGGCCAGCAGGGCCTGGTGGCGCTGCTCCAGCAGGGCTTCCAGGGCCAGAATCTCGGGGCCGCCCTTGCCTTTGAATGTGGCTTCGGTCGTGCGTTTGCGCTGAACGTTCTCCCCGTGGTAGGTGAACAGCGTAACGCCCCGGCCCAGCGTTGGCGTGGCGGCAGCTCCTTCGGCTTTTGGGGCGGCATCTTTTGGGGCGGCGGCCTTCGCCTTTTTCTGGCGGGCAGCCAGCGTAGCCACCGACACCGCGGCCCGAGTTCCGCCCATTATCAGCCCGATCTGGGCCTGCGCCTGCTGGATGGTGAGCACGGCCGCGAGGGTAAGAATGTACTTCATAATCGAAAGTGAGGGGTAAGGTAAAGTGGGCGCAATCTACGGAAGAATTCACCTCAGCAACTATTCGAAACGCCAGGCGAAGCACTGAAATCCAGCGGCACCAGCGGCGTACCAAGCAGAAGCTGCCCCAGGCTCTTACTCCCCAATGTGGCGCGCCCAAACCCTAACGAACCGGTTCCTGCCAGCCGTCCGGTGCAGCCCGGCGGTAAGCCGTAGCTTAGGGGCACGATCTTCCCCGACTTTTCACTGCCTGCCACATGTCGCGCTTCGCCTGTTCCTGTTCTCTATTGATACTGCTGCTGGCCGGAACTCTGGGGCCGCAGCACTCCGGGGCCCAGCAGCCGGCAGCCCCGCGCGACACCTCGTTCACCACTTACAGCGCCTACACCAAGGCCAAAGTGCAGCACCCCTACATCAGCATAGCCCGGCCGCCGGTGCCAGCCACCATCCGGAGCCAGATGAACCTCACGTACTGCACCGAAGGCGGGCGGGCACTGCAGCTGGACGTGTTCTACCCGCACGGCAAACGGCGCCAACGGTTTCCGGGCGTGCTCATCGTGCATGGCGGCGGCTGGCGCTCCGGCGACCGGAGCCAGCACGTGCCCCTGGCCCAGCAGCTGGCGGCGCAGGGCTTTGTGGCCGTCACGGCCGAGTACCGCCTGAGTCCGGAAGCGCCCTACCCGGCCGCCGTGCAGGACTTGAAAACCGCGCTGCGGTGGCTGCGCGCCCACGCCCGCCCATACAGCCTCGACACGAGCCGCGTGGCCGTGTGGGGCTTCTCGGCGGGCGGCCAACTGGCGGCCCTGGTAGGCACCACCAACGGCGACCCGCTCTACGAAGCCGGCTCCTGCTTCCGGAGCCGCTCCAGCAGCGTGCAGGCCATTGTGGATGTGGACGGAATCCTGGCGTTCCTGCACCCGGAATCGGGCGAGGGCGACGACAGCCGGAACCTCTCGGCCGCTACGCAGTGGTTTGGCAGCAACAAGCTCACCCGCCCCGAGCTGTGGCGGCAGGGCTCGGCCCTCAGCCACCTCAGCCCCGCCACCCCACCCATGCTGTTCATCAACAGCGGCGTGGCCCGCATGCACGCCGGCCGCGACGACATGATGCGCCAGCTCATGGGGCTGCACATCTACACCGAGCTGCACTATTTCCCGGAAGCGCCGCACCCGTTTCCGTTGTTTCATCCGTGGTTCACGCCCACGCTGGACTACACCGTCGGCTTTCTGAACAAAGTATTTCCGCAGCCCTGAGCCCTGAGAGCGGAGCGGCGGCGGCCAGGCAGCTTCCCGGCTGCACGCAGGGCAACAAAAATATGATGCTTGCATAACAATTTATCAACATGGCTGTCTTACCTTTGCAGCCATCAAGCTGATTTGCATTTACATACAACCATTGCCATGACAAAGCGCAACACCGCCCTTTCTTCGCTGCTGGTACTCGGAAGCCTCGGCTCGCTGAGCTACTTGGCCGCGCAGGTTCTGGATCTGAACCTGTTTTTTGACCTTCGTGACGAAGAGGAGCTGCACTTCTAAGCCGCCACTTTTCCCGTGCTTTTGCCCGAACCCTGCCCACCGGCGGGGTTCGTTTGCGTTAGGGCCACGAACAATCCCTGATTCAGAATCAGGAGCTTAGCAGATTAGCTGCAAAAAACCACATCCATTCCCAACTGTTTTCGGTACTTCACAGTCCGGAAGCCTGCTGTGGGCTCCGGGTATCTCTCATCGGCTGTGCTTCCGGCCGGGCGGCGTAGTGCCGCATCGGGCCGGAATTAGCCAAAACCACTGATTTATGAACCTGAGTAGCCTCAAAGAGCAGATCAGCTACATCATCGGGCGCGACATGGCCCGCAATTTCTCCCAGCAGGGCCTGGACCTGGACGTTGATATTCTGGCGGCCAGCATGAAGGAAGGCCTGAGCGGCGAGCCAAGCCGCCTCAGCCAGGAGCAGATCCAGGAAGCCATGATGCAGCTGCAGCAGCAGATGGGCGGCCCCGAAGGAGACGACGACGACGACACCTCAAACGACGCAACCATGAACAACAACAAAGCAGAAGGCGAGGCTTTCCTGGCCGAAAACAAAAGCAAGCCCGGCATCACGACGCTGCCCAGCGGCCTGCAGTACGAAGTGCTGACCGAAGGCAGCGGCCGCAAGCCCGGCCCTACCTCGCAGGTAACCACCCACTACCACGGCACGCTGCTCAACGGCAACGTATTCGACAGCTCCTACCAGCGCGGCCAGCCGGCTACGTTTGGCGTAAACCAGGTAATTGCGGGCTGGACAGAAGCCCTGCAGCTGATGCCCGAAGGCTCGAAGTGGCGCCTCTACATCCCGTCGGATATGGCCTACGGCAAGCGTGGCGCCGGCCGCGACATCGGCCCCGACTCGGCGCTCATCTTCGACGTAGAGCTGCTGAAAGTCAACAACTAGTGTAACCGGTTTTTCGCCCGGCTGCTGTGGCAGCTGCCGCCCCATTCGGGGTGCGCGGCTCTGTGGTAGCCGGGCGAACTTGTTTTAGCCCTGCCGTGTCTGAATCCCCCACTGAAGACTTCTCTGCCGATTCGGCCGCGCCGCACCAGCCGGCCTACTCGCCGCAGCCCGCGCCGCCGCCACCGCCGCTGCCCACCCTGCGCAGCGACGACGGCCGCCTGGTGCTCACCGACGACTCGCTGCAAGTGAACGGGCAGCGCTATGCGCTGCTGGAGCTGGAAGCCGTGGAGGTGCAGCATGTGCGGTGGTTGCTGTGGTTTTTGCTGGGGGGCTTCACGCTGGCCGGCTTCCTGCTGGGGCTGCTGCAGAACTGGCTGCGCACCATGCCGGCCGCCCTGGGCCTCACGGTGGGGGCCCTGCTGCTGGCCTGGGGCCAGCGCGGCACCAACCGACTGCGCCTGCACCGCCTGGGACGCGAAACGGCCCACTTCGCGCTGCCCGGCGAACTATTCGGCTGGCAGAAGCTGGTATCGGAAGCCAACCGCCGCATTCAGCGCCGCCATGATGAAGCCGCCCGTGCCGCCGCTGAGGCGCTGTGGGCCGCGCAGGCCGCCCTGTTACCGCCGGAAAGGCCGACAATGGAATAGGCGCCACCCGTTTCTTTTGTACCCCGGCTTTCTTTACGCGGATTGCGTAAGGCCACGTTTGCGCGCCTTCCCCTACCTTTGGGCGCTTTTCCCGGCACTATTTCCTTCTCTTATTCCACACATGGACGCCAAACATTCGCACACGGCCATTTCCACGGCGGGTCTGCTCATTGCCCTCGGCATTATTTACGGGGACATCGGCACATCGCCGCTCTACGTAATGAAGGCCATTGTGCCGGAGCAGATTACGCCCATGCTGGTTCTCGGAGGCATTTCCTGCGTCTTCTGGACCCTGACTCTGCAGACCACCATCAAGTATGTGATGCTCACGCTCAACGCCGACAACAACGGCGAAGGGGGCATTTTCTCGCTCTACGCCCTGGTGCGGCGGCGGGGCGCCTGGCTGTCGGCCGTGGCCATCATCGGCGGCTCGGCCCTGCTGGCCGACGGCGTGATTACGCCGCCCATTTCGGTATCGTCGGCTATTGAAGGCCTGGAGGCCGTGTACCCGAATATCCCGACGGTGCCCATCGTCATTGGCATTATTGCGGGGCTGTTCCTGCTGCAAAGCTTCGGCACCCAGATTGTGGGCAAGGCCTTCGGGCCCATCATGTTCATCTGGTTTTCGATGCTGGCTGCCTTGGGCGTGAGCGGCATTCTGCAGCATCCGGAAATCCTGCAGGCCCTCAACCCCTACTACGCCTACGATTTGCTGGTGAACTACCCGGGCGGCTTCTGGCTGCTGGGGGCCGTGTTCCTGTGCACCACCGGGGCCGAAGCCCTCTACTCCGACCTGGGCCACTGCGGCAAAGGCAACATCCGCATCAGCTGGGTGTTCGTGAAAACCTGCCTGGTGCTCAACTACATGGGCCAGGGCGGCTGGCTGCTCGCGCATCAGGGCGAGATGCTCAACAAGCGCAACCCGTTCTATGAGCTGATGCCCGAGTGGTTTCTGCTCATCGGTATCGGCATTGCAACCATTGCGGCCATCATTGCCTCGCAGGCGCTTATCACGGGCTCGTTTACGCTGGTGGCAGAAGCCATTCGCCTGAATATGTGGCCCAAAGTGAAGCTCAACTACCCCACCGACGTGAAGGGCCAGCTGTTTGTGCCCAGCATGAACCGGCTGCTGCTGCTGGGCTGCGTGGCGGTGGTGCTGTACTTCAGGAAGTCGGAAAACATGGAAGCGGCGTACGGCCTGGCCATCACCCTGACCATGCTCATGACCACCATTCTGCTCACTATCTGGCTGCGCACCAAGCGGGTGCCGCTGGCGGCTATTGCGCTGTTTGTGCTGGTGTATGGAGCCATTGAGGGGTCGTTCCTGATTGCCAACCTCATCAAGTTCCCACACGGCGGCTGGGTGTCGCTGGCCATTGGCGCCACGCTGATGACCGTGATGTACGTGTGGCTGCGGGCCTTCTACATCAAGCGCCGCCTCACGGAGTTCGTGAAGATCGAGCCGTATATGGATGCCCTCCGGGAGCTGTCCAACGACGATACGGTGCCGAAATATTCCACTCACCTGGTGTTTATGACGTCGGCGGAGCGAGCTTCGGAAATCGAGAGCAAGATCATCTACTCCATCTTCCAGAAGCGCCCCAAGCGGGCCGATATCTACTGGTTTGTGCACGTAGACACCACCGACGAGCCGTATACCATGGAATACAAAGTAGTGGAGCTGGCCAACGACGATGCTTTCCGCATCACGTTCCGGCTGGGTTTCCGGGTGGAGCAGCGCATCAACCTGTACTTCCGCAAAGTGGTGGAAGACCTGGTGCGCAACAAGGAAGTGGACATCACCTCGCGCTACGAATCCCTGAGCAAGCAGCACGTTACCGGCGACTTCCGCTTCGTGGTGCTGGAGAAGTTCCTGTCGGTGGAAAACGAGTTTCCGTGGGTGGAGAAGCTGGTCATGCAGGCCTACTTCTACATCAAGCAGTTCATTGCGTCGGAAGACAAATACTTCGGTCTTGATACTAGCTCCGTGAAAGTGGAGAAGGTGCCGCTCGTCATCACGCCCGTCCGCGACGTAGCGCTCAAGCGTATCTCCTAGCGTCCGGCCACCGCTGCCGCCTTTCAGTCGAAAGCGCCTCACTACCAGCTAGTGAGGCGCTTTTGCGTTTCCGCAGCCTAGTCTGAGGCGCCTCAAAAAATTAGGCTAGCCGAATACTTGCATTTAATGAAGATTTTTCTTCCCTTCAGACCTCGTTCTTTTTCCACAACCAAAATTCCCTCAAGCGTATGCGTACTTCTATCCTGTCCGGCGCGGTGCTGGCGGCCCTGCTGCTGGCAGCCTGCCAGCGCCAGCCCGACGAGCAGCCTGCTCCCCAGTCCGAAGCCGAGCCCACCGCGGCCCTAACCACCCAGCAGCTCGACGACCAGATCATGGCGCGGCTGCGCGAAACCGGCAAGTTCGACTGGAACCAGGCCAGCGCCCACACCGTGTGGAGCGCCCTGCGCCGCTCCGACTACGTGCTGTCGGTAGGCTACCAGCCAGCCAGCTTCTCTGGCCAGCTACCCGCCGATGCTGCTAGCAACGCAGTCTGGCAGCAGGCCCGCGCCCAAGTGCTGGACCTCATCTTGGCCGAAGAGCAGAAAGTCCATCCGGAGCTGACTGCCGCTGACTTGGTTGCTTATGATGAAACCGTGCTGCCTACGCTCGACGTGACGGTGCGGGAGCTAAGCACCATCAAGGCGCTGCGGGCCTCGGGGCTGGTGCGCTACGCCGAGCCCATGGGCTACGAGCCGAACCGCCCCACGGCCAACAAAGGTGCGGCGGTGCTAAGCAGCAGCGGCTGCGGCAGCAACACCGCCACTGCCGGCCTCGTAGCCGGCGCCGACTACACCGTGCTCAGCAACGGCAGCAAGTCGTCGTGGAACCAGGCCGACCAGTACCACGGCGTGCGCACCGCTTGGGGCCAGAGCACCGGCCGGGGCGTGAAGGTGGTCATCATCGACTCGGGCAGCTCGGATGCGCAGGAAAACCTCGGCTCGGCCTTTAACCAGGGTCTTAGTTCGGGCCGCTCCATTGAGCGCCTCGTGACAATGCCGCGCAATACCCTGTTCGGCATTCCGTACGGCGACCAGGAAACGCCCAACGATGGCTGCGGCCACGGCACCAGCATGGCCGGCGCCTGCGCCGCCCCACGCGGCACCGACGGCGCTGCCGTGGGTATGGCCTACAACGCCAACCTGATTACGGTGCGCGCCGCCGAAGACGTGTTTCTGGATGCCAGCCGCGAAGTGAAAGGCGTGTCTGATGCCTTCATTCTGGCCGGCAACCGCGCCACCGTACGCATCATCAGCATGAGCATGGGCCGCCTGACCAGCTCCGGCCAGATGGCCGACGCCATCCGCTACGCTTACGGCCGCGGCAAGCTGATTTTCTGCGCCGCCGGTACTTCCTTCGACTGGAGCGCCGGGGTGGTGGGCGTTATCTACCCCGCCTCCCTGCCCGAAGCCGTGGCCATCACGGGCGTAAAAGACAACCTCACCACCCGCTGCGACGAGTGCCACGTGGGCTCCGACGTGGAATTTACAGTAGTGATGCAGCGCACCAGCGTCGACCGGCGGCCGCTCACGCTGGCCATGTCCGGCGATGCGCCCAGCACCGTGGGCGGCTCCAGCGTGGCCACGGCCAGCATGGCCGGCCTCACGGCGCTGGTGTGGGCGCGCTACCCCACCGAAACCCGCGCCCAGATCATGAGCCGGCTGGTGGCAGCCAGTTCCAACCGCAGCGCCCGCAGCAGCAGCTTCGGCTGGGGCCGCGTGAACGTGGCCACGGCCGTGGGAGTGCAGCCGCTGTAAGCATCCTGCGTTAAAGAGAAAATCGTCCCGTCTGAGCTTCAGGCGGGACGATTTTCTTTTGCTATGCCCCTCTGAAACGGCAGGCTTCCAATTTTTGCGGGGCCATCTTTGCCCGGCAGGGGGTAAAATGTAGACCCGCTGATTACCTCATTCTCTCCCAGTCGTCGCCATGAATCGTCTGTTTCTGCTGTTGCTGCTCTTTACGTTGGGCTGCACTACCACCGCTACCACTTCGCAGCCGGCACCGGACTTTTTCAGCCGCCTGAGTGCGCTGTGCAGCAAATCGTACCGCGGGAAAGTGGTGTTTCCGGCCGATGGCAAAGACCCGTTTGCGGGCAAGCTGCTGACGATGCGCGTGCAAAGTTGCTCGGACACCGAAATCCGGGTGCCGTTTCAGGTGGGCGAGGATAAGTCGCGGACGTGGGTGTTTACGCGGGCATCCCAAGGCCTGCAGCTCAAGCACGACCACCGACACCCCGACGGCACGCCCGACTCCATCACCCAGTACGGCGGCTACGCCAAGCCCGGCGGCACCCCTTCCCGCCAGAGCTTCCCGGCCGACGACTACACCGCCAAGCTGTTGCCCGCTGCCGCCACCAACGAGTGGGAAACCGTTATCAGCGACGACCAGAAAACATTCAGCTACCTGCTCCGGCGCGGCGGCCAGCTCCGTTTCCAGGCCGATTTCGACCTGACGCAGCCTCTTGCTCAGTAAAGTTCATTGCCTATCTGTACTGCCTGGGCCGGTTTCAGCAAGTTCTAAATGCAAAAAAAGCCCCGTCTGGAAGTTAGACGGGGCTTTGGTTTTACCTGGATGCAGGCCATTAGGCTGGCGCGGACACAGTGCTAAAAACACGTGCGCCAGGTGAAGTGCAGCTGATTAGCGTACCGTCAGCCACTTGGCCAGCACCGTTTTCTGGTCGGCGGAGGGGTTTTCCATCCGCTCGATGCGGTAGCGCTGCATGGTGCTGGCCAGCAGCGGAAAGCGCAGCTCCTGCAGCTGGCCGTCGCGCGACACCAGCATTTTCACCTCCGAGCCTGCGGCGCGGCTGCTCAGTTGCTGAGTGGGGTCCGTGGTGAGGCGGGCGCCGTCGAGGGCCAGGATTTCGTCGTTCACGTTCAGGCCGCCCTGCCAGGCGCTGCCTTCGCGGCTGGTGCTGGTCACGGTGTACTTGCCGTTGGCACTGCTGATGCTGGCGCCCAGGGTCGGCTCGCCGGTGGCTGGCGTTACGGCCAGCTTCAGGCCGGCGTAGCCGAGGGCGGTGGCGTAGGGCAGGGTTTCGGTGCCGTAGACGTAGCGGCGGAAGAAGTCGTCGTAGCGGCGGCCAGCAATTTTGGCCACGGCCGCTTGGTACTCCTCGTCGGTGAAGCCGCGCTTTTTCTGCACGTAGTACTCGTCGTAGAGGTAGCGCATCACGTCGTCGAGGTGCTTCTGGCCCTTGGTTTCGTTGATGATCATCAGGTCCAGCACGGCCCCGATCAGCTCGCCCTTGTCGTAGTAGCTGATGCCGGTGTTGCTGGAGTTTTCGTTGGGCCGGTAGCCCTTGATCCAGGCGTCGAAGCTGCTTTCAGCGGCCGACTGCTGCTTGTTGCCGGGCGTGTTTTCCACGCGGGTGATGCCGTTGCTGGTGCTAGCCAGGTAGTCGTCCACGCTCACGAAGCCGGCGCGCTGCACTATCAGGTCGCCGAAGTAGCTGGTGCCGCCTTCGCTCACCCACAGCATGTGCGTGTAGTTTTCGTTGTCGTAGTCGAACGGACCGAGGGTCACGGGGCGGATCCGCTTCACGTTCCAGAGGTGGAAATACTCGTGCGCCACCAAGCCCAGGAAGCCCTTGTAGCCGGCATCAGAAGCATAGGCATTGCGCGACACCGACAGCGTGGTGGAGAACAGGTGCTCCAGGCCACCCGTACCCCGGTCGATGTTGTGCACAATGAACACGTAGCGGTCCAGCGGATTCTTGCCCACCACGCGGTGCGCTTCCTCGCACACCTTTTTCATGTCGGCCAGCAATTTGGCTTCGTCCAGCTTGGGGGCCTGCCCGAACATGGCCACCGTGTGCGGCGTGCCGTTGGCCTCAAAGCTTAGCACCTTCTGGTTGCCGATTTCAATGGGCGAATCGGCCAGCTCGTCGTAGCTCTCCGAACGGAAGGTATTGGGGGCACCGGCCGGCTTGAGACTGGTCGAAACCTGGGTCCAGCCGGTGGCGGGCTTCACTTCCAGGGTGCTGGACAGTTGCTGGTTTTCAGCCGGATACATGAACACACTGGTGCCGTTTACGTAGCCGTGGGCGGCATCCAGGAAGCTGGTACGCACGCTCAGCTCGTAGGCGTACACCTTGTAGCGCACCGTGAAGCTGCTGGCTTTGGGGTGGTACACGCGCCAGGTGTTCTTGGAAATCTTCTCGGTGCGCAGGTTCTCGCTGCCCGCTTGGGCCGTGAAGCCTTCTACGTGGCGGGCAAACTCGCGCACCAGGTATGAGCCAGGCGCCCAGACCGGCATTTTCAGGTCGGTGTACGGCTTGCCGAAGCCGCTCAGGCTGGTTTCGACTTCAAAATAATGGGTTTGGGGTGCCGGCATCGCCAGCGTGTAGCGCAGCACCGGGGCGGCCATGGCCGGGCCAAACTGGCTCAGCAGCAGCCCCAGCACCAGCGCCAGCAGCACTCGGGTACGGGAATGGGTCATGAAAAGGGAAATGAGTGAGATGGTATCGTTGGGGCAAAGAACGGCGAAAAACGTACAGGGCTGCAAGCCGCCGGCCAGCCGTGCGGAAACCACCCCGGTAGCTCCACCGTTAGGGAAGCCACCAACCTTGCTTCTGCTATGCGCTACGTCTGGATTTCCTTTGTCGCGCTGGCGGCCCTGCTGGTAGGCGTTTTCGCCTGGCCATCCCGCTTGGCGTCTACTCCCCACTCCGACAGCCAGACGGCCCTGCCAACGCACCGGGTAGCGCTGGTAACCAGCACCCGCCCCACGCCCACCGCCGACAGCGTCGTGACGTTTGCCATGCGCCAGCTGGGCACCAACTACTGCTACGCCGGCAACACCCCCGCCACCGGCTTCGACTGCTCGGGGTTTGTGCAGTATGTGTTTCAGGAGTTCAAGGTGGCGATGCCGCACTCCACGGCGCTGCTTATTGCCGTAGGCCGGCCCGTAGCGCGGGAGCAGGCCCGCCGCGGCGATATTGTGGTGTTTACGGGCACAGCGGCCACGTCTGCTACGCCCGGCCACGCTGGCATTGTGGTATCCGGGCCAGGCCAACCGCTGCGGTTTATTCACTCTTCCTCGGCGCGCCGCGAGTCCGGCGTCAAAATCAGCCAGGTAGAAGGCACCGACTATGAGCGGCGCTTTATGCAAATACGCCGGGTTTTGCAGAGTAATGGAGCAGCTGAGTAAGGTATCCGGACAAAATGCAGCCTACTTCTATACGCTGTAAAAGAGCGATGCCCGGCCGCCTATGCAGTCCTCACAAGAGAGGCTGCTGGGCGGACCGGGCATCTAATCCTTCAAATCTTACCAAGCGACGAGTCTGGGGTACAGCCCCGCCATCCTTTGTGTAAGACCTTGCCAGAATGCGGGAAAAAGCCAAATAGGGCGTTTTTCCGCGCGAAAGCTGTTGTTAAGCGCGTTCGGCGGTGAGGCGAACTACATTCGACAGGCTTGGCAGGATTTGTTTGGGACTACTAGACATTTTGTACCTCCTTTCTTTACGTTCGACATAACCCCGGCCGCGCCTCCCAGCACCTTAGGGCTGCTTGGGCGGGGCTGTAGCACTCACTACGGAAGGTAAAGTTATAAGCCTGCCGGATGGTTCAAAATAAAAACCCCTTTTTTTAGGACCTCAACGACGTTTCAGCGCCAGCATCCTGATGATCAGGCGCTTTGTTTCACTGACGGATCTGTGTGAAAGCCTGGCCTCAAACTTGCCTTCAGGCAGATCAGCATTTTTGCCTTGCCCGAACGCTGGCATGCAGGAGTTTTCTCCTATCTTTTCACACCCATACCCAAATCCCTTATTTCACATCATGAAAAAATTCCTGTTCCTTGCTCTCGCCTTCCTGTTCGGGGCCATCGGGTTGGCTTCAGCACAAACCCTCTCTCCTTTGGGCACATGGACCAACTCGGAGAAAAAGGCGACGTTCGAAATCTACAAATGCGGCAACAAGCTCTGCGGTAAGATCGTCAGCCTGACCGTACCCAACGACCCTAAAACCGGCAAGCCCAAAACCGACACCGTTAACCCCGATCCGAAATTGCGCACCCGGCCGCGGCTGGGCATGGTGTTCATGCAAGGCTTCGAGTACGACGACGACAACAAGTGGGATGACGGCAAGATCTACGACCCCGAAAGCGGCAAAACGTACTCCTGCTACATGAAGATGCTCAACGCCAATTCGATGGAAGTGAAAGGCTATATCGGCTTCTCCATGATTGGCAAATCGCAGAGCTGGACCCGCGTGAAATAGGCGCATCTGCCGTTGATTGCGTATACTTGGCGACGCTTCCGCACTGCGGGGGCGTCGCTTTTTTGTGGCCTGCTCCTGCAGCTCTCTTGCAGCAGCAGGCAGCAGACTCCCTTTCCTCTAAGCTTCTTTTGCGCTTGAAATACCTGCTGCTGAGTCTGATGATGTTGCTGCTAACGCTGCGGCCCGCCGCGGCCCAAACGCCGCCGCTGGGCGTGTGGGCCGACGATACCGGCGACTCGCACATTGAGCTGTACCGCTGCGGCGAGCAGTTGTGCGGGCGTTTGGTGTGGCTGCGCGCCCCCACTGATGCCAACGGCAAGCCCCGCCTTGATGAGAAGCACCCTACCCCCGAGCGACGCACCCAACTCCTGCAGAACCTGACGGTGCTGCAGAACCTGCGCTACAACGCCGAAACCGACCGCTGGGAAGACGGCGAAATCTACGACCCCGAAAACGGCCGCACCTACTCGTGTTACGTGGCGGCAGCCGGCAAAGACCGGCTGGAAGTGAAAGGCTACATCGGTTTCTCGCTGATTGGCAAAGCACACTACTGGCAGCGCGTGAAATAGCCGCCGCCGCAGCTAGTGGTCTGAAGGGCAGATTCCTGATGGAGTCTGCCTTTTGTTTTTGGACTGAAATTCTCTTTTCACTGGCCGCCAACCCGTCTTTTCCCTCGAAACCATTTACGGCGGTGGGTGTTCTTTCCTCATACTCCCATACCGCTTTGCTCGATTTTCTTAAACAGTTGTTTTCCCCGGAGGCTGCTTCCAAAACCCCGGACTGGCAGCCACTGCACCGCACGCCGGCGCAGGAGCGCATCCGTGCCCGCTGGCTGGAGCAACAGGTGTATCTGAACTGGGCCGGCCCTTATTTCAAAGCCTACCACTACAGCAAGGCTGGCATCACGGGGCAGCAGTTTCGGGTGCAGCTGCTGGACGAGGCCGGCCGCCACGGCGCGGTACTGCTCTACGACCCCAGCATGGGGCCCGGCAACTTCCGTCACTTCTTCGACCTGCTGCGCGACAGGGTGCAGGCGTTGGGCTACAACGTCTCGGCCTCCGACCAGCGCACGCTGCACCATGAGCGCTACTCTGAAACTGTGGAGAAGTACTTCCTGAAGCCGTTGCCCAACGATTGCACCGCTACGGGCCGCTGCAACCAGCTCTACGGCAACGTGACGGTGGATCTGGTGCGTGTGAACGGGCAGCCGGGGTTCATCCGCTTCGTCAGCAACCCCTATCAGGATACCATTTTCACCCTGCCCCATAGCTTCGATGAGTTGATGGCCGCCGTGCTGGATATGCCGCCCGCTCCGCCGGAGGTGCAGGCCCTGATCCAGGACTATTGGAAAGACTAAGCCGGTATTCGAAAGCTTCAAACACAAAAAAGCGTCCCGTCTATCCAGACGGGACGCTTTTTTGTGACTAACCTGTTTTTAGGTTACTCGCGCACAAAACGGGCCGCCGACACGCTGCCAGTGGCCGTGGTGAGGCGCAGGTGGTAGAGGCCGGCAGCCAGCGTGCGGGTGTCCAGCTGGGCATGCTGTGGGTCTACGGTCTGGCGCAGGAGTACGCGGCCGGTAGCATCGGTTACTTCGGCCGTGGCGCGGGTGGTTAGGTTGGGCAGGCGGAGGGTTTCGCGGCAGGGGTTGGGGTACACGCTCAGGCGGGCAGCCCGGGCCGCAGCCGTGGCCAGCACCAAGGCGTTGTCGCGGAGGATGGTAGGAGTTACCTGCAGCACCCACTGGTCGGGATCCACGAAAACAGCGGTAACGGTTTTGTTGGTAGGCACACTGAATGAGGATATGGCCTGCCCATGACGCACCCGCAGGGCCTGGCTGGTATTGTCGCTGAAAACAAGGCGATAATCCAGCTCCACGTCAAAGAAAGGTGTGACGGCAGGCATGCTCACCGTCTGGGTGTTGCGGATAAATACATCAGGGCCTACCTGATTCCAGCGCACATTGAAAATCGGGTAGCCTTCGCCCGCGTACCACTGGTCGAAGAAATACTGCAGCGGGCGGCCGGCTTCGGCCTCGAAAATGCGCTGCAGGTCGATGGTGCGGGCCGTGCGGCCGCTGTAGGTGCTCTGGTAGGTGCGCAGGGCCCGGAAGAATTTCACGTCATCGTTGAGCAGATAGCGCAGCATATGAATCACGGCCGCGCCTTTCTTGTAGCTGAGGCGCGAGCTGAAAATGCGGCCCACGTTGGTGGTATCGGCCACGCGGAGGCTGCCGCCGGGCTGCTGGCGGGCCGTGGTCTGGGCATTGGCTATCCAGGTGCGGGCACTGGTGGCCGACGAAAACCGGTCGAGCGACAGGTATTCGCCGTAGGAGGCAAAGCCTTCGTTCAGCCAGATATCCTCCCACGAAGCGCAGGTCACGTTGTCGCCGAACCACTGGTGGAACAGCTCGTGCGCCGTCAGCGTGAAGCTGAAGCCGTCCTGGGTGGTCATGGTCTGGTGCTCCATACCGCCTCCGATGGGGGCCATGCTGTGGCCGTACTTCTCGCTGGCAAACGGGTAGAGGCCCACCAGCTCGGAGAAATTCTCCAGGAAGCCGGGCGTCCGGTCGATTTCGGTGCGGTAGAAGTTCAGGGCCGCCTGGTTGTAGACGTAGTTGACGATGGGAATGCGCGGGCCGCCCACGGGATTGGCGTAGTTCACATACTCCAGATAAGGCGCCACGGCCACCGACACGAGGTAGTAGTCGATGGGCTTGGCGCGGTGCTTCCACTCGTAGCGGCTCTTGCCGGTGGGCAGCGGCGTCACGCGTTCCAGCATACCGTTGGAGCCTACTTTGTTGATGCTGCTTGTCGTCACCCACACGTCCAGGGAGTCGGCCTTATCGGTCAGCACCTGCTTGCAGGGCCACCACTCGTGGGCCGAAAACGGCTCGGATAGGCTCCAGGTCACGTTTACGCCGTAGGTGGTTTGCAGCCGGGTATTCAGGGCGTTGCCGATAGCGGCGCTGTTGCCGTTGGGCGCCGTGCCGCGGTAATACACCACGGTGCTGAAGAGTGTATTGGCCGGCACAGCCTGCGGCAGCAGCACGGTCACGTCGGAATCAGCGCGACGGATGCCGTTGGCGCGGCGCCCGTTCACCACCACTGAGTCGATGGTGAAGGTGGAATACAGCTCAAACGCCACCGAGTCGAGGGGCTGGGCGAGGGTGCGGGCCAGCATGCGCACGTTGCCGCCCACGTTGCGCGAGTTGTTTTCCAGCGCAATATCCAGCTTGTAGTACTTCACATCGTAGCGGTCCATCTTGCGGCGGTGCGGCACGGTGGCGGCGGGGCCGCGCAGCGCGGTGCGGGTGTGCGCCTGGCTGCACAGCAGGGCGGCATCATCCGTGAGGGCTGGGCGGGCGGGCGCAGGGTCCGGGGTCTGGGCCTGCAGGCCCGGAGCCAGCAAGAGCAGCCCCGTCAGGAAAGAGTAGAAACGCAGCATGAAAACGCAAATGGGTGAGGAAAGAAAGAGGGCGAATTACGCACCCAAGATACAAAGCCGGCCGCACACACCTGCCGCCGGTTGGGTGAGGGTTTCGGGGCGTCGTCGTATATTCGGGAGGTATCCGCGCCCGACTATTTCCCCCTTCTATGCCACGTCTTCTACCCTACTGCTACGCCCTGACTGGCCCGGCCCACCGCCTGCTGCTGGCGTTGTTGCTGCTGCTGGCACTTCCGGCCCGCGCCACCCACATCGTGGGCGGCGAAATGGACCTGCAGTATCTGCAGAACGCCACCTACCAGCTCACGCTCAACCTATATTTCGATGCAGTCAATGGCAGCTCCGGGGCGCTTGACAATGACCTGACGGTTAGCATATTTGAGAAGGGTACCGACCGGCGCATGCAGAACCTTACGCTGCCGCTGGGCGCCAACACGCTGGTGAACTACACCAGCCCGGCCTGCGCGCTGCCCACGTCCCTGGTGACGCGCAAGCTCGTGTACTCGGGCCGGCTGGAGCTGCCAGCCAACGTGTACACCAACCCGGCCGGCTACTACGCGGCCGTGGAGCGCTGCTGCCGCAACAGCGGCATCCGCAACATCCAGGACCCGGCCGATGCGGGCCAGACGTTCTACCTGGAGTTTCCGCCCGTGGTGCGCAACGGGCAGCCCTTCCGCGACTCCACGCCCCGCATCTTCCCGCCACTCGGCGACTATGCCTGCTTGGGGGAGCTGTTTTACTACGATTTCGGGGGCCAGGATGCCGACGGCGACTCGCTGGTGTATGAGTTGGCCACGCCGCTGAACGGGCACTCCACCCCCGGCCTGCCCAAGCCGCCCGTCGCCGACCCGCAGCCCTACCAAGAGGTGCGCTGGAGTGCCGGCCTGAGTGCGCTCAACCAGATTCCCGGCGCCCCCACCCTCAGCATCAACCGCCAGACCGGCCGCCTGCAGGTGCGCCCCACCGATGAGGGCCTGTTTGTGTTCGGCATCCGCTGCGCGGAATATCGGCGGGGCGTGAAGATTGGCGAGGCGAGGCGCGATTTTCAACTCAAAGTCATCCGGTGCGCCCAGAACGCCGCGCCCACTATGCGCGTGACGCTGCCCAGCGGTACGGGCACTTTCCGGCCCGGCCGCGACACGCTGCACCTGCGCCCGGGTTTCAGCCGCTGCATCACGCTCAAAGTGTCCGACCCCGATTCGCCCTCGCGCCTCACCATGTCGCTGCGGCCCGTGAACTTCACGGCCGGGCAGCTGCCCACCATCAGCACCACCCAGGGCACGGTGCGCAGCCCCGGCGCGCCCGACACGCTGGTGTCGCAGCTGTGCTTTCCGGCCTGCTTCAACACGCGCGGCCGGGTGTATTTACTGGATTTGATTGTGGCCGACAACGGCTGCAGCCTGCCCAAGCGCGACACCGTGCGGCTCGCCTTCACGGCCGTGCCGGACCCCAACAGCCCGCCCACCATCAGCAGCACAGCGGCCCTGCCCCTGCGCGCCCGCATCGGCGACCTGATAACCTTCGACGTAACGGGCCTCGATGCTGATAACGACCCGATGACACTGAGCATGGCCGGGCGCGGCTTTACGCCCGCCGACCTGGGCGTCACGTTCGTGCAGCAGGCCAACGGCAACCAGCTGCAGGGCCGCTTCACGTGGCGCGTGGACTGCCGGGCCGCCGCCCGCACTTCCTACGAGTTCGACTTTACGGCCAGCGCCGGGCCCTGCTCCGAGCCCACGGCCGTCGGCCTACGCATTCCCATCCAGATCGACTACGCCAATACGCCGCCGGTGCTGGTTTCCAGCCTGCCCAACCCCAGCACTACCGGCCCCATTGATGCGCCGGTGCGGGTGCGGCGCCTGATCGGGAATGCCTACGAGGCCACCTTCACCGGCACCGACGCCGACACCGATCCGCTGGTGCTGTCGGCTACCGGCAACGGATTCGACTTGGCGGCGGCAGGCATGAGCTTCCGGCCGCAGAACGGCAACGGCCGCGCCACCGCCACCTTCCGCTGGGACCCCAACTGCACCGGCCTCAAGCTGCCCGACGGCGCGTTGGAAGTAACGTTCCGGCTGCAGGAAACCACCTGCCGCCCTGAGCCCCGCTCCCGCGTGGTGCGCTTCGAGCTGATCAACCCCGATACGGTGGCCTTCACGCCGCCCAACATCTTCACGCCCAACAACGACCCCAACCGCCTCAACGAGTTCTTCCAACTGGAGAACCTGCCGCCCGACTTCTGCGACTCCCGTTTCGCCGACATCAAGATTTTCTCGCGCTGGGGCAACCTGGTATTCCGCAGCACCGACCGTAACTTCCGCTGGGATGGGGGCCAGTTGGCGCCTGGCACCTACTTCTACCTCATCGAATTCACGGACGGCCGCAAGTTCAAAGGCCCCGTCACGCTGGCGCGGTAGAGTAACTGAGTAGGGGAGTAACTGGGTAGATCGTCCAGATGATTGAACGACCACTCAGCTACTCCCCTATTCAGTTACTCTCGAATGCAAAAGCTTGAGCGGCGCGTGACAGGTTGACCTACTCAGCTACTCCCTTACTCAGTTACTCTCTAATACATAAACACGAACACGACGAACAGCAGCACCCACAGCGCGTCGATGAAGTGCCAGTAGGTGCCCAGCATCCGGAGCTGCAGGCGGCGATAGGGGTTGCGGATGAACACCAGACTGCGCACGGCGTCGCGGGAGGCGTGCACGGTGCGCAGCAGCAGCGCCAGCAGAAACAGCATGCCACCCAGCAGGTGCAGCACGTGCAGCGCCGAAATCAGGTAGACGTAGGTGCCGCTGGCTTTGCCTTCGAAAAACACGCCCTGCAGCATCAGCTCGCGCCAGCCCAGCACCTGCAGCCCCGCGAAGATGCTGCCCAGCAGCAGCGTGGCCCCGAGGCAGCGCGCCAGCCCGTTCACATCGTCGGCGCGGTATAGGCGCGGGGCCTGTGCCACCACGTAGCTGCTAAGCAGCAGCACGATGGTGCTGATGGAAAAGAATTTGGGAAACTGCTGAATTCCGGCCGGCAGCTGGGTGGCCGAGCGGGTGCTGATGTAGGCGCCCGTCAGGAACAGGAACAGCACGCCTATTCCCACCAAACCCAGGTACAGCATCATCTGCAGCGGCGGCACCCGCTCCATGCGTTGGAAGGAGGTGGCCGGCTGGTTGGCGCCCACCTTGTCTTTACGTTCTTTGTCGGAGTTCATGCGCGGCAGCGGAAGTGGCAATGGTTGTAGGGCAAACCATTCCAACCGCCTTTAGTTCCGGTATAATGGCGCTGCCCAGGCTTTCAGCCTTCTTCCAAGATACGTAAAACCCCCACTCTCCGACAAGCAGGATTCGGGGTATTTTAGGGCTCAGAGAATAGGGCTTGGTGCTTGGGTTGTCCAGCTAAATGAACTACCCAAGCACCAAGCCCTATTTCCTGAGCTCTAATTTTTAAAGAAGGACCCGATTTTGCCCAGCACGGCGTTGAGCGTGATTTTGGGGCTGCGGCCCGTGCCGAACGTGACGTAGGTTTTGCCCGCTACCCGCAAATCCAGCACCAGCCCCAGCCGCAGGGCCAGGTCGTTGAGCTGCTGCAGCGGATCGGGGGCACGGGGGTCTTTGGGTTTGGGCGGTGCGTTGGGGTCTTTGGGCGGGCCGCTGGTGAGCTTGTCGAGCACCCGTTGGCTGGGCACGTTGATAATCAGGTAAGTGCCCGAAGCCGCTACCTGCACGTCGTCGCCATCCAGCGAAATCACCAGTTGCGCCTCTATTTCGAGGCCGCTAGCCAACGGACGTGGGCGTTGCGGGTGGCAGGGCGGCATCAGCCGGCTTTTCGCCGCGGGTGCGGATGCGCAACGAGCCATTGAGGCGCCAGGTGGCAGCCGGCGCGGCGGGGTTCTGGGGGTTAGGCACCTGCAGCTCCATCTGGTCGAAGGCCAGGGCCAGCTCTACGCCGCCCGAGAGTTTGGACAGCAGCGAAGCGGCCGTATCGGCCCAGGAGGCGGGTTGTTGCGAAGAATCGGGCATGAGAAAGGGTGGTTAGGGGAAGTAGCGGCGCACACGGGCCAGCTCTGCCGGAAAAACGGCGCGGCGGCCCGCAAGTTACATGCCCCTGCCGGATTCGGGGCAATGGTGGAGCAGACAGGCAAACACTATGGCCGCACTTTTGCGTAGGCGGCATGGGCCCTGGCAATCAAAATATGCCGGATTGCGTATGTTGGCCCGTTCCATCCTTTGTTGTTCTGCTGGCTTATGCCCTTTTCCTCTTTCCGTTCGCTGCTGCTGATGCCCGCGCTGGCCGCTGCCGCCTCTTCCGTTTCCGCCCAGACCCCCGACGCCCCCAGCCCCGGCCAGCCATTTGGCCTTGCCGATAACATGGAGCTCGTGTACCGCGTCCTCGATGCCGGCGGCAAGCCACTGGGCGAGGTGCGCCAGCGGGTAGTAGATCTGAAAACCGGGGAGCGGGAAGAAAGCAAAGACCGCAAAGTAGCCGAAAACACCATGCTGCTCAAGAGCGGTTACTACGCCCGCAAAAACACCCTGGACCGCATCCAGGACCTCACCTTCCGCGCCCGCCGCGACACCAGCTTCACCGACGGCATGGGCGAACTCAACAACGACGCCCTGCGCTCCTTCCGCGACCGGAAGCTGGCCTACAGCATCGCGCCGCTGGCCTGGCCCAACCAGCCTACCGTGGGCACCGAGCTGCCCGCCGGCGGCGTCAGCATCCAGGTCAGCAGCTCGGTGGTGAGCATTGCCACCGTCAGCACCATGCTGCAGAAGCGGCGCGTGGTGAGCGGGCCCACGGCCCTCACCACCCCGGCCGGCACGTTTCAGTGCTACAAGGTAGAGGCCGAGCGCGAAGAAGCCACCATCCCAAGGCCCGATATGGCCATGCGCAGCAGCAGCAAGCAAATTGATTTCTACGCCCCCGGCGTGGGCATCGTGCGCACCGAGCGCTACACCAAAACCGGCAAGCTCAGCGAAGTGCGTGAGCTGACGTCGCGCACGGCCGCCTCCACCCAGAACTACGACAAGGTGAAGGTCAAAACAAAAAAGTCGTAATTTCCGGGCCGATACCTTTTCATCGCCCATCCCCATGACCATCAAGCAATTCAGCCTGGCCGCCTCCCTACTGGCGCTGGCCGCCTGCCAGACCAATCCCGCCACCGAAACGGCCACTACCACCGCCGCCCCGGCCACTGCGGTGACCCTCACCGGCCAGACTTATGGCGCGGCCATCACGGCCGATGGCGCCCGGCCGCTTTCGGAGCTGAAGCAGGTGTTGGGCACCCAGGACTCGGCACAGGTGAAGCTGGTAGGCAAGGCCGACGCCGTGTGCCAGGCTAAGGGCTGCTGGCTGACCATGAAAACGCCCGAAGGCCAGGAAATGCGGGTGCGGTTCAAGGATTACGCCTTCTTCGTACCCAAAGACATCAGCGGCAAAACCGTGGTGATAAACGGCTGGGCGCACCGCGAGGTAGTGCCCGTGTCGGACCTGCAGCACTACGCCAAAGATGCCGGCAAGTCAGAGAAGGAAATAGCCGCCATTACCACGCCCGAGGAGCAGCTCAACTTCGAGGCCGACGGCGTACTGGTAGCCGACAAAACGCTGTAGCATAGTCTTCAGCCTGTGCCGGGTAGCCCCCGATTCTTACCCGTTAAAAAGCCCGTTTGATTGATTTCAGGCGGGCTTTTCCTGTGGCAGCAACCCATAAAACCGTAGCTTGCGGCGCAGAAGCCGCTCCGCCCGTAAGCCCTGTCCGGCCCGCGGCACAGGCTGAAGCCTATGCTACATTCTTCCCTATGACCACCGACCTCCAGGCCCGCATTACGGCCCTCACCGAGCGCCTGCACCACCTCAACTACCAGTACTACCAGCGCGACATCAGCGAGATTCCCGACCAGGAGTTCGACCAGCTGCTGGCCGAGCTGGCCGAGCTGGAAAAGCAGCACCCGGAGCTGGCCCACCCCAACTCGCCCACCCAGCGCGTGGGCGGCACCATCACCAAGCAGTTCCCGACGGCCGCGCACCGCTACCCCATGCTCAGCCTCGGCAACACCTACTCCGAGGCCGACCTGCGCGAGTTCGATGAGCGGGTGCAAAAAGGCCTGGAAGGCGCCGACTACGCCTACGTCTGCGAGCTGAAGTTCGACGGCGTGGCCATGAGTCTCACCTACGAGGCCGGCCAGCTCACGCAGGGGGTCACGCGCGGCGACGGCACCCGCGGCGACGTGGTGACCAGCAGCGTGCGCACCATCAAGAACCTGCCGCTGCACCTGCGCACGGCCGGCCCGGCTCAGCCGCCGGAGTTTGAGGTGCGCGGCGAAATATTCATGCCCCTGCCGGTGTTTGCGGAGCTGAACGCCGAGCGCGAGGAAAACGGCGAGGCCCTGCTGGCCAACCCGCGCAACGCCGCCAGCGGTGCCCTCAAGCTCCAGGATTCGGCGCTGGTGGCGGCCCGACGGCTGCGCTTCTACGCCTACTCGTTTCTGATGCCGGGCCGCAGCAGCCTGCCCACGCACAGCGCCTCGCTGGAAGCGTTGAGCGCCTGGGGCCTGCCTGTGTCGGACACGTGGCGGCGGTGCGGCTCCATTGCTGAGGTGCTGGATTTCGTGCACGAGTGGGACAAAAAGCGCTTCACGCTGCCCGTCGCCACCGACGGCATCGTTATCAAGATTGACGATTTCCGGCAACAGGAGCTGCTGGGCTACACGGCCAAAAGCCCGCGCTGGGCCATTGCCTACAAGTACCCGGCGGAAGCGGGCCGCACCCGCCTGCGCGATGTGCAGTACCAGGTGGGCCGCACCGGCGCCGTCACGCCCGTGGCCCTGCTCGACCCCGTGCCGCTGGCCGGCACCGTGGTCAAGCGCGCCTCCATGCACAACGCCAACCAGATTGCGGCCCTCGATATCCGCCTCAACGATATGGTGTTCGTGGAGAAAGGCGGCGAAATCATCCCCAAAATCACCGGCGTAGATTTCACGGCCCGCCCCGAAGACAGCCAGCCAATCGTGTACCCCACGGCCTGCCCTGCCTGCAACACACCCCTGATCCGGCCCGAGGGCGAGGCCCACTTCCGCTGCCCCAACGACCGGGGCTGCCCGCCCCAGCGCAAGGCCAAGCTGGAGCACTACGTGTCGCGCAAGGCGCTGAACATCGACGGACTGGGCGCCGAAACCGTGGGCCGCTTCTTCGACCTGGGCCTCGTGACGGACGCGGCCAGCCTCTACGACCTGCCCGCCAAAGCCGAGGAGCTGGCCCAGCTAGACCGGATGGGCGAGAAATCGGTGCAGCGGCTGCTGGCGGGGCTGGAGCAAAGCAAGCTGGTGCCCTTCGACCAGGTGCTGTTCGGCTTGGGTATTCGGTACGTGGGCGAAACCGTGGCCGAGAAGCTGGCCAACCACTACCGCACCATGGAGGCCCTGATGGTCGCTACGGCCACCGAGCTGGCCGCCGTGCCGGAGGTGGGTGGCGTCATTGCCGAGTCGGCGGCGGCGTGGTTTCAAGAGCCGCAGAACCAGGAGTTGGTGGCGCGGCTGCGGGCGGCGGGCGTGCAGCTAGAACTCACCGGCGAGGCACCGCAAGCCATGAGCAACCGCCTCGAAGGCCTCACGTTCGTGCTGTCGGGCGTGTTTGAGCTGCACTCCCGCGACGAACTGCAGGCCCTGATTGAGGCACACGGCGGCAAAATCACGGGCAGCATCAGCAAGAAGCTCAGCTACCTGGTGGCCGGCGACAAAATGGGCCCGGCCAAGCGCGAAAAAGCCACCGGCTTCAAAGTGCCCATCATCAGCGAAGCCGAGCTGCTGGCCATGCTGCCCGCCGGCCCGGAAGCCACTTCAGCTCCCGCGGAAACTGCCGACGCTGCAGAAGACTCTGCTCCGTCAGCGTCAAACCCAACGCCGATCCAAGGCACCGGAACGCAGACTTCGCTGTTCTAGCCCTGTCGGTGTTCCGTTCATGGGCAGGGCAGCCCAACGGTTTGCCCCGCCTATCCTCTCACGAAATCTTTTCCCTGCTTATGCGTCGTTTCCTTTCCACCCTGGCCCTGGCCAGCCTGCTCTCGGGCAGCGTAGCCCTGGCTCAGGCGCCCGCGCCCCCACCCGACGTAGCGCCAGCCAAAGCCACTAAGCTCATCCGGCGCCATAAAGTGGTGGTGCTGGACGTGCGCACGCCGGCCGAATTCGCCACCGGCCACGTGGCGGGAGCCCGTAACGTCGACTTCAAAGCCGCCGACTTCGCCCAGCAGGTCAGCCAGCTCGACAGCACCCAGACTTATCTGGTGTACTGCGCCAGCGGCAACCGCAGCAACAAAGCCGCCACGCTTATGCGCCAACAGGGCCTGCGCAAAGTGGTAAACGGCGGCTCGCTACCCAGCCTCAAGCAAGCCGGCGCCAAAACCGAGTAGCCTCCGCGCTCAAAATCCCGACAACGCAAAACGCCCCGCCTGCGCAAGCAGACGGGGCGTTTTCACGAAAGCATCAGGAAGCGAACCAGCTACAAAATCCGTGCAATCCGCTAAAATCCGTGCTAATCTGTGATCCTAGAAGGATTGCACGATACTGTTGTGGAGGGTGCGGGCGCTCCAGTAGCCGCTGGCGATGATGCGGCGGATGGTGAACAGCGGGTCCTGCTGGTCGCGCTTTTCGGCCAGCACGAAGGCGGCCACCATGCCGCGCTTCTTCAGCTCCGGAATGGCTTCGGGGTTCCAGAGGCCGAAGGGATAAGCGAAATATTTGATGTCTTTGCCGGTGATTTCCTCCAGCGTTTTGGTGGGCTTCTCGATCTGCGTCACCCAGTCCTCGCCCTGATATTTCTTCACGTTGTGGTGGTCCCAGGTGTGCGAGCCGATGACGTTGCCCTCATCTGAGAGCTGCTTTACCTGCGCCTTGCTCATGTAGCGCGGCCGGCCCAGGCTCACGGTCATGATGAAGTACACGGCCTTGAAGTTGTGCTTGTCCAGCTCGGGCTTGGCCACCGTGAACTGGTCGAGGTCGGTGTCGTCGAAGGTGAGCATGATGGGCTTGCTCGGGAGCTTGGCGCCGGTGGTGAGGTAGGCGTAGAGCTGGTCGGGCAGGATGGTGTGGTAGCCAGAGTCGGCCAGCATCTGAATCTGCTTCTTGAACGCATCGACGGGCACGATGTAGTCTTTGGCGCCTTTCGAGTCCTTGGCACGCCAGTCGCGGATCTGGTGGTAGCACAGGATGGGCACCTGTGGCCGGGCCGTGATGGTGGCGGCATCGGCGATGCTGCCGGCCGGAATGGTGCTGGGGTCCGGAGCGGCGGTGCCGGCTTTGGAAGCCGAGTCTTCGGCGGCCGTGGTGGCGGCGGTGCCGCTCATGGCGGTGCTGGCGGGGGTGCTGGTTTCGGCGGTGGCGGCTGTTTTGGCGTCGTTGCAGGAAGGCAGCGTGAGGGCCGAGGCCAGGGCGGCTGCAGTCAGCAGCACGGAGGGGGTAAGCTTCATGGAAAGGGGAAAGCGGCCGGAGAGCCGGCAAATGCTGTATTTTTGCAAAAGAAGGTCCATCAGAACATCGGCGTACCTTCGCCCCCGACCTCCTACCCTACAAAGCAACAGCTAATTCCTCGCATGGACAAGCTTCACGGCACCGGCGTCGCCCTCGTCACGCCCTTTACTTCTGATACGCACGCCGTGGACTACCCGGCCCTGCGCCGCCTCCTCGATTTCGTCATTGATGGCGGCGTGGAATACCTCGTCATCAACGGCACCACGGCCGAGTCGCCCACCATTTCCGCCGAGGAAAAGGCGGAAATCCTGCGCGTGGCGCGGGAGCACACCGCTGGCCGCGTGCCACTCGTGTACGGCATCGGCGGCAACGATACGGCCGCTACCGAGGCCCTGCTGCGCTCCACCGACCTGACCGGCGTTTCGGCCATCCTGTCGGCCTCGCCCTACTACAACAAGCCCAGCCAGCGCGGCATCATTGCCCACTACGAGCGGCTGGCCGACGCCTCGCCCCTTCCGATTATCCTCTACAACGTGCCCGGCCGCACCGCCTCCAACCTCACGGCGGCCACCACGCTGCACCTAGCCCAGCACCCCAACATCATCGGCATCAAGGAAGCCAGCGGCAACCTGGAGCAGTGCATTGCCATTGCCGCCGCCAAGCCCGCCGACTTCCTGCTGATTTCCGGCGACGACATGATGACGACTTCGCTCATCAGCTTCGGGGCCGTGGGCATCATCTCGGTGCTGGCCAACGCCTTCCCGCGCCGCTTCTCCGACATGACCCGCGCCGCCCTCTCCGGCGACTTCCCGAAGGCCAGCCAGCTGCTGTTCGGCTTCACCGACCTGAATCCGCTGATGTATGAGGAAAGCAACCCCGTCGGCGTGAAGGCAGCCCTGGCCGCGCAAGGCATCTGCGGCGGCGCCGTGCGCCTGCCGCTATTGGAGGCTTCGGAGAGCCTGCTGGAGCGGGTGAAGCAGCTGGTATAGGGACACACCAACCGATAGCAAGCCCCGGAGGGGCGGCACATTGGTAGAAAACCACCTCCCTTGAAAGATCAAAGCCCCAGCGGGGCGGCACCTTGCTTATGCGGCTAAGGTGTCGCCCCGCTGGGGCTTTGGTTTTTGGCTATTGCGTATCTGCTACCAACATATCGCCCCGCTGGGGCTCAACAAACTGCGTGTGCCCACGTCGCCGAAATCTGCGAAATCCTTCTAATCAGCACAATCTGTGATTCACCAGCCACTTGCCAGCACATCAGCAATGTGCATCGTCTTAATCGGCTTCTTTTCGCGGCGGATGTAGGCGTCGAGGTGCATCAGGCAGCTGGTGTCGGTGCTGACGATGTAGTTAGCGCCGGTGGCTAGGGCGTGCTCTACCTTCTGCTCGGCCATGGCCACGGATATGGCCTGGAACTTCACGGCGAAGGTGCCGCCGAAGCCGCAGCAGGTTTCGTTTTCCACCATTTCCAGCCGCTGCAGGCCCGGAATGGCGTCGAGCAAACGGCGCGGGCCTTCCTTGATGCCGCACTCTCGCAAAGCGGAGCAGGAGTCGTGGTAGGTGTAAGTGCCGTTGAGGCGGGCCTGCGGCACCGACTGCACGCCCAGCACATCCACCAGAAACTCGGTCAGCTCGTAAATGCGGCGCTGGGTGCCGTGGTACTGGCTCTGCTCGGGGCTGCCATCGAACAGTTCGGCGTAAGCGTTGCGCACCATGCCCACGCACGAGGCCGAGGGGCTCACGATGTAGCGGCCCGGCTCGTTGGGGAAATCATCGAGAAATTTGCACGCTACCTCGCGGCTTTCGGCCTTGTAGCCGGCGTTGTAGGCCGGCTGGCCGCAGCAGGTCTGGTTGCTGTTGTAGTGCACCTCGCAGCCCACGGCCTCCAGCACCTTCACCATATTCATGGCAGTTTGCGGAAACAGCTGATCTACGAAGCAGGGAATGAAGATGTCGACGGCAGTTGGCATGGCGTGTGGAGGGAAATGGCTGTCATCCTGAGCGGAACGAAGGACCTTCTCACGGCTCAGTTGTCATTGAACGATTTATTCAGCCGTGATAAGGTCCTTCGCTCCGCTCAGGATGACAGGGAACTCAAGATGGCAAAGTTCTGCTAATGCCCCGCAAATATCTCCTGATTCAGCTGCATAGCCTCGGCCAGCGCTTCCGTGTTCAGGTGCAGCTCCTCCCCTTTTTCGGTGGCAAACTCAATCAGGCGCTCGGTGGGCATGTTGCCGGTCAGGGCGTCGGTGGCCATGGGGCAGCCGCCGTAGCCGCCTAAGGCGCCGTCGAAGCGGCGGCAGCCGGCCTCGTAGGCCGCCAGCACATTTTCGCGCCAGGTGGTGGGCGTGGTGTGCAGGTGCGCCCCGAACTCGATGTGCGGGAAGGCCGCCGTCAGCTCCCGGAAGGGCGGCGCGATGGTGGCCGGCGTAGAGGCGCCGATGGTATCCGATAAGGCCACGATGCCCACGCCGAGGGCGTCGAGCTTTTGGGTGAACTCGCCCAAGATTTCCGGGCTCCACGGGTTGCCGTAGGGGTTGCCGAAGCCCATGCTCAGGTACACCACCTGCTGCTGCCCGGTGCGGGCGCACAGCTCCTGCATGCGCGTCACGTCGTCGAACGCCTCGGCAATGCTCTTGTTGGTGTTGCGCTGCTGGAAGGTTTCGGACACCGACAGCGGGAAACCGATGTAGCGGATCTGAGGGTGCTGGGCGGCCGTTTCGGCCCCGCGCAGGTTGGCCACAATGGCCAGCAGCCGCGTGCCCGACTGCGCCAGATTCAGCCCATCCAGCACCTCGGCAGTGTCGGTGAGCTGTGGAATGGCTTTCGGCGACACGAACGAGCCGAAGTCCAGCGTGTCGAAGCCCACGCGCAGCAACGCGTTCAGGTAGGCGGTTTTCTGGGTGGTCGGGATGAAGGTGGGCCAGCCCTGCATGGCGTCGCGGGGGCAGTCGATGAGTTTCATGGGCAGCAAGCTGAGTACAGCGCAAAGGTAGACGCCTGCCCGACAACTGCCCGGTGCGGCCCGCCCGGCCTTGGCGGGCTAAGGGCGCACTACGGCGTAGCGGCCGCCTTTCACATCTAGAATAAGCGTGGTGCCCAGAAACGGCTCGTTGCCCAGCATGCCAGCCATCCCCGAAAAGCGCATCAGCGTCGACTGCATCAGGTTCATGCCCTCGATGTACGTGACGGTGCGCAGCGGAGCCTCTATGGCGCCAAAGCGGATTTGGGCATCCGTGGGGGCGGTATGCACCAGCAGCTTTTTGCCCCAGGAATTGGAGGCCGTGGTGCGGGTGGGGGCGCCCGGCGTGGCCAGCTCCTGCCAGATATTTTGACTGGTGATCAAGGCGTTGGCGCTGGAGCCCGAGTCAAACAGCAGCTGCTGTTGCTTCTGCTGCAGCCCGGCATCAAGCAGCACCCGGCGGTTGGTGAAAGCCAACGGGCCAAATTCGGCGCGGCGCGCCAGGCTGTCCGGTACCTGCTGGTCCAGCGTGAACTGGTTGCGGGCGTAGTCGAGCAGCAGCACGCGGCCCTCCAGCACATCCGTGCCCAGCGTCCCGATGACGTAGGGCGCCAAGGTATCGGCGGGCAGTGCCGGGCGGCCATGGGGCAGCACCAGCGTCCGGCGCATGGCTACCGGCGCGCCGCCCAGGCTGAACCGGAAATTACGCACGGTATCCTGCGGCGCCTGCAGCGCGGCAGTGAGTGCCGGGTAGTGCTGGCGCAGCACTACCAGCTGGTGGGCGTAGAGCACCGTGTAGGGCGCGCCGGTATCCAGTTGCAGGTAGAAAGTGCGTGCGCAATTCGGGAGCCGGACGGGCACCAGCAGCGCCTCGTGCAGCACGGCGGGCTTGGCCGTGGTGTCGGCAGTCCAACGCAGCGGGCCGGTGGCGGGCAGGCCGGTGATGGAAAGCTGGTTGGCGGGCGGCGCAAACTTCTGCTTCATGTAGAAGTAGCCACCCAGGCCGCTCAGCACGAGCAGCAGCACTACGGAAAGCAGGATTTTGACGAGGGTTTTCATGGAGAGGAAGTGGAGGTTGGAAGACGACAGCAAACCTACCCGCTCCCCTCGCCCGGCCGTGCGTCATTTTCCCGCCATTTCCCCGCCATTCACCTCATTTACTTACTATTCAATACATTACCAGTTACCCCAACCCCATCAACACCAGTCTAACGGCGTACTTTTCGGCGGCGGCCCTGCTTCAATTCAGCCCGAAACGCGCCATACAACGCGCCGCTACAGCCGCACCGGATAGATATCCAGCCGCCCCTGCCGCAGGCGGCGGGCGTAGTACCCCACCGTCATCACATTGAGCAGGTACGTCGCGACCATCACCAGCAGGAAGCCGCCCTTGATGGGGGTCCTGTGGAACTGCACCGCCACCACCTGCCCCACGGCCAGCAGCACATAAGCAAAGAAGCAGCCCACCTGCCACAGCACCTGAAAGCCCAGCACCCGCCGGCCAACCTCGGCCGCGTGCGCAATGGTGTGCCGCTGCTTGCGCCACAGCACAAAGGGCACCACCAGATTGAGCAGCGGCAACACCAGAAAGCTAAGCGCGCTCAAATTCAGCAGCTGCAAAAACTCGGGGTCGGCGCGCAGAACGGGCGTGGGGGCCGGCGCAGCCGCCGGCACCACAGTGGCCGTTGTGGGGCCTTGATTGGCAGGCAGCGCGGCTGGAATAGTGGCCAGGTTGGCCGGCGAAGCCACGGGCAGCTTTATGGGCAAGGGTTGCGGCGGCGCGGTAGTTTCGGGCAGCAGCGCAATTAGAGCATCGGCCGGGACTGTGGCCGGAGCGTCTGCAGGTGCGGGAGCGGCCTGCAGCTCTTCCAACGGAACCTGCAAGGCCGCCGCCAGCGCCAGCAGCGTGTGGCCGCGCGGGACGGTATCGCCCTGCTCCACCCGCTGGATGGTGCGCAGGCTCACGCCCGACTGCTCAGCCAGCACTTCCTGGGAGAAACCCCTGCTTTTGCGGATGGCAACGATACGGGCGGCGGAAAACATAGAAGCAAGCGTAGTTGGCCTAAAAACGCCCCAAGTATACTGGTTTCCGCAACCGCAGCAGCCCCGCGCCTACGGGTTTATGGCGAACTACGGCGCCGATTTTGGGGTTGAGCAGGAAACCAATTGTTCTTCATGCCACTCCCCGTTCGTTACGCCTTATTCTTCGTGTCCTTTGTAGTGCTTGCGGCCTGCGGCAAGCAGCAAACGCTGCAGGGCATTTTCCAGAAAACCACTCCTCACGAAGCCTATGCCCGCCAGCTGCGCCAGGCTGGCCTCGCCGAAACGGCCCTGGGCCGCGACTGGCTGGCCGCCGCCGACCGCGCCCTGCGCGACTCGCTGGTGGTGACGCTGCCGTTCCAGGAAACCGGCTATTTCGCTGCCGACCGCGCTACGGCCGCCGCCTTCCGCTACCAGGTGCGCGAGGGCGAAACCGTCCGCATCAGCCTCACGCTCGATAAAAACACCGACGCCCGCGTCTTCCTCGATGCCTTTGAGCTGGACCCCGAGCGCCGCGTTACCCGGCCGCTGGCCTCCGCCGATACCACGGCGCTGGCGTTTAGCTACGTAGCCGAGGACGACCGCCAGCACCTGCTGCGCGTGCAGCCCGAATTGCTGCGCACCGGCCGGTTCACACTGCGCATCCAGCGGGCGCCCAGCCTGAGCTTTCCGGTGCGGGGCAAAAACGACGTGGCCGTGGGCAGCTTCTGGGGCGTCGACCGCGACGGTGGCGCCCGCCGCCACGAAGGCATTGACATCTTCGCCAAGCGTGGCACACCGGCCGTGGCGGCGGCCAACGGCTACATCACTCGCGTCAACGAGACGCCACGCGGCGGCCGCGTGGTGTGGCTGATGGACACCGAGCACAGCCAGCATATCTATTACGCCCACCTTGATAAGCAGCTGGTGCAGCCCGGCCAGCAGGTGCGCATCGGCGATACGCTGGGGCTGGTGGGCAACACCGGTAATGCCCGCACTACCCCGCCGCACCTGCACTTTGGCGTGTACCGCGGCGGCCGCGGCGCCGTCGACCCGTTTCCGTTTGTACGGCGCGCGGATACCGACCCCGCTGCCCCGCGCACCGCCCCCGGCCGCCTCGGCGAGTGGGTACGCGTGCAGGACAAGCGCACCGACCTGCGCCGCGGCCCGCTGGCTAAACAGGCTACCGTGGCCGCCCTGCCCCGCAACACCCCCCTGCTGGTGGTAGGCAGCCAGGCCGACTGGTACCGGGTGCAGCACCCAAATGGCCAGATCGGCTACGTGGCGGCCCGCGCCGTAGTGCCGGCCGCCGCCCTGCGCCGCCTGGCCCTCTCCACAGCCACCGACCTTTACGCCACTCCCGCTGCCGGCGCCGCCACCCTCGACTCGTTGCCGGCTCGCAGTTCGGTGGCCGTGCTGGGCGAGTTTGGGGGCTACCGGCTGGTGCGCAGCGCCGCCGGCCGGCTCGGCTGGCTAGCCAGCGCAAGCATGGGCTCCTGATTTCGCTGCTGGCCGGACACGCGCCTGTTCAGGCGCCGAAACCAGGCAGCAACCACTACCAGGATAGCCGCAGCCGCTTCAGGCGTTGCTCATGGGCAGCACAGCAGCTTGCATCGGTGATTGAATAAGTGGCAGCACCTCAGCTGAACTGAGGCCTGCTTAAGAAGCCTCCCAATGGAGGCCGTCCATAGACAAAAAGCCCCGTTCGGTTTCGAACGGGGCTTTTCATTGCTTGCTGGAACCAGCTCTACTGAGCTACAATCACGGCTTTCTGCAGCTTCTTGGCGTAAGCCAGGCGGCGCTCTTTGCCGTTGGCAATGTAGTCGAAGCCATAGGCCTTGGTGTCGGCTTTCACGGCCTGCCAGCCCTCGGCATCCACTTCGGAGGGCTGGGCAGCGGCGCGGGCTACGGCGGGCTGCGTAAACCGGTCTTCGCGGAAGAAGGAGTTCATGCCCTGCAGGATGGCAATTTCCTTGTCGCGAACAGTGGCCGACTGCGGGTCGTCCATCTCGCGCTGGTCAAGCAAGGCAGTAGCGGGCATCGACTCTTTGCGGAGCGTATCGCCGGTGCTGTTGACGATGATAAGATGGGCCTGCGCGCTCAGGATTTTAGTCCCCTGCAGCTGCAGCACGAAATTATCTTTGGTTTTGGTATTAGAGAAATAATGGGCAGCATTCACCGTGCGCAGCACGGTGCGCTCGTTCACGCGGCCACGAGCCCCTTCGGGCGTGGGCGTGAAGGGCCGATCAGGGTTGCGGGAATTGCCCATCTCCTTCTCCGTGTTGAGGCAGGAAGTAGTCTGGAGCAGGATTCCGGTGCAGACAGCGGCCAGTAAGATTTTTTTCATTTGGTGGTGAGAAACCATTAGCAAGTCTGGTCAGCTACGGGCAAAACTTCCTCACATAGGAGAAGATTCTGAAGGCCGTAGCAAACGAATTCTATATCAAAGTTACGGCTCTGCTGCTATCTACCCAAAAAATAGAACAGGGTTGGGCTGGTTTGCTTTTTTCTTTTTCGGCCAACGCTCCAAACCGGTATCTGAGGTACGTAAAAAGGGTTGCCCCGGATTATTATTCAGGCTCAACACATTACAGCCACCCAATTTCCACCCCTACCGTCCAACGAGGCAGTTCCGGAAATTCCGTCGGCGCATCGGCCGTAAACGTATCGGAGAGGCGGTAACGGGCCACGGCGGCGTAGCGGCCCGTGCCCATCCTCACCCCCACCCCGTAGGGCCACCGGCGCAGGTAGGGCAAGCCTGTTTCAGCGGTGCGCACTTTTTTGGCGCCGCTGCCGGGCCGGTCTTCGGTGCGATGGGCGGTGCTCAGGGCCCAGCCGCCCCAGCCGGTCAGGTCCAGGTAGCGGCCAATGACGTTGCCCCGCGCCCCCACATTCAGGCGCACAAACGTCTCAATATGCGCCTCCGACGTTGCCAGCGACTCGCGGTAGTGCAGCACCGGCGTTGGCAGCATCTTGCCGGCCTCCTGGGCCAGGTCGTAGGTGCGGCGCACAAAGCGCAGGTCGAAACCCGCACTCAGCGGCTCACTCAGCCGGAACTTGTTGCGCAGGCCTACCGCCAGTTCCGCCGAGCTGCCATAGCGCAGCGGCGCCCCGCTCCCGGCCGCCGCGCCAACCACCGGCAGGTAACTGAAGTACAGATGGTTGAAAAACGCCCGATTGGGCCCATACTGCTCATACACGGTGTCTTTGGCGACGGTGGACTGCAACAGCACGCGCTGGGCCTGCCCGTAGCGCGGCCACAAGCCAGCAGCAGCCAGCGTCAGAATCAAACAGAACTGCTTCATAAAACCGGATAGCTGTGCGTGGTGCCCAGATAATACACCCGCACGACGTCGCCGGGCTGCAGCGTGCGGCGCGGAATGCGCAGAATGGCCCGTTGGCTGACTTCCACTACCTCGTAGCGCCGCAGCACGCCGCGGGCATCGGCCACATGCCAGTAGAGGTAGCTGGCGGCGGGCAGAACCACCACTCCTGCCTCTCTAGGCGACGCTGCCTGCGTAGATCCGGCCGGGCGGGGCTCCTCGCGCCCTACACCTGGCACACGCCGGGTATCATCGGGCTGCAGGATGAGCGAGTCGGCGTACAACGGCAGCGGCTGCAGGGCCCCCGGGCGGATATTCACGGCCAGCAAGCTGTCAAGCACCACAAAATCGATGGTGGGCGGCGGGCCGGCGGCGTCCGGCGGGGCTTTCTGCAGCAGCCGGCTGGCCTGCGGCAGGCCGTAGCCATGGGCATAGTCGTAGTATGGGTAGAGCGTGGCCGACTGCTGGAGTCGGGCGAAGAGTTGCATGGCCGTGAGGCCGCGCTGCTGCTGCCAGGCGCAGGCCGCCAGCCCGGCCACCAGCGGGCTGGAAAAGGAAGTCCCATCGACGCGGGCGTAGCGGCCGCCGGGTGAGGCCGTCAGGACCGTACCGAAGGCGGCCACGTTGGGCTTGAGGCGACGGTCGGCGGTGGGGCCGTAGGCGCTGAAGTCGAGGTGGAAACCAGTATCGGGGTCGACGCCGCCCACGGCCAGCACGGAGTCGGCATCGGCAGGAGTGCCTACGGTGCGCCAGTCGTCGTTGTCACCGTCGTTGCCGGCGGCACTCACTACCAGCATGCCTTTGCGGGCGGCCAAGCTGGCGGCCCGCGCCACCAGGCTGCGGCGGCCGTTCATCTGCTCCGGGAAGTAGCGGCGCGCCGTGTAGCCCAGCGAGGAGTTGATGATGTCGGCGCCGTTGCGGTCGGCCCATTCGGCGGCGGCCAGCCAGTCCAGCTCTTCGGCATAAATCTCGCGCTGCATCCGCTCGGTGCGGGCCAGCAGGTAGGTGGCGCCCGTGGCTAGGCCCAGCGGCGTGCCGTCGGGCAGGCGGCCGGCCAGGCAGGCCAGCACCTCGGTGCCGTGGCTGCCGCCGTGGAACACGTCGGGCTTGCGCCGAGCGAAATCATAGGTGGCCGCCACCCTATTTTGCTGAAACAGCTCCTGAAACGCCGCGTGCTTATCGGCGCCGCTAAAGCCCACATCGAATACCGCAATGCGCAGGCCCTGGCCATCGAGGCCGGCCTGGCGCAGGGCATCCGCGCCGAGGCTGCGGGTTTGGCGGCGGGCCAGCTGGCGGTCGGCGGCGTTCAGAGGCCGGTCAGCAGTGATGGAAGCAGGCAGCCGGGCAGCGGCCGGGTAGGCAGCGGGCAGCACCTCGGCCCCGGCCAGCGGTAGCACGCGCCGCACACCCGGCAGGTGGGCCAGCGCGGCCGCCTGCGCCGGCGTAGCGCGGCACGCCACGGCATTAAACCAGCGGCTGACGAGCAGCACCGAATCGGCGTGTTGGCGCACGGCGCGCAGGTAGTCGGGCCGCACCGGGAAGTCGGAGCTGTCGGCGGCGGGCAGGTGCTGGCGCTGGCGGCGGGCCTGCGCGGCGGCCATGAAGTAGGTGGTAGGGCTGAATAGCACGCCGGCTTTGTCGCGCAGCTCCACCCAGTAGCCGGCCGTTGGCGGGCCGGCGGCTGTTTGGGCGAAGCTTGCCGGGGCTGCCCACGGCAGGCTTAGCATCCCACAGAATACCGCGGCGCGCCACGGCAAAAACGTCAACTCAATCATGCAGAAATATCCATCGGGTACAGGCCCCTTCTCCCCTGGCAGGCCGCAAACGCCGGGCGCATCGGCACCCGACACACATGCGGAAGGCTGCTGAAACCGGCAGATTTTGCGCCCGGCCCGGGACCTTGTATACCTGCGGGCAAAGTAACGCAGAATCCGGACGCCACCGGGGCCGCAGGCAACTCCCCTGCCGCCGGAGCCGTTTGAAACCCCGATGGCACGGTTGTGCTGTCCATATCCTTCGCCTTTTTATCCCACTCTTGCCCATGCGTACTTCCCTGATTATGCTGTGCAGTGCCGGTTCTTTGCTGCTCGGCGGCTGCAACGCCAAAGAAATCGCCGCTCTGCAGCAGCAGAACGCCACGCTGACGTCTTCACGCGACCAGCTGCAGGCCCAGAAAACGGCCTTGGAACAGGACAAAGCCCGCAACGAAGAGTCTCTGCGTTCCAGCCTGCTCAACAAAAACCAGCAGGTAAACCAGCTCAACCAGAACCTGAGCGGTGCCGAACAAACCAACACCGCCCTTTCCGCCGACCTGCGCTCTAAGGAGCAGCGCATTGCCGAAATGCAGCGCATCCTGGAGCAGAAAGACGCCGCCGTGAAGGCCCTGCGCCAGAAAGTGGGCGACGCCCTGCTGGGCTTCAATGCCCAGGATCTGCAGGTGAACGTGAAAAACGGCAAAGTCTACGTGTCGCTGTCGGAGCAGCTGCTGTTCAAATCGGGCTCAACGAAAGTGGACCCCAAAGGTCAGGAGGCCCTGAAAAAGCTGGCCACTGCCCTGCAGGGCAACCAGGACGTAAACGTGCTGGTGGAAGGCCACACCGACAATGTGCCCCTGAAAGGCGTGGTGAACGGGGCCAAGGATAACTGGGACCTGAGCGTGCTGCGCGCCACCGAAATCACCCGTATCCTAACCAGCTCCGGCCTGCCCGCCGCCCAGGTGACGCCCTCGGGCCGTAGCGAATACATGCCCGTGGCCAGCAACGACACGCCCGCCAACAAGGCCACCAACCGCCGCACCGAAATCATCCTCACGCCCAAGCTCGACGAGCTGTTTCAGATCCTGGAAGCCAACTAGGATCACGGATTAGCACGGATTTTTTGCGGATTACACGGATTTTGTGGACGGCGCTTTCGCGGTCCGCTACAATTGAAAAGGCCGGGTGCTTCTGTTGGAAGCGCCCGGCCTTTTTCTATACTGGTGATAGTGGGAAGGTAGTGAGGCTGTTCCACTGGCGGCCGTCGTGGCGGAAGAGCTCGAAAGAATTGACCGGGAAAGTGGCCTCGTAGAAGCGGGCCGCGAAATCCTGCTGCAGCTCCGGTACCAGGGCGGGCGGCAGGTCGCGGGTGGCCAGCGTCATGTGGGGTGTGAAGGGGCGCGCCTCGGGGCGGATGGTGGGCAAGTGCTGCCCGCACCAGCGCATCAGCGCCGCCTGCAGCTGCCGCAGGGCCGTGGCTTCCGCTACCTGCACGAACAGCGTACGGTCTGTGAACCAGCCAAAATCCTGCAGGCGCACCTCAAACGCAGTTTGCGTAATAGCGAACCGGTGCAGGCTTTCCGTGGCTGCAGCAGCAAACGGTTCAGGCTGCCGGGTAGGCGGCACCAGCGTAATGTGCGGCGGCAGGCCGATGGCGTTGCGGCTGCCGGTACGCTGGTGCAGCTCCTGCTTCAGGGCCCACACCTGCCCGCGCACCGGCTCCGGCGGCACCAGCGCAATCAGGTAAAGATGCATTTGCATAAGGAGTGAACGTCATGCTGAGCTTGTCGAAGCATCTCTACCGCTTCGTTGCAGTAGTAGTTCAACGAAGCGGTAGAGATGCTTCGGCAAGCTCAGCATGACCTAACTCTACCCTCCTAATTACAACCCATACTTGCTCATCAGGTACACAAGAGCGGCCATGCTGGCGCCCCCGAGCTCCAGCTCGCGGCGGTTTACCTTGTCGAAGGTGTCGGTGGCGGCGTGGTGCAGGTCGAAGTAGCGCTGGGAGTCGCAGTCGAAGCCGATGAGGGCTTTGGCCTGGGTTTTCAACGGGCCGATGTCGGTGCCGGCGTGGCCGGCGTTGAACTCGGCGCTGCCGTAGGGGCGCAGCAGCGGCTGCCACTGCTGCACTTTGCGCACGGTGGCCGCATCAGCCTCAATGTTGAAGCCGCGCGGCGTGAACCCGCCCCCATCCGACTCCATGGCGGCCAGATGCTTTTCGTTGGCGGCCTTAGCCAGCTCGGCGTATTTCTCGCCGCCGCGCACGCCGTTTTCCTCGTTCATAAACAGCACGGCCCGCACGGTGCGCTCGGGTTTCAGGCCCGAGGCCTTCAGCAGGCGCAGCACTTCCATGCTCTGCACGCAGCCCGTGCCGTCGTCGTGGGCGCCCTGGGCTAGGTCCCAGGAGTCGAGGTGGCCACCGACGGTGATGATTTCGTCGGGATACTTCGAGCCTTTCAGCTCGCCGACTACGTTGTAGCTCTTCACGTCGGGCAGGGTCTGGCAGCTCATGTCCAGCTCAAACTGCAGGTTGGGGTCGGCTTTGAGCAGCTGGCTGAGCTGGTCGGCGCCGTTGGTGCTGAGGGCGGCGGCAGGCACCTTGGCCACGGCCTCGTCGTAGCGCATGGTGCCGGTGTGGGGGTAGTCGTCGTGGGTGAGCGTAAGGCTGCGCACCAGCGCCCCGATGGCGCCGCGCTTGGCGGCCTCGGATGCGCCGCTGCGGCGCTGGTCGCCGGCTTCGCCGTAGGCCCGGCCGGTTTCCACGTGTACCGGGTTCATCGGGCGGTTGAAGAACACGAACTTACCTTTCACTTTATCAGCGGGTAACGCGGCCAGCTCGGCCATACTGTGCACCTCCACTATCTGCGCCTTCAGCTTGCCGCCGGTGCCCACCGAGCCACCCAGCGCACACACGTTGAAGTCGAGGCCCTTGCCTTTGGCGCCGGTGGCGCGGCCTTTTTCCTTGGCACCGCGCACCCAGTGCGGCACCATCACCTCCTGCAGGTACACCCGGTCGAGGCCCATCTTCTCCATCTCCTTCTTACCCCACTGCACGGCCTGCTCGGCCTGCGGCGAGCCGCTGAGGCGCCCGCCAATCTTTGTGCACAGCTCGCGCAGGTTTTCGTAGCTCTGCCCCCGCATTAGGGCCTCGTCGTAGAGGCGGCGGATGGCCAGGGAGTCGGTGGCGGGGGCCGTCTGGGCGGCTACCGGGGCGGCAGCCAGCAGCAGGCCGGCCAGGGTGAGGCGGCGGAAAGATGAAATCATAAAGAGCAGAGAAACGAGAGAAACTGGCAGCGCCTGGGGTGGCACAGCGCGGCTAAAGTAGCAGGAAAAGCGGGGCGGGTTGCAGCGGCGCGCCCGTTACTGGCCGGCGCTGCGAACTCCGTAGCGCCGGGCGGTGGCGGTAGCGGCGCGGGTAGAGTCCTTCGGAATATGCACTTCCAGCAGGTAGTCGTACTCGTTGTCGCCGACGGCAGGCACCGGGCGGGGGGCGCCCAGGGCTTCCACAGTTTCGAGGATGGTGTTGGAGTGGCCTACTACCAGCACCGTGCGCCCCTGGTAGTCGCGCCGGATGCTAGCAGCCAAGGCAGGCATCTGTTTGGCATCATAGGGCATGATTTGCTGGTTCTTAAGGGCAGCCAGCGGCTCGGCCGTAGTGCGGGTGCGGCTGGTATTGGTCGAGAAAACCACGTCCAGCGGCGTCTTGCGCAGCGTGTCGCGCAGGGCCTGGGCCCGCTGCTGGCCGGCGGGCGTCAGGGGCGGGTCGGCGAGGCCGGGCGTGAGGTCTTTTTCGGCGTGGCGCACCACGTAGACCGTGGTGTAGGAGGCGTTGGTTGCCTGCGTCTGCTTCGAGGAAGCACAACCGCTGCCGGCCAGCCACAGCGGCAGCAGCCAGAGAAGCAAACGGAAAGCGGCAGGGCGGGAAGTGAGCATAGAAAACGGATTCAGGAAGAACAAGACCGGGCTTATTTGAGGCTAAGAATCTGCTTCATTTCCGCGGCACTCACCGTCAGCAAACCCACTTTGGGCAGCCGCTCAGTGAGCACGCGCCAGTTGGGCTCCTGCCGGAAAATCGGGCCCAGCAGCTTCAAAGCGGCCGGCACCTGCTGCTTGTTGGCTAGGCTGATGGCGTGCCAGTACTGCATTTCCAGGTTGTTGGGGAAGAGCTTCTCGGCGGCCTCATACTCGCGGATGGCGCCGGGCACGTCGTTTTTCTCCACGGCCAGGTCGCCGGCGTTCATGTGCTCGTAGGCGCGGTGCAAACTCAGTAGGCGGCGCAGCTCCTTGAGCGGCTCGGCGGCATCGTCCACGCGCAAATCCACGAGCCGGTCTTCCCAGACGCCCGCGCCCGGCTTGGCCCGCACCACCAGCAGCGCCGCCGACTGCCGCCCGCGTACGTCGCCGCCGGCCGCCTGGGCCGCGTCGAGGGCGGCCAGCATCCGCTCGGGTAAGGGCAGCTTGGTGCCGGCCTCAAATGCCTGCTGCATGGCGGCGGGCACCTTCTCGGTGAGCATCATATTGGCCTGCACCGAAAACTGGGTACCCTGCCGGTGCCCGGCAAAGTCGATGCACTTAGCACCGGTGTGGGTGGCCACGTTGCCTTTGCTGTCCACGATGGCCACCTGCCGCACGTCGCGGCCGTCGTCGGTGCTGAGCAGCTCGTCGAGGGTCTGCTGGGCGGTTTTGCCACTGCGCAGCAACGCCAGCCCGCGCGGCCCAAACGACTTGTTGGTAAACGACTGGGTGGCAATGGCCCCCACCCCGGCCTCGGCCCAGCTCACGCTGGTGCCCACCGAAAACCAGTGGCTCTGCACGGCCACGGCCAGGTCGCCGGTGGCTGGGTCGCGGGCCACGATGCTGTAGGTGTGGGCCAGCGGATCGGTGGTGCGGTACACCTGGGCGGCGGCCGGGCCGGCAAAGCCTGCCAGCAGCAGCAGGGCGCAGAAGAGTCGTTTCATGGGCTAAAGCACGCAAGAAATCCGCCGGGGAGCAATTCGGGCGGGGCACAGAATTTCGGCGGCCACATTACCAAGGCAGCGGCAAGGGTCAAGGCAAACTTATTTTTTATTGGTTTATCACAATTTTATCAATATCTGACAGTAGGTTTGTAGCTGAATGGATGTTGGATTCTGCCCAGCTTCTATTAAGACTTTCACACCCTCTCACTTATATGTCACGGAAAACTATTCTGTTAGCAGCCGCAGCAGCCTGCTTGCTTCAAGCCAATGATGCAACGGCTCAGGCGGTTAACAACGTCACGGAAATCATTACCGACTTCGGCGGCTTTTTCCAGAGCGCCACCACCGCCGTCAACCCCACCTTGCCCGACAACTCGCACGATCTGCTGGCGTTTACGCTCAACGGCACGCGCTATTCCACCGGCGTGGACGATGCCCTGCTGGCAACCCGGGGCCTGACCTTCGTGGCCGGGCAGTATGCGGCCCTGCCGGTCAGCGCCATCGGCACCCCCGTTACCAACACTAAAGTAGCCCTGGGCGCCAGCTTCGACGGCGTGCCGAACGGTGCCAGCAACCCCGTCCCGGCCAACAACATCCCGTTCTATCTGCGCGACGGCCGCAACGGCCTTAACCTGGGCACGGGCACGGCCAACGTGACCGGCACCCTCGATCTGTCCATCAGCGGCCTGACGGCCACCGCCGTCGGCGACGGTATTCCCGATATCCTGGTGACGCAGATTGCCGACCCTTCCAACTCGCAGGACCGCTATCAGTTTCTGGATGCCAACGGCCAGGTGGTAGGCCGGGCCGTGGATGTTGCCTTCAACAGCATTGGGGTGGTGGCCAACTGGACCGCCGACTTTTACGAGGCCTCGCAGAGCCCCATGACCCTGGCGGCCGGCTTTACGCGCACGCCCCGGACGATGCGGCTGTGGTCGGCCGACCTGAGTGCATTTGGTATCACGGCCGCAAACGCAGGCAGTGTCCGTAGCTTCCGGATAGCGCTGAGCGGCAGCAGCGACCTGGCGTTTGTGGCCTACAACAGGCAGACCGCCGACTTCGTGAACCCACCGCTGCCCGTGGTGCTGAGCGCCTTTGAAGGCGAGGCTGCCGCCACCGAAACATTCCTGACCTGGCAGACCGCGCAGGAAGTCAACTCGGCCGCCTTCGAGGTGCAGACCAGCACCGACGGCCGCACCTTCCGGACGGTGGGCCGCGTGCAGGCAGCCGGCGCATCCAGCCAGCGCCGCCAGTACAGCTACCAGCACCCCACCACGCAGGCCGGCGTGCGCTACTACCGGCTCCTGCAGATCGACCAGGATGGCACCAGCACCACCTCGCCGGTGCTGGCCCTTACGGCCGGGCGCAAAACCGGCCAGCCGCTGCAGGTTACGGCCGCCCCGAACCCCTTCGGCAGCCAGCTCGTGCTGACAGTAGCCGGCGCCGAGGCCGGGCAGCCGACGACGGTGGAACTCACGACACTGGCGGGCCGCCGCGTCTATCAGCAGGATTTTCCGGCTTCCGCCGGCCAGCTGCTCACGCTGGAGCTGGCGCAGCTGCCGGCCGGTATGTACTTGGCGCGCGTAACGGTGGCAGGCCAGACGACGGTGCTGAAAGTGGTGAAGCAGTAAGCGGGCCGTAGTCCATTGGTTTATTGAAAGGCTCTCCCGGCGACGGGGGAGCCTTTTATTTGTTTAGCTGATTGTTGGTCGGGGCAGGCAGAATACGCCTGAACATCAACAGCAAAATCATCCTTTTTGGCGGCACAACTGCCGCAGGGCCGGTTGTTGCTGCCGTATCCCTCATTACCTTACCGGCCTATGCCCGATGCCATACCCGCCCTGGCGGTACATAACCTTACCAAGCACTACGGCCCGCACGCCGTGGTGCAGGACGTTTCGTTTGCGCTGGCGCCCGGCGAGACGCTGGTGCTGCTGGGGCCGAGCGGCTGCGGCAAAACCACGCTGCTGCGCATGCTCAACCGCCTAGTGGAGCCCGACAGTGGCACCGTGCACCTAACCGGCCACGATGTGCGCCAGCTGCCGCCCGAACAGCTGCGCCGCGGCATCGGCTACGTGATTCAGCAGGTGGGTTTGCTGCCGCACTACACTGTGGCCGAAAATGTGGGCGTGGTACCGGGGCTGCTGGGCCACGCGCCGGCCGCCATTGCACAGCGCACCCACGAGCTGCTTACACGCCTGCACCTGCCACCGGAGCGCTACGCCACCCAGTATCCGCACCAGCTGTCGGGTGGGCAGCAGCAGCGGGTGGGGCTGGCCCGCGCCCTGGCCGCCGACCCGCCCCTGGTGCTGCTCGACGAACCCTTCGGCGCCCTCGACCAGATTACGCGGGCCGGCATCCGCCGCGAGTTCCGGGAGCTGGAGGAGTTGCGCCGCAAAACCATGGTGCTGGTAACCCACGACGTGCAGGAAGCCTTCGAGCTGGCCGACCGGATTCTGCTGCTGGATGCCGGCCGCGTGCAGCAGCTGGGCACCCCGCGGGAGCTGCTGTTCCAGCCCGCCAACGACTTCGTGCGGCGCTTCTTCGAGGCCGAAAAGCTGAGCCTGCAATTCCGCACGCTACAGCTGCAGGACGTGCTACCCGATTTAGCTTCCGAGTACACAAACACCTCATCTTCAAACCACAAAACCCTGCCACTTACAGCAACCATCCAGGAGGCGCTGGAGGCCCTCAGCACACCCGACCCGACTTCAGGCCCCGCCACCGAGCGGGTACTGCTGACCAAGCCGGAAGTTGATCAAGCACCAGCCGTTCCCTTCAACCTGGCCTCGCTGATGAGTGCTTTCGGGCAGGCCATCCAACGTCTGCAACGGCCATGAATACGCTCCACGAACTCCTGGCTTTCTGGCAGACGCAGGCCGGCAAACTCGGCGAACAGACTCTGCAGCATATCGGCCTGACGGCTGCCTCGCTGCTGCTGGGCGTGCTGGTGGGCGTGCCGCTGGGGCTGTGGCTCACGCGCCGGCCCCGGGTGGCGCCGTGGGTGCTGGGCGTGGCCGGCGTGCTCCAGACCATTCCGAGCATTGCGCTGCTGGGCTTCCTGATTCCGCTGCTGGGCATCGGGCCGGGGCCGGCTATTCTGGCGCTGTTTCTCTATTCGCTGCTGCCCATCATCCGCAATACGGTGGCAGGAGTGCAGGGTGTGCCACCGGCGGTGGTAGACGCCGCGCGCGGGCTGGGCTTCACCGACGGGCAGCTGCTGCGTCGCGTGGAGCTGCCGCTGGCGCTGCCGGTGCTCATGGCCGGCATCCGCACGGCGGCCGTCATCAATGTGGGCGTGGCCACGCTGGCGGCCTACGTGGCGGCGGGCGGCCTCGGCGAGTTCATCTTCGGCGGCATTGCCCTCAACAACCCAGTGATGATTCTGGCCGGCGCCATTCCGGCAGCGGCTTTGGCGCTGGCCTTCGACGCGGCGCTGGGTGGCGTACAACGCCTTTCGGGACGGAAGCTGGTGGGTGTGGGCCGGGCGCTGCTGGTGACGCTGCCGCTGCTGGCGGGCCTCTACCTGCTGCCCCGCGCCACGGGCAAGCTGCTGGCCGGCTTCAGCCCCGAGTTTATCGGCCGGGCCGATGGTCTGCCGGGTTTGCGCCAGGCGTACGGGCTGGGCCGCCTGCCCAGCGTGGTGCTGGCCCCGGCTCTGGTGTACGAAGCCGCCCGCAGCGCCAACGTCGACCTCATCGATGGCTACTCCACCGATGGCCGCATCAAGGCCTACCACCTGCGCGTGCTCCACGACGACCGGCACGTGTTTCCGCCCTACTTCGCGGCCCCCGTGGTGCGGGCCGGGCTCCTCACGGAGCATCCCGAGCTGCGGGCCGTGTTCGGGATGCTGGCCGGCCAGCTCTCCGACTCCGTGATGACCGACCTCAACTACCGCGTCGATTACCTGCACGAGGAGCCGCGGGCGGTGGCGCTGGCGTTTCTGCGGCGGCGTGGGCTGTGGCGGGCACCCCGGCCGCTGGCTGCGGGCGCGCCCGTAGTGAAGTTGGGCTCCAAGATTTTTGCCGAGCAGTACATTCTAGCTGAGATGTACGCCAGCCTGATCCGGGGCAATACCGGGCTGGATGTCAGCACCAAAACCGGGCTCGGCGGCACTACCATCTGCTTCGAGGCGCTGCGCAGCGGCGCCATCGATATGTACCCCGAGTACAGCGGCACCGGCCTACTGGTGCTGCTGCAGCCCCCGCCCGCCACCGTCGATTCCTTGGGGGCCGATGCCGGGGCCGTGTTCGGCTATGTACAGCAGCAGTTCCGGCGGCGCTACCAGCTGGAGTGGCTGGCCCCGCTGGGCTTCAACAACACCTACGCGCTGCTCATGCGCCGGCAGCAGGCACGGGAGTTGGGCATCTCCTCTATTTCGGAGCTGAGCGCGTATCTGAAGTAACGCTAAGCTCCAGCTTGGCGACGAGCGTAGCGAATGTCCGGCACCGTGCCAACGTAGGCTACTTCACGTTCTCTTCACCTCGGCGGCGCGTATGTTGCACCACATTTAGTCCGTTTCTATGCACATTCTGCTTGTTGAAGACGAAAAAGGCCTGCACCAGGAGGTGAAGCAGTTCCTGCTGCAGTCGCAGTACCTCGTTGATTCGGCCTTCACCTACGCCGAGGCTTCCGAGAAAATTTACGTCAACAGCTACGATTTCGTGCTGCTGGACCTGGGCCTGCCCGGCGGCGACGGTCTGGACCTGCTGCGCGAAGCCCGCCAGAACGATAAGCAAGAGGCTTCCTTCATCATCCTCACGGCCCGCGGCGCCCTCGACGACCGAATCAAAGGCCTAGACCTGGGCGCCGACGACTACCTGCCCAAGCCGTTCTCGCTGCTGGAGCTGCAGAGCCGGATGCAGGCCATCACGCGCCGCAAGTTTGGGCTGCGGCGCCAGGAAATTAGCTTCGGCCAAGGCTTCGTGATGGACGTGACGGCCCGGGTTCTGCGCCACGGCGCGCAGGAAGTGCCGCTCACCAAAAAGGAGTTCGACCTGCTGCACTACCTGCTGCTGCACAAAAGCCGCGTGCTCACGCGCCTGCAGCTGGGCGAGCACCTGTGGGGCAATGTGCTGGAAGACGACTCCGATTCCAACTACATCGACGTGCACATCAAGAACATCCGCAAGAAGCTCACGGCCTTCGCCCCCGCCGACTTCCTGGAAACCGTGCGCGGCATTGGGTATAGAGTAACTGAGTAATTGAGTAACTGAGTAGGCTGTTCAAATACAAAAACAGTCTACTCAGTTACTCAACTACCCAGTTACTCACTATTTCTCCGAGGCTGTTTTTCGGGCTTTGGTGAGGACTGCCGTGATTTGGCCGTACTCCAATTCCAGAGCAGCCAACCTGGACTTAGGCACGAGTCCGGCATCTCCCAGCATTTCCAGCCATAACTGCGTTTCGTCTGCCTCTTCAACGCAAATACTGAGCTTGGCAAAGAATTCGGCGGCAGAGCGGCCCCGGCACGCTGCCCGATAGTTGGCGGCCACAGAAGTAGCAGACCGTAACAGCTGCCTGGCCAGCACATCAGCCGGCGCAGTTCTTGGCAATTGCTCAACCACCTGGATAACGCGCAGTGCAGCGGCTTTTGTGCGGTTGCGGAATGCTTCATTGTAGGCCGCTTTTTCTTCCCTGGTCATAGTAGGAATAGCATTTGTGAGTTGGTAAGATACCTATCAACACATTTACTCAGCTACTCTACTACTCAGTTACTCTCCCATGCGCCTCGAAGCCAAGCTGGCCCTATTCAATGCGCTATCCAAGCTGCTGCTGGTGCTGCTGGGGGCACTGGTGATTCCGCCCATCGTGAGCCGGGTGGCCGTGTCGCACACCGACCAGCGCCTGCACGAGAAAAAGCGCGAGGTGCTGGCCCTGATTGCCCGCGACGGCCTGACCGCCTTCGTGCGGCAGGAGCAGAACGAGGCCTACGCCGACTACAACATCCTCAAGCAGGAATACATCAGCCTGACGCCGGAGGCCGGCCAAGCCGCGCCGGTGGCCGTGGAGCGCATCTTTGACGAGCAGCGGCAGGTAGATAATGACGTGGAGGACTTCCGGATTCTGAGCTACCGGTTTGCGGCGCAGGGCCGCCCCTACCGCCTGGAAATTGGCTCGTCGCTGGCTACGGTGGAGCTGCTGGAAGCCACGCTGCGGCAGCTGGCGCTGTGGGTGCTGGTGGTGGGCGCCCTGCTCACCATCGTGACGGACGCGGCCTTTGCGCGCTTTCTGCTGCGCCCCCTCAGCGACCTGATTACGCGCAAGCTGCGCAACGTGCGCCACCCTTCGGCCTTCCCCTTCGCCCCCATCAGCACCAGCACCACCGACTTCCGCCGCCTCGACGACAGCCTCAACGAAATGATGCACCAGGTGCAGTCGGCGTTTGAGAAGGAGCGCGAGTTTATGAGCAACGTGTCGCACGAGCTGCTGACGCCGGTCAGCATCCTGCAGACCCGCTTCGAGAACATGCTGCAGGACCCCGACCTCAGCCATACGCACTCCCTGAAGATTGTAGAATCCCAAAAAACGCTCTACCGCCTGCGCAACACCGTCCGGACGCTACTGCTCATCGCCAACATCGAAAACGAGCAGTACCTGCGCGAGGACTCGGTGAGCATGGCCGCGGTGCTGGCCGAAGTGCTCAACGAGCTCGACGACCGGCTAACCCAGCGCGAGCTGCACCTGCGCACCCAGCTTTCCCCCGACCTGGTGCTGCCCCGCGCCAACCACTCGCTGCTGTTTACGCTGCTGTTCAATCTGCTCAGCAACGCCATCAAGTACAACCGCCAGGGCGGCAGCATCACCGTAACCGGCGCGCTGCTGCCAGGCGGCGGCTACCGCCTGGCCGTGGCCGATACCGGGCCCGGCATTGCCCCCGAAAACTTGCCCCACCTCTTCGACCGGTTCCGGCGCTTCAATGCGGGCGGGGCCGCGTCGCCGGAAGGCTTCGGCCTCGGCCTGCCCATTGCCTTAACCATTGCCACCTTCCACGAGGCCACGCTCACGGCTACCTCGGAGCTGGGCAAAGGCACCACATTTGCCCTGGAATTTGCCGGCAGCTCAGTGGCCAGCCCGGTTGCGGTTTAGCGCCTGACCCTCATACAGTCTTCATGCTGAGCGCACTAGCTTAGAGCTACCACTCGCGCCATCCCTACCCGCATGAGCCCTGCCCTGTTTCGCCACAATTCCCACGTCAGGCCGCTGCTTGGCATTTTGCTTCTCCTGGCCGCCCTCGCCGTGCTGCTCTACCTGCCGGTACTACTGAAGCCCGCCCCGCCGGCCGCCATGGCGCACAACGTGCCACTGGTTGTGCGCCACTCCCCCGGGCCGGTGGTGCGCCACGTAAGGCAAGTGTGGAATAGATAGCCCACAGTACTACTCATTAAAAAAGCCGCGTATCGGCGGCAGATTCTGTTTATGAACCTGCCGCCGATACACGGCTTTGCCCCAGAATAGACCGGCTGGCTGCTACAAACCTGCCGCCGCTACGCGGCTACTGCGCATTCTGGGCAGCTTAACTCAGCTGCTCAGTTACTCCCTACCCCAATCCTTCGGCCGACTCGCCGGGCTCAGGGGTGGCGCTGCCCTGGTGCGGGGCCGGGTGCGTGGGCCCGTCGAATTTCGGGCCCAGCTGCCAGCTGGCGTTCAGGGTGCTGATGGCGTGGTGGGCCGTGAGGTCGAACTGGCAGGGCACCACCGATATGAAGTTGTTGGCCAGCGCCCACTCGTCGGTGTCGTTGCCCTGGTCGAGGTTCACGAACTCCCCGATCAGCCAGTAATACGGGCGCTTGTAGGGGTCGTGGCGCAAATCGAACTCTTCCTGCCACTTGGCGCGGGCCTGGCGGCAGATCCGGATGCCCGCAATCGGCTGCTCTGACTTCTTGGGAATGTTCACGTTCAGGGCCGTACCCTGCGGAATGCCGTGCGCCAGCGCCTCCCGCACAATGTGCTCCACCCAGGCTTCAGTGTGCTCGAAATCGGCGTTGTGGCCGTATTCGCAGAGCGAAAACCCGATGGCCGGCAGCCCTTCGATGGCCGCCTCGATGGCCGCCGACATCGTGCCCGAGTACAGCACGTTCACCGAGGAGTTGGAGCCGTGGTTGATGCCCGACACCACCAGATCGGGCTGGCGGTCTTTCAGCACGTGGTGCTTGGCCAGCTTCACGCAGTCGGCCGGGGTGCCGCTGCACTCGTAGCTCTCGATGCCGGGAAAGATGGTGCTGGGGTCGAGGCGCAGCGAGGTGCCGATGGTGATGGCGTGGCCCATGCCCGACTGCGGCGAGTTGGGCGCCACCACCACTACCTCGCCGATGCGGCGCATGACGCGCACGAGCGTGGCAATGCCGGGAGCCGTGATGCCGTCGTCGTTGGAAATGAGAATCAGGGGTTTACGGGCAGTATCAGACACGATGCAAAGAAGTGTGGTGAACGAAAGGACGCACAAAGGTACATGCTTCCCTACGCGCCGCCCAGGCTCCGTGGCCGACATAGCCGGCAAATTCTCTGGTGAGCTGCTTATCAACTACTGCCCGGGTTCTGTCGTATGCCCATGATGCTGAATCGATTTGCTACTCTGGCCCCAGCTCTGGCTGCGGCCCTGCTTACCACCGTCCTGGCCACCTCCTGCGGCTCCCCCACCGACTCGGGGACGCCCCCCTTCCTGCCCGCCGACGGGACCACCGACCCGGCGGCCCTCAGGCCCGGCGCCACCGGCGTAGCCCAGGAGCCCGGCACCGCTGCTGCCGTTGATAACATTGATCTGCAGTATCTTATCAGCCCGGGCCGCGCCGGCCAGCTGCGCCTGGGAATGCGCGAATCGCAGCTCAAAAAAGTGGTGCCCGCCGAGTTGCTGCGCGCCACCACCTACTCCGACAACGGCCGGGAGCTACCTGCCTACGAAATGCGCGACGCCCAGCGGCCCGATGCCCCAGCCAACATCCTGCACATGATTCCGGACTCGGCCGGCGGCTACCGCCTGCGCCGCATCCGCATCTACGACCCGCAGTACCGCACGGCCGAGGGCATTGGCGTCGGTTCGCCGTTTGGGGCGGCCCGCCAGAACCTGGGCCTGACGCGGGTACGCAACACGCCGGCCGGCTTCGCCGCCGTTTCGGGCGAGGTGAAAACCGCCTGGGTTATCGACCCAAACTCGCTGCCCGATAAGCATCCGGAGGAAATGAGCTCGACGGATATTCCGCCGGCCGCACGCATCACCGGGGTATTACTATACCAGTAGCCGGCAAACCCTGCAGATTGTGATGCTGCGTATTTCTTGTACTTTGCCAACGAAAGCACACTCTTTTCTCTGGCCAAGCATTCAGGAATACCGTTTTTCCTATGACTCTGTTTGAAAACCGCTACCGCACCCACAACCTTGGCCTCTTGCTGCTGCGGGTGGGCATTGGCGTCATGTTCACAATCCATGGCTACCCCAAGCTGGTTGGCGGACCCGAGGCCTGGGCGAAAGTGGGCAGCGTGATGAAGGTGGTGGGGCTGGATTTCGCGCCGGCTTTCTGGGGCTTTCTGGCCGCCGTGGCCGAGGCCGTGGGCGGGCAGCTGCTGGCGTTGGGGTTGTTTTTTCGGGTGGCCTGTGCCCTGCTTTTGGGTACGATGATTATGGCTACGGTGCAGCACCTGAGCGCCGGCGACGGGTTCAGTGGCTACTCGCACGCCTTGGAATCGGCGTTTCTGTTTTTGGGGCTGCTGCTGGCCGGCCCCGGCCACCTCAGCCTCGACCAGGTGCTGTTCCCGGCCCGCCGCCGGCTGTACTAGGGATTGGGGATTGGGGATTAGGGATTAGGGATTAGGGATTAGGGATTAGGGAATATACGGGGCCGTTATGCCCCTTTTTTATCCTAAGCCCCAGGCCCTGGTCCCTAAGCCCTAACGCATACCTTTGCCGCATGCTTTCCTTCCTGCTTTCCGCGCTGCTGCTCACGTCGGCGGCGCCCAAAACCGACTGGCGCACGCCCTACGAGCTGGGCAACGGCAATACCACCACCACCCACGCCGCCTGCATTGCCTACTATCAGCGCCTGGATGCGGCCTATCCCGAAATCACGCTGCGCGAGGCTGGCACCACCGACAGCGGCCGGCCGCTGCACGAGGTAGTGGTGAGCCTCGATGGCGACGCCGACCCGGCCTCGGTGCGGGCCAAAGGGCGGCGCGTAGTGTTTATCCAGAATGGCATTCATCCGGGCGAGCCGGAGGGCATTGATGCGGCCATGATGCTGGCCCGCGACTACGTGCAGCAGCCCAGGCTACGCCGCCAGCTCACGGACATTACGCTGGTTATCATTCCGATATACAACGTGGATGGCTCACTGAACCGCAACTCCACCACCCGCGCCAACCAAAACGGGCCCGAGAGCTACGGCTTCCGCGGCAACGCCCGCAACCTCGACCTGAACCGCGACTATATCAAGCAGGACTCGCGCAACGCCCGCGCCTTTGCGCAGCTGTTTCAGCGCTGGCAGCCCGACGTTTTCGTGGACACCCACACCTCCGACGGCGCCGACTACCAGTACACGATGACGCTCATTGCCACGCAGCAAAGCAAGCTGCATCCGGCCCTGCGCAGCTACCTGAATGGGCAGCTGCTGCCGGCCGTGTACGGCGGCATGGCCAAGCGCAAAACGCCCATGACGCCCTACGTGGACTTTGAGGGCCGCACGCCCGACGCCCGCGGCCTGACGGGCTTTATGGAGTCGCCGCGCTACTCCACGGGCTACACCACGCTGTTCAACACCATCGGCTTCGTCACGGAAACGCACATGCTCAAGGCCTACGCGCCCCGCGTGAAGGCCCAGTATGATTTCTTGGAGCTGCTGGTGCAGGCCGTGGCCCAGCAGAAAGCGGCCTTGGCCCAGGCCCGCGCCGCCGCCCAGCAGCAGACGGCCACCCAAACCACGTTCCCGCTGGCTTGGAAGCTCGACACCACGGCTGCCGACAAGGTGACGTTTCTCGGCTACGAGGGCAAACTGAAGCCCAGCGACATCAGCGGCCAACCCCGCCTCTACTACGACCGCAAGGCCCCGTATTCGCGCCAGATTCCGTACTACAACACGTTTCAGCCTACCGTGCAGGTGCAGCGTCCGGTGGCCTATCTGATTCCACAGGCCTGGGGCGAGGTGCTGGAACGCCTGCGCCTCTCGGGCGTGCAGCTGCGTCGCCTGCGCCAGGACACCACCCTCACGGCCGACGTGTACTATGTGCAGGACTACAAAACCGGCCAGCGCCCCTACGAGGGCCACTACGTGCACACGGCCGTGGAGCTGCGCACCGCGCCGCAGCCCGTAGCCTTCCTGAAAGGCGACTACGTAGCCGACCTCAACCAGCCCGCCGCCCGCTACCTCATCGAAACGCTGGAGCCGCAGGCCACCGACTCATTTTTTGCCTGGGGCTTCTTCGACAGCGTGCTGCAGCAAAAGGAGTATTTCTCGGACTACGTGTTCGAGGATGTGGCCGCCGACCTGCTGCGCCGCGACCCGGCCCTGCGCGAGCGGCTGGAGAAGCTTAAGCAGCAAAACCCCGCCTTTGCCGCCAGCGGCGCTGCCCAGCTTGACTGGGTGTACCGCCAGTCGCCGAACTACGAGAAATCCCACCTGCGCTACCCGGTAGTCCGCTGGATGGGCGGCGCGCTGCCAGTGGAGTAGTCTAGCTGATGAAAGGCCGTCATGCTGAGCTTGTCGAAGCATCTCTACCGCTTCGTTGTGAAACCATTTATTAGTTTGAGGTAGAGATGCTTCGACTGCGGCTGCGCCTTCGCTCAGCATGACGGCCTAAAAGCGTTGTAAATCCCTTTATTACCTGCTTCCCACTCATGCCCATCCTCGAACTCGAAAACCTTTCCAAAACCTACGGCAGCACCACGGCGCTGCGAGGCTTGACGCTGCAGGTGGAGCCGGGCAGCGTGTATGGCCTGCTGGGGCCCAACGGCAGCGGCAAAACCACCACGCTGGGCATTGCGCTGGGCGTGCTGCGGGCCTCGGGCGGGACGGTGCGCTGGTTTGGGCAGCCGCCCACGGCAGCCGGGCGGCGGCGCATCGGGGCGCTGCTGGAAACGCCCAACTTCTTCCCCTACCTCTCGGCCCGCCAGAACCTGCAGCTGGCCGCCGACATCAAGCAGGCCGACCCGCGCAGCGTAGATCAGGCCCTCGATACCGTGGGGCTGGGCACGCGCCAGCACGATGCCTTCCGCGGGTTCTCGCTGGGCATGAAGCAACGGTTGGCGCTGGCCTCCACCCTGCTCGGCAACCCCGAGGTGCTGGTGCTGGATGAGCCCACCAACGGCCTCGATCCGCAAGGCATTGCCGAGGTACGCGGCCTGGTGCAACGCCTGGCGGCGGAAGGCAAAACCATCATTCTGGCCAGCCACCTGCTCGATGAAATAGAGAAAGTATGTACACATGTGGCGGTGCTGCAGCGCGGCGAGCTGCGGGCGGCCGGCCCCGTCGGCAACATCCTGGCCACCGCCGACCGGGTGCTGCTGCGCCCCGAGCCGCGGGCCACAGCGACCGTGCAGCAGGCCCTGGCCGCCCTGCCCTGGGTGTCGGACGTGCGCCCCGAAACCGACGGCCAGTTAAGCGCCGCCCTCGCGCCCGGCCACGGCCCCGCCGACCTCAACCGCGCCCTTTTTGCCCAGAACATTGCCCTAGCCGGCCTGGAGCTGCGCCGCCGCAGCCTGGAAGCCCAGTTTCTGGAGCTGACGAAATAGCTGTGTTGATTTTTGATGGGCTGATTGATGTTAGTTGATTGCTGACGTGTTGCTTGCTGACACTGCAACCTAATCATGTCAACGAACAATCAGCTCAATAACAGTCAGCTACCAGCATCCTAATACATTATAAATCAGCACACCAATACATGCTTTTCCGCGCCGAACTTCGCAAGATTCTCCCCTACCGTACTGTCTGGATCAACCTGCTGGCCTACGCCGTGCTGCTGCTGCTGTTTGTATCGGCAGGCGGCAGCCTGAACGTGAACGGGCAACCGCTGGGCCAGTCACTGTATATGTTTCCGGGGCTGTGGGACAAGCTGGCTTTCGTAGCCAGCTACTTCACCATGCTGCTGGGCATCTTGTTCATCATCCTTATTACCGACGAGTTTCAGTTCCGCACGTTCCGGCAGCAGGTGATTGACGGTAGCTCGGTGGCGGGGCTGCTGCAGAATAAGATAGTCGTTTCTGGGCTGCTGGCGGGCTTTGCGATGGTAGTCGTGCTGGGCATTGGCGCGTACTTCGGGCTGACGCGGGCGGCCGGCACGGTGGCGCAGGCCACGACGGGTTTGCCGGCGGTGCTGCTCTACGGGGTGCAGGTGCTGGGCGTGCTGGCGCTGGCCGCGCTGGTGGCGGTGCTGGTGCGCCGCAGCGGAGCCGCCATCCTACTGTTTCTACTGTATCTGTGGGTGGCTGAGCCGCTGTTGCGACTGTCGCTGCCCAACGAGCTGGACCGCTACCTGCCGGCCAAGATCTTCAACAGCCTCACGCCCATGCCCGGCCAGGAGCTGATGGCCACCGTGACCGGCCCCTCCATGGCCCTGCTGCCCAGCCAGGCGCTGCCGCTGGCCCTGGCATATACGGCCCTGTTTTGGGGCTTGAGCTACCTGCTCCTGCGCAGCCGCGATTTGTAGTGGTTGAGTGAATGAAGTCGTTGAATAGCCCCAGCGGGGCGGCATATCGGTAGAAACCCAGCTAGCCATCAAATACAGAGCCCCAGCGGGGCGACACCTTAGCCGCGCGGTCAAGGTGTCGCCCCGCTGGGGCTCGCATCAGATTAAAAACTCACTCCTTCACCAGCGAGTTGGCGTAGTTCACGATGAAGGCCAGCTCGCGGGCGACGGTGAAACTGAGGCGGTTGTCGCGGGCGTACTGTTCCAGCTGCCGGGCTTGGCCCCGGAATACGGCTAGCAGATCCTTCTTGGGGCTTCGTAACGCAATGATGCTGCCGGTGGGCGTGGCCAGGTAGAAATCGTCCTTCTTCTCGGTGTAGGTGCCGAAGTTGCGGCCGCCGTAGCCGTAGCCGCCGTATGGGCCGTTGTTGACGGTGCGCTCCACCAGCGACTCGCGGCGCAGCAGCATGCGGGGGCCGTTGCTGAGCTGCTCGAAAAACGCCGGCGACGTGAAGTCGCTGTAGTCGTTGCCCCGGTTCCAGCGGAAGGAGCGGAACACCCGCACGCGGTTCAGGTTTTCGGTTTCGGGGCGCAGGCGCGGCACGCCATACACGGGGTTGCCATAGTAGTAGCCGTTGCGGGCATCGAGGAAATTGTCGTAGTAGCCGTTGCCGAGGCGGCTGTCAATCTGCTCGCCTTTCACCGCGAAGCTGTTGACGCTTACCGCCGACAGCGTGGTGAGCGTGCCGTCGGGCTGGGCCATGAGCAGCACGTCCTGGTCGCGGCGCAACGTGACGGGGCCCCGGAGCGTGTCGCCGGAAGTCAGCAGAATGGTGCTACCAGCAAACTCCTGTACCAGGGCCCGCTGGTTTTGCTGCGCCTGCACGGTAGGTCCGGCACCCAACGCCAGGCCCGTCAGCAGCGCATATACAACGGTAGGGAGCTTCATCATATCCGGAGAAAGATAGCCGAAAAAATACAGGGCCGCCGCGTGCTGGCGCGGCTTTTTCCAGCTAACTCTGCCTCTGCCCGGCAGGTTTCGCAGAACAGGACACGGCGCGTCTCTTTCCGGATGGTCCGTCTATTGCCGGGCCGGCAGAACCCGTATCTTGAGGCTCACACCGCTCTTGTTCTACGCCATGCAAAAAGCCCTTCTCACCCTCCTGCTCTGCGGCCTCTCGGCTACCTGGGCCGTGGCCCAGCTGCCGCTCACGCCCCGCCAGCTCTACCCTGGCCTGTTTGAGGCGGTGCAGCAGGGCCGTGTGTACCCCGATAATAAGACGTTCGTGGATATGGTGCCACTGGCGCCGCCGGCCCGCATTCTGGCCGACTACGCCCAGCAGCGCACCCAGCCCGGCTTCAACCTGTCCACCTTCGTAAAGGCCCGCTTCCGGCTGCCGACCTCCGACGCCAGCACCTACCGTAGCAACGTAGCAGCCGGCCTGCGTCCCCACCTCGATACGCTCTGGCGCGTGCTGGAGCGCCGCCCCCAGGATTCGGTGGCCCGGTACTCGTCGCTGCTGCCGCTGCCCAAGCCCTATCTGGTGCCGGGCGGGCGGTTCCGGGAAGTGTACTACTGGGACTCTTATTTCACGATGATCGGGCTGAGTGAGGCCGGCCGCACGCCGCTGGTTCGCAGCATGGCCGACAACTTCGCCTTCCTGGTGAACCGCTACGGCTTCATCCCGAATGGCAACCGCAGCTACTACCTCACCCGCTCGCAGCCGCCCTTTTTCGCCCTGATGGTGCAGCTGCTGGCCCAGCAGCAAACCGACTCGGTGCTGCCGCGCTACCAGCCCGCACTACTGCGCGAATACGCCTACTGGATGGCCGGGGCCGACTCGCTGGCGCCCGGTAAGGCCAGCCGCCGCGCCGTGCGGATGCCCGGCGGTGAGGTGCTCAACCGCTACTGGGACAGCAGCACCGAGCCGCGCGAGGAGTCGTATGCCGAAGACGTGGCCGCGGCGAAAGGCCTGGCCAACCCGCGCCAGTTCTACCGCGACATTCGGGCGGCGGCAGCTTCCGGCTGGGACTTCAGCACCCGCTGGTTTGGGCCCGATGGCAAGCTGACGTCCATCCGCACCACCGAGCTGGTGCCCGTGGACCTAAACTGCCTGTTGCTGACCCTGGAACAGACCCTGGCCCGCTCCTACAAAGCCCAAGGCCAGGCCGCTGCCGCCAAAACCTGGGAGCTGAAAGCCACCAAACGGCAGGCCGCCATTCAGCGCTACTGCTGGAACAAAGCCGCCGGCTGGTACACCGACTACGACCTCACGCAGCGCCGCCCGGCCACCATCCGGACGCTGGCGGGCGTGTTTCCGCTGGCGTTCGGGGTGGCCACCGCGCCGCAGGCCACGCAGGTAGCGGCCGGCCTGAAAGCGGACTTCCTAAAGGATGGCGGCCTGCTCACCACCCTCAACACCAGCGGCCAGCAGTGGGACGCGCCCAATGCCTGGGCGCCGCTGCAGTACCTGGCCATCCAGGGCCTGCGCCGCTACAACCAGCAGCCCCTCGCCGACACCGTCGCTACGCGCTGGGTGCGCCTGAACAGCCGCGTGTTTCAGCAAACCGGCAAACTGCTGGAGAAATACAACGTCCAGGACACCCACCTGCCCGCCGGCGGCGGCGAGTATCCGCTGCAGGATGGCTTCGGCTGGACCAACGGCGTGCTGCTCTACCTGCTGAATCACGCCACTACCAAGCAGCCGTAGGCAGCGGTTTTTCGTAATCAGTCCGGCGTGAGGGCCGGGCCCAGGAAACGCATGCCGTGCTTTTCGCCCAGGGCTCTGCGCGCTTCCGGGCTCTGGTCGGGCATGGCGCTGGCCGTGCGGAAATATTCTTCCATGGTGCCGGCCGGCTGGTGCATCACTATTAAGTGCGCCGTTCCTTCGCTGGTTTTCACGAAGGCGTGCGGCATGTTGCGCGGCACAAACAGCGAGTCGCCTGCCTTGAGGCGCATGGTTTCTTCCCCGGCCTGAAACTTGAACTCGCCGGCTTCCACATAGAACCACTCGTCCAGGTCGGTGTGCAGGTGCAGCTGCGGGCCTACTTTGGCGGGCCGGAGCGTATCGAAAATGACGCACCGGCCCTGCGTGTCGCGGCCGGAAACCTTTACCGTGAACAGGGCATCCAGGAATTTGAAGGGCCGGCTGGTACTGTCGGTTCCGGCCCTGACCAGCAGGCTCCTGCGGGGCGGGGCCGCTGGCCCCTGCGACGGGGCAACAAACGACGAAACAACGGCCAGCCCGGGCGCGGCCAGCGACAGATGCAGGAAGGAACGACGCAACATTACTACAGGACTGATGTACAAAGGATAAGCTATTGATTTTCAAAGTACAATCCCACAAAATCACCCATACATGTGATGCCCCAAGTCGGCAGGCATCAAACAGAAAAACGCCCCGTACAAAATTGTACGGGGCGTTTTCAATAATTCTTGTGCAAGGCCGAATGCCTCTTCTATTCCACGCCTACCGCCGAGTCCATGTCGGGGTGCGGGGTGCGGTCTTTGTGCAGGATGGTGTGGCCCAGCTTGTCGCGCTTGGTGGTGAGGTACCGCTCGTTGTGCTCGTTGGGCTCCACCTCAATTCCTACCGATTCCACGATTTCGAGGCCGTAGCCCATCAGGCCGGTGCGCTTGCGGGGGTTGTTGGAGAGCAGGCGCATCTTCGAGATGCCCAGGTCGCGCAGGATTTGGGCGCCTACGCCGTAGTCGCGCTCATCCATGCCGAAGCCCAGCTCTAAGTTGGCTTCCACGGTGTCGCGGCCCTGCTCCTGCAGCTTGTAGGCGCGCAGCTTGTTGAGCAGACCGATGCCGCGGCCTTCCTGGTTCATGTACACAATTACGCCGCGGCCTTCCCGCTCGATGTGCTGCATGGCCCGGTGCAGCTGTGGGCCACAGTCGCAGCGGCAGCTACCGAAGATGTCGCCCGTGACGCAGGAGCTGTGCACGCGCACCAGCACCGGCTCGTCGCCCGAAATGTCGCCTTTTACCAACGCCAGATGCTGGGCGTTGGTGGTGCGCTGGGTGTAGGCAATCAGGTCGAAGTCGCCGTAGTCGGTGGGCAGCTTCACCGAAATTTCGCGGGTGATGAGGCTCTCCTTGTCGAGGCGGTAGCGGATCAGGTCCTGTACCGAAATCAGCTTGAGGTTCCACTTGGTGGCAATTTCGCGCAACTCGGGCAGGCGGGCCATTTCGCCGTCTTCCTTCAGGATTTCCACCAGCACCCCGGCCGGTTCGAAGCCCGCGAGGCGCGAGAGGTCGATGGCGGCTTCGGTGTGGCCGGCGCGGCGCAGCACGCCTTCCTTGCGGGCTCTCAGCGGGAAAATGTGGCCCGGCTTGCCCAGCTCCTCCGGCTTAGTGTCGGGGTCGATGAGAGCCAGGATGGTCTTGCTGCGGTCGGAGGCCGAAATGCCGGTGGTCACGCCGTTTTTCAGCAAATCGATGCTCACGGTGAACGGCGTGGCGTGCAGGGCCGTGTTGCGGCCCACCATCAGCTCCAGGCCCAGCTCTTCGCAGCGCTGCTCGATGAGCGGGGCGCACACCAGGCCACGGCCGTGGGTGGCCATAAAGTTGATAACCTCAGGGGTGGCGCAACGGGCGGCGCAGATGAAGTCGCCTTCGTTTTCACGGTCTTCGTCGTCAACGACTACTACAACTTTGCCGGCGCGGATGTCGGCAATGGCGTCTTCAATGGAATCAAGCATGAATCGCAGATTTTGCAGATTATTGGGATTTCGCGGATAAAGGTTCGGGTGAGAACCGCGCGATGCTGCTGCTACAACCAGCACCAGTGCCGCGAAGTTACGGAATGAGTTATGGAGTACTGTATAAAGAACGTCATCTAGAGGCGCAGCCGAAGCATCTCGCCAGCGTAGCAGACTTCAATTATTGTTGTTACGCAGTAGCCAATAGCCAGTAGTGCGAACTTTGTAGTTCGCGGCCCCGCGCCGTAACAACTGCCTGAATGGCGCGGGGCGCGGACTACAAAGGTCGCGCTACTGCCTGCTGCGGTGCAGCACTTACTCAGTTACTCAACTACTCAGCTACTCTTTCGCCAGCTCGATGGCACGCTGCTGGGCGGCTTTCATGCCAGCTTTCAGGGTGTCGGCCAGGCCGCCGGCGCGGAATTCGCGCAGGGCGGCTTCTGTGGTGCCGCCCTTGGAGGCTACAGCCGCAATCAGCTCGTCGGGGCTTTTGTCGGAGGAGTTGAGCAGGTGGTAGGCGCCCAGCATGGTTTGCTTTACCAGCAGCCCGGCCACCGACTCAGAGAAGCCCAACTCGCGGCCGGCCTGCATCATAGCCTGCACGATGTAGTAGAAATAGGCTGGGCCGCTGCCGCTCACGGCCGTCACGGCGTCGAGCAGGCTCTCATCTTCCAGAAAAATAGAGCGGCCGGTGGCGTTCAGCAGGTTTTCGACCTGGTGCAGGCGGCTGCGCTCCACTTCCGGCGCCGCCGAAAACCCGGTGATGCCCAGCCCCAGCAGCGCCGGCGTGTTGGGCATGGCGCGCATCACCTGCTGGTGGCCCAGCTCGCGCTGCAGCCGCCCAATGGGAATGCCGGCCATGATGGACACCACCACCTGCGTCGGCTGCAGCACGGCCCGCAGCCCGGCCGCTATTTTGCTGAAATCCTGCGGCTTCACGGCCACCATCACCACGTCATAGGTGCCCACGTGCGCTTCGAGCAGGCCGGTGGGCAGGCCCCGGTGGGTGGCATCGAGCCGCTGGCAATGCGCCGCGTCGCGGCCGAGCAGCAGCAAATCGGCGTGCTCCACGAGGTTGTAGTGCAGAAACGCCTTGGCGAAGGCCATACCCATGTTGCCGCAGCCCAGGATTGCAATGCGAAGAGGAGTCATGGGGTGGTTAGTTGAAAAATATGAATTGAGAAGGTAGAGGCGTTTTGAAGGTGTGCTTAACGCAGCCGGTGGCAATCCAGGCAAAGTAAGCAGGCGCTGACGCACTGCTATACAACCATACAATTTGGTTTATCCAACCTGCGCGAGAAGTTCGTGAATTACATAGCCAACTGCCAAAACCACGCATGTTGCCAGAATAACCAGCCCCAGAACAGGCCCGCCAAACAACGCCATGAAACTATCCACTTCTGCCACGCCAGGTGTCAGCGGATCATGGATGACGCGGACGTACGCTCCGACAAGACCGTTCTCGCCATCGCCCAGTTCTGATACAAACTGCCACTGCTTGCCTTGGTACGAAAAGGCTATTATAGGCCTAAACCATCTGTCGCCCTCCTCGTCAACGCGTTCCACAAACCCTATTATTTCCCCGGTTTTATGTACTCCATAACGTTTCAGGCGGATAGCTCTTTTCAACGATGCCAATGCTTCGTTGAAGCTTCGCAACCACATTCTGCTGAGTAAGACCATCAGCAGTATAATCACCAGCCAGTGCATAACGCGGGCTATTTAAACAACGCCTCCAGCTTGTTGGTGGCGGCTTCCCAGTCGTAGTGCTCCTGCACAAACAGGCGGCCCTGACGGCCTAGCTGGGCGGCGGCGGCGGGGTCGTTGAGCAAGCCGATAATGAGGGCGGCCAGCTCCGGGGCCGACTCGCCTACCAGCAAATCATCGCCGGGGCGGCCGCGTAGGGCGTTGTTGGCCAGCGGCGTCGTCACGCAGGGCCGCTCCATGGCCATGGCTTCCAGCAGCTTGTTCTGCAGGCCGGTGCCCACGCGCATGGGCGCCACAAACACCTGCGTGGCGGCGTAGGCGTCGCGGATATCGGGCAGGCGGCCGCTGACCGTGACGGCGGCCGAGGCCAGGGCCTGCACCCGCGCCGCGGGCGTGGTGCCCGCAATCAGCAGGCGGGCTTCGGGGTGCAGCTGGCGCACCAGGGGCAGGATTTCCTCGGCCAGAAACACGGCAGCATCCACGTTGGGGTGGTAGCTCATGTTGCCGCAGAACAGCAGCTCATGAGTGGGTTGGGTGGCGCGGGGCTGGAAAAACTGCGTGTCGATGCCGTTGAGCACCACCTGAATCCGGGCCCGGTGCGGGTGCTCGATGAGCTGGCGGTCTTGGTCGGAGATGATGGTGTGGTGGCGAAACCAGTCGAAGGCCTTCGCTTCGTAGGTGCGCAGCCGGCGGCCTTCGCGCAGCCAGAGCGGCCGTTGCCAGAGCGGCGCATTCTCGGCCCGGCGCAGCATACCTTTCGAAAACACGTCCATGTAATCGAGCGTCATGGGCAGCTGCGGGGCGTGGGCGCGCAGGTAGTGCGCCATCCGGATCAGCTGGCAATACACGTGCTCGGGCCGAAACTGCCGGATCAGGGCATCGAGGTGGCCCTGGGCCGTGCGGTCGTGGAAGTAGCCCACTTGCAGCGGCAGTCCCTGGGCCAGGGCGCGGGTCATGTTCAGGGCAATGCCGGGGCGGCTGAGGCGGTGTACGTGCAGACCGCCGGTGCACAGCGGCTGCACGGCGGCGTAGTCAGCGGCCGTCACTGGTTCATCAGTCAGCGTAAACAAGCAGACTTCGTGACGCCTGGCCAGGTGGCGCAGCTGATGGAAAGCGCGCAGCTTGTCGCCCTTGTCGAGCGGATACGGAAACCGGGACAGCAGTACGAGAAGCTTCATCGGGGGCAAACTTACGCGGTTTCAGCGCGGCGCTGGCGCACTACGCTGTACAAATCCACAAAGCTTTCCACCACGCGGCGGTTGTCGTAGAGGCGCCGAATGGTGCGGGCGGCCTCCTGCCCGATCAGGTCAGCGGCCAGTTCGCCGGCGTAGTAGCGGCCCAGCACGTCCAGCCAAGCGGCGGGCGTGTCGCGCACCACAATATCGAAGTCGTCTTTCACGTGGATGCCTTCGGCGCCCAGCGTGGTGCTCAGAATGCACTTGCCCTGGGCCATGCCCTCGATGATTTTGATGCGCATGCCGCCGCCGCTCAGCAATGGTACCAGCATGATATCGTACTGCTGCATGAAGGCCGCCGCCGACTCCACGAAGCCGTGCACCGTCACGCCGGGCAGCTGCAGCTCGCGGAAGCGGGCCGGCATCTGCTTGCCGGCCAGGTGCAGCTCCAGGCCGGGGAAACGGGCCGCGGCTTGGGGCCACACTTCGCGCAGAAACCAGTCGAGGCCTTCCTGGTTGGGCAGCCAGTCCAGCGAGCCAATCATGAACAACGTCCGGGGCTTGGGCTGGATGGCGGGGTCAGGCTGGAAGCGGCCGGAATCGACGCCGGCCGGAATGAACACAATCGGCTCTACCCCACCCAGCCGGCGCAGGCGCTGCTGATCGGCTTCGGTAATAGCGGCCACGCCATCGAAACGGTGCAGCATCCATTTCTCGAACTGCTGAAGCCGCTGCGCCAGTTTCTGCAGGTACCATTTCTTGAGCGGATTGCGGGTATTCTCAGCCAGCTGCTTCCAGATGGTGTATTCTACGTTGTGGGCCCGCAACACCACGGGCGGCAGGTGTTTCCAGTTCGATGCGTCGCCGAGCGTACTTTCCACCCAATAGCCGGCGTACCACGCCACAAACGTGCCTTCCATCTGCACCACATCATAAGGCTCCGCAGCCAGCAATTCCGCCAGTTTCGCCTTCGCAGTTTCGCTTACAAACCGCTCCACGTTGTACGGCAGCTCACTGCCGAGCAGATTCCGCAGGGCTTTGATGGGTGACAGGCGCGTGTCAATGTCCACCGTAACCAGGCGGAAGTTAGGCCCGAGATGGTCGAGGGCATCGGCGGGCTGGTAGTGCTTGGGCGTATTCAGGGCCAGCATCGTTACGCGGTGGCCGGCCTGCACAAGGCCCGCAGCTACGCCGTACATGGCAATGGCCCCACCATCGGTGAGCGGAAACGGAACGCGCGGACAAAGCTGCAGAATGTGCACTTAGTGGATTTTGGGGGTGGTGGAATGGTGGGTTGTGGTGGAGTGGTCAAAGGCAACTGTCATCCTGAGCGGAGCGAAGGACCTTATCACGCCTAAACGAAACGTTGTTACCATAATCGTTCAACCATGACAAGGTCCTTCGCTTCGCTCAGGATGACAGATAATCCACCAAACCATATCTACGCCTGAAATTGGCGCACCAGGGAGGCAATCTGCTCGTCGGTGCCCAGGAACAGCATCACATCGCCGGGCTGCGGGATGGTGTCGGCGCTGGGGCTCACCAGCAGCTCGCCGTCGCGGTGCTTGAGGCCGATGACGGTGGCGCCGGTGCGCGAGCGGATATCCAGCTCGCGGATGCTGCGGCCGCGCCATTCGGGGCGCATTTCGTCGGGACGCAGCTCTTCCAGCCGCAGCTTGTTGGGGCCCAGGCCCGAAATCATGTCCAGAAACCGGATTACCTCGGGCCGGATGACGAGGTTGGCCATGTGCGAGCCGCCGATTTCGTCGGGCATCACCACCGAGTCGGCGCCGGCGCGCAGCAGCTTGGCTTCGCTGGTTTTGAGGCTGGCGCGGGCAATGATCTTGATGCCCGGGTTCAGCTCGCGGGCCGTCAGGGTCACGAAGACGTTGTCGGCATCCTTTGGCAGGGCTGTGATGAGGGCCCGGGCCCGGGCAATGCCGGCGGCCAGCAGGGTTTCGTCGGTAGTAGCATCGCCGAAAACGGCCAGAATCTTGCCGCCCAGCGAGTCCACGGTGCTTTTAAGCAGGGCTTCACTCTGTTCCACAATCACTACCTGGGCCCCGCCGTCGTGCAGCTCGTGGTAGGCTTTGCTGCCGTTGCGCCCGAAACCGCAGACGATGATATGGTTGGACACATTGCGGATTTCCTGGTCAGTGCGAAGCATTTGAAAGAGGTTGCGCAGCTCGCCATCAAAGATGTAGGTGGTCAGCACCGACACCAGGTAGGCCACCACGAGCAGGTTGAAGAAGATGTAAATAGAAACAAACAGCCGCCCGTCCGGCGACATCGGATGCAGCTCCCCAAACCCCACCGTGGAGATGGTAATCATGGTCATGTAGAAGGCCTCGGCCAGGGTGAATTTCTCAATCCACATGAACCCCAGGATACCGCTGCCGAAACTGACAATGGTGAGCACCACGGCCAAGAAAAACCGACTCAGGTTAAAGCGGTGCCACATTTTTCAGGTAACAATCAAGAAGTAAACGGTAAGCCCATCTGGCATTCAGCAGGCATTCCCATGCTTATCAGGAGGGCCGCCCGACGCGGGCTGCCGGCGCAGCCCATCTACGCAAGATTGACAGGCAGGCCCAATTTTAAATCTTTAATTCTGAATTTATACTTGACCTACGCCCCGCGCGGAATGACCGTGCCCAGCAGATTGGCCAGCTGGTTGTCCATCTGCTTGAGCAGGTGGATGGTTTGCAGGTTTTCCATCATGCTGGCCTCGTCTACGGGATTACGCAGGGCTTCGAGGCGCACGGCCAGCTCGCGCTCCACGTTCACCTTGTTGAGGCGCAGAATGGCGTTGTCGCAGGCCGTTTGCAAGAGGTCCAGCTCGCGGGGCACATGAATCTGGTGGGTGGTCCAGTTGGGGCTGAGCTCGTACTTTTCAGTGGCCAGCTCGGCCACCACGCTGCGGATATCGGAGCGGCCGTGCTGGATGAGCGTGCGCACCTCAGGCCATCGGCCCTGCTCCAACTCCTGCCGGCACAGCTGCATCATATCGGCATACACGCTGGTTTTGAAAGGCGTATCATCCAGCTGCTGCAGCAGGTACTGGGCCACGGCCACCTCGGGGGCCAGCGGCTGGGCCGAGTAGAGCAGCAGCAGGCGCACCACTTCCCGCTCGCACTGCTCCAGCACGTCGGGCACGGGCTCCAGGTCTTCGCGGGTGAGCCCCTGCAGGTCGCCACCGCCACCCATCAGGTCGTCCGGCGACGCGCCGTACATCAGGGCTTCGGCCTCTTCCTCGGGGCTCATGGGCCGCGGGGCCGGGCGCTGACTGGCCCCGCCACCGGGCACCTGCTGGCTGCCGGAGCTGCCGCCACTATAACCGCTGGCGCTGCCCGCCGCCCCGCTCCCACTGCTGCTCTGGCCGCCGGGCGCCTTTTGGGTGGCGTTGCGCACCAGCTTGTTGTACTCCGTGATGAGCACCTGCTCATCGATGCCGAAGGCCTGCGAGGTCTGCTGCAGGAACACCTGGCGCTTGATGGGGTCGGGCACCTTGGCAATGCTCTGGAGCACCTCGCGAATGGCCTCCGCTTTCTTCACCGGGTCGTGGGCCGCCTCCCGGCTTACCAGGTCGGTTTTGAACTGGATAAAGTCCTGGCTGGCGTCGTCGAGGTGTTCCTTGAAGCGCTGGTCGCCGACTTTGCGGATGTAGCTGTCGGGGTCGTCGCCGTCCGGAAACAGCACCACGCGCACGTTCAGGCCGCCTTCCAGCAGCATGTCAATACCGCGCAGCGAGGCCCGGATGCCGGCCGCGTCGCCGTCGTAGAGCACCGTCACGTTGTCGGTGTAGCGCTTGATGAGGCGGATCTGCCCTTCGGTGAGCGAGGTACCCGACGAGGCCACCACGTTCTTAATCCCGCCTTGGTGCAGACTCAGCACGTCGAGGTAGCCTTCCACCAGGTAGCACAGCTCATTCGAGCGGATGGGCTGCCGGGCCTGGTAGAGCCCGTAGAGCACGTCCGACTTGTGGTAAATCTCCGACTCGGGCGAGTTGAGGTACTTGGCGGTCTTGTCGTTGGGTTTAAGCGTGCGCGCCCCGAAGCCGATGACGCGGCCCGACACGTTGTGAATCGGGAACATCACGCGGCCCCGGAACCGGTCGTAGCGGCGGCCGGTGTCCTGGCCGTTGTCGTCTTCGCGGCGCACCACGAGCCCGGTTTTCTCCAGGTACTTCAGCTCAAACCCCGCCGCCGTGGCCGATTTCAGCAGGTCATCCCACTGGTCGAGGGAGTAGCCCAGCTCGAAGGTTTTGATGGTGGTCTGGTTGAGGCCGCGCTGCTTGAGGTAGCTCCAGCCGATGCTCTGGCCTTCCTCGTTGTCGTTGAGCAGTTTGTGGTAGTGGTCCTTGGCCCAGTTCGAGACGATGAACTGGGAGTCCTTTTCGTTCTGGGCCAGCTGCTGCTCGGGGGTCTTTTCCTCTTCCTGAACGTCGATGCCGTACTTTTTGGCCAGGTACTTCAGGGCCTCCACGTAGCTGGTACCCTCAATGTCCATGATAAACTGCACCACCCCGCCGGCCTTGCCGCACCCAAAGCACTTGTATAGGCCCTTGGCCGGGGCCACCGAGAAGCTCGGCGACTTTTCGTGGTGAAACGGGCAGCAGGCCCACATATTCTGGCCCTTGCGCTTGAGGCTCACGAAGTCGCCCACCACCTCCACAATGTCGGCGTGGTGGATAATCTGGTCGACGGTTTCTTTGGGGATACGGGCCAAGGCGGTGTGGGCAACAGGGGTAGCAGCGAAACAGGACCCCAAAGGTAGGCAGGAACCGCCGCGAAGTGGCAGGGTAAAAGAACGTCATGCTGAGCTTGCCGAAGCATCTCGCGTGCTGACGTTGCCAAATCGTTGAACGGCAACCGCTCCGTAGCCCAGGGTTTAAACCCTGGGCTACGGAGCAACCTCAGCACGCGAGATGCTTCGGCAAGCTCAGCATGACGTTCTATTTAAGCGCACAGACTCCTCCACTTACCCCAGCAGCGGCTTCACCCGCTCGCCCAGCAGCTCAATGGCGCGGAGCAGCTTTTCGGGGGCCAGGTCGGCGTTGTCCATCTGGAAGGTGACGCGGCTCACGCCGCCCAGCGACTCGGCGTGGCGCAGAATCTTGGCCGCTACTTCCTCGGGGTTACCCACCAGCAGCGCACCGCGCGGGCCGCGCTGGGCCTCGAAGTGGCCGGGCGTGACGGGCGGCCAGCCCCGCTCCCGCCCGATGCGGGTGAAGGTGCGGGCGTAGCCGGGGTAATAGTCGGCCACGGCCTGCTCGCTGGTTTCGGCCACGTAGCCCAGGGAGTGCAGGCCCACCTGCAGCTGCTCGGGCGCGAAACCGGCCTTCCGGCCGGCCTCGCGGTACAAATCAACCAGCGGCCGGAAGCGGTGGGTTTCGCCCCCGATGATGGCCACCATCAGCGGCAGCCCCATGGCCCCGGCCCGCACAAACGACTCGGGCGTGCCGCCGACGCCGCGCCAGATGGGCAGCTGCGCCTGCATAGGTCGCGGGTACACAACCTGCCCCGTGAGGGCCGGCCGGAACCGCCCCGACCAGCTCACCTGCTCCTGGTCGCGGATCTGGAGCAGCAGGGCCAGCTTTTCCTCGAACAGGGCGTCGTAGTCGTGCAGGTTCAGGCCGAAGAGCGGAAAGGCTTCGGTGAAGGAGCCGCGGCCCACCACCAGCTCGGCCCGGCCGTTGCTAAGCAGATCGAGGGTAGAAAACTGCTGAAACACCCGCACCGGATCGGCGGCGCTGAGCACGGCCACGGCGCTGCCCAGCCGGATGCGGCTGGTGCGGGCGGCCGCCGCGCCCAGAATCACGGCCGGCGCCGAATCGAGGAACTCGCGACGGTGATGCTCGCCGATGCCGAAGAAATCCAGGCCCACCTGATCGGCCCGCTCGATGCGCTCCAGGAGCTGGCGCAGGGCCGTGGCGTTGTCGGAGGAGGTGCCACCCGTGGGGGCCGCGGCGAAGCTGTCGATACCAAGCTGCATGAGGGGGGGAGTTGTCAGTTGTTAGTTGTCCGTTATCAGGGCTAAAGCTACGTCCTGCCTGGCAACGGGCAACTGGCGGTTCGCAGAACGGTGTAGAGACGCAATAGTTGGAGTCTCGTCGTTGCTGACGTTGGGTAAGTCTGCGCGACCCCAGTCGTTCAACGACAAGACTCCAACTATTGCGTCTCTACATCGTTCACCTGCTCACAACGGCAGTAGCGCGAACCGCAAAGTTCGCGCTACTGCCGTTGTGCTGCTAGATATTGTGGCTGGCCGTGGTTTCGGGGATGATGACCACGTAATCGTAGTTCATGATGGTCGTCATCAGCTCAGAGCTGCTGATTTTCAGCTGGTCGCGGAGCAGGGCGCGGCGCAGGGGGCGCACGTCGAACACCTGCCAGGCGGTGCCGGCGGGCGTGGCGGCCACGAAGGGCCGGACCATGTCGGTATCGGCGTTGGAGTAGGAGGCCACGTTCTTGCTGAAATCGGTGAGGTTGAAGCCGCTGGTCTGGGTACCCTGCTTGCCGATGATGAAGATGTGCAGCGACTTCTGGTCCTGCATTTCGGCCAGGTTCAGGGCCAGGTTGCCCACGTCGTACATGCCGCCGGTGAAGCTGGCCCCGCGCCCCACGTGGCCGGCCCCGAACTTGAAGAGCATCTTGGGCAGCGGCTGGCCCGGCTTCTGGTAGGTCGTTAGTTCGGCCATCAGACTGCGGCGCATCAGGTTCACGCGGTCCTGGTGGCTCTGGAAGCTGGTTTTGGGCTGGATGGCCGTCTGGTTGATGTGGACGCTGGTAATGTACTCCTGCACCATGCGCTGCACTTCTGAGCTTTCCTGGCGGGCCAGGGCTGTCAGGCTATCCAGGGTGGCCGGCGTGTGGCGGTACACCATCAGCTGGCCGGGGTCGGTACTCATCACGGCTTGGTTGTGGGCCTGGTAGGCAGCGCCCCGCTGCCGCAGATACGCCGCCGACTGCTTGTTTTTGGTTTTATCAGCCAGCAGCGCGTAGAAGCGGCCCGGCGCGAAAAAGCCCACCTGCTCCAGCCCTACTAGGGCCGTATTCTGCGCCCGCAACGCCCGGGCCAGCTCAAATTCCTCGGCCCAGCTGTAGAAGGAAAGCCCCATCGGGTACTGCCGCTCAACGGCGGTGGGCAGGCCAGGCTGCGCGGCCAGCCGCGTCAGGTCGCGGGCCTGGTACTTATCGATTTCGGCCACGAATACTTTCGGTTTCAGCACCTGGGCCACGGCCTGGGTGAACTGCGGAATCTGGGCCATGCCGTGGTCTTCGCCCAGCAGCACCACCTGGCTTTTCTCGATGTCCTGCCGCAGCTTGTCCCAGCCCGCCCCGGAAAACTGGGTGCCCTTCTGCTCCAGCGCAAACTGGTATTTGTGGGTGAGGCGGGTCAGCGTGCTGTCCTGGGCCTGGGCGGGCAGGCTGAGCAGGCCGGCCAGCGCCAAGCCGGCGGCCAGGCGCAAACGGCGGGCGGCAGTGGCGGTAGTGAGGCAGAGCGGAAGACGGAAGGGAGCGTACATCAGGGAAGATTTAGTTGGCGAGTGGTAGATTCTGGAACAAAGAAATTGTAGAGCTTTAGGCTTCCGAAGTTTCTTCGACCAAGCGCGGGCCCCACACCACCAAAGCCCGACTTGGGCTGCTGTTTTGCTATGCCAGAATCTGTTTTGCGGGCCACCGGGCGCTGGCCGGCCCCGAGTGCCCGCACCACCACGCTGCTGCTGCAGGCGCTGCTGTGGCTGGTGCTGGCCGGGTTCTACTTCGCCTGGAACAACCGCCCCAACTTCCGCTTCGACGGCCCCATCTGGCCGCTGGTAGGGCTGCAGATGGGCTACGCGGTGCTGCTGTTTAATGCCCTGGTGTACCTGATTATTCCGCGCTGGCTGCTGCGCGGGCATTACGGGCGGGCCCTGGCCAGCGGGGTGGCCGCGCTGTACGGGTTCCAGTTCTGGATGTACGCCGGCACCCGGCTGGCCGAAACGTACGTGCCGCTGTCGGGGGTGCTGCGGCGCACGATGCACGGGTTTTACGTGGAAGGCTTCTGGGCCGGGCTCATCAGCCCCGGTCAGCAGCTGAGCGTGTTTTTCGGGCTGCTGGCCATCTGTTTGTTTCCGGTGCTGATCAGCTTTCTGGCTTACGCGCTGGTGGTGGACCGCCGCCGGCTGCAGCTGGAGCGCAACCACCTGCGCCTGGAGCTGGGCTACCTCAAGTCCCAGATCAACCCGCAGTTTCTGTTCAACACCCTCGGCAGCCTGCACCAGCTCACCCGCACCCGCGACGCCCGGGCCGGTGACGTGGTGCTGCACCTGGCCGACCTGATGCGCTACACGCTCTACGAAACCGATACCGAGCTGGTGCTGCTCAGCCGGGAGCTGGAGTTCCTGGGAGATTACCTGGCCCTGGAACGCCTGCGCCGCCCCGATACCGTGCGCCTCACCCACGAAACCACCGGCACGCCCACCCACCAGCAACTCGCGCCGCTGCTGCTGCACCCGTTCCTGGAGCGCCTCTGCGCCGGCCTCGATGCCGCCGCGCCCGGCACCGCCGCCACCCTGCACAGCACCGTGGCGGTGCAGCCCGAGGCCGTGACGTTTACCCTGACCCGCACCAGCGCCGCGCCCCTCACCTACCGCCCCGACGCGGCCGTGGACGCCGCCCTGCGCCGCCTGGCCCTGCTCTACCCCGGCCGGCACACCGTGGCCCTCACCGAAGACGCCCACCGCGTGCACCTGCGCCTCCACCTGCAACTCCCGCCCGATGCGCCGCTGGCTCGCTGATACCCGCACCCGCGCCAGCCGGTTTTTCGCCACGCCGGGCGGCCGGGTGCTGCGGCACGCGGCCTGGTGGCTGCTGTTTATCGGCTTTGAATATTACGTGTTCCGCGGCTTCGGCCAGACGCCGGTGGTAACCTGGAGCTTCGTGCTGAAGGATGCCGTGGCAGCCATCGGCAGCTACTATTTCTTCTCGGAGGTACTGCTGCCGCGCGTTTTGCTGCGGCGGCGCTGGCTGCTCACGGGGCTGGGGCTGGTGGCCATCTACTACTTCTGGGCGCTGTGCTCCTACGCCTGCTACGCCCTGCTGGACCGCGCTGGCCTGATTTCCGCGGACCTCTACAGCTACGCGCACCGCTTCCTCGACGGCAGCCTGTGGGCCGGGGTGTTTTCGTGGCGCAGCGTGAGCATGGGCCTCAACGATTTTGCCGTGACGGTGGTGCCGCCCATTCTGCTGCGCTTCATCCGGTTTCTGCTCCGCAGCAGCAACCACAGCCTGCGCCTGGAGCGCGAAAACCTGCATCTGGAAGTGAATTTCCTGAAAGCCCAGGTGAACCCGCACTTCCTGTTCAACACCCTCAACAACCTGTATATGATGGTGGTGAAGCAGGATGAGCGCGCGCCCGACATGGTGCAGCACCTCACCCGGCTGCTGCACTACACGGTGTTTGAGTCGGATGCGGCGCTGGTGCCGCTGGCACGGGAGGTGGAGTTTCTGGCGGCCTACCTGCAGCTGGAGCGCCTGCGCTACGGCCAGAAAGTGCGCATCGACTACCAGCAAACCGGCCCGCTGGAGGCCTACCGCGTCACGCCCCTGCTGTTCTTCCCCTTCGTGGAAAACGCCTTCAAGCACGGCGTGGATAGCAGCCTCGATGCTTCCTGGGTGGCCATTTCCCTCACGGCCGCCGATGGCTGGCTGCAGTTCGAGGTCCGCAACAGCTTCAGCCCCGATGCGCCCCGGCGCGAGGTGGGCGGCGTGGGCATTGCCAACGTGCAGAAACGCCTGGCCCTGCACTACGCCCTGCAGGACTACCAACTCCACCTCACCCACGACCCCGACGCCTATACCTACCGCGTAACCCTGGCCCTGCGCCTCGCCCCGGCCGCCGCCGATGTTTCCGCCGCGGCTTCCCTCCTGCCCATCTCCCCAATGCTATGATTAACTGCCTGATTATCGACGACGAGCCCTTTGCCCGCGAGCTGCTTCAGGGCTACATTGCCCAGATGCCCGGCCTGCACCTGGTAGCCAGCTGCGAGCATGTCTTCGAGGCCCTGGAGGTGCTCCAGCAGCAGCGCATCGACCTGCTGTTTTCCGACATCAACATGCCCCAGGTGAACGGGCTGGAGTTCATTCGGTCCCTGCACAACCCGCCCTACGTCATCTTCGTGACGGCCTCGCCCCACCACGCGCTGGAAGGCTACGAGCTCGACGCCCTCGATTACGTGGTGAAGCCCGTGTCGTTTCCGCGCTTTATGAAGGCCGTGAACAAGGCGCTGGCCGTGGTGGGCAGCCGCCCGGCCGCCCCGGTGGCAGCCGCGCCGCAGTTTCTGTTCGTGAAGGAGGGACACTCCCTGCGCCGGGTGCTGTTCGAGGAAATCTACTACATCGAGGGCATGAAGGACTACATCCGCATCGTGCTCAAAAACCAGATGATCATCACCTACCTGCGCATGAGCCGCGTGGAAGACCAGCTGCCACCCAGCCGCTTCATCCGCATCCAGAAGTCCTACATCGTGCGCCTCGACGCCATCCGGGCCATCAGCGGCAACGAAGTTGAGCTCTACGACCTGCCCGAAAAGCTGCCCATCGGTAAGCAGCACAAAGAACCCCTGCTGGCCCAGTTCGGGCTGTAATGGTGTTCCAATAGAACGTCATTCCGAGCAGCACGAGGAATCTCGCGTGCTGATGTTTTGGCCGTGGGAACGGTGTAGAGACGCAATATTTTGCGTCTCGTCGTTGCTGACTCTGGGTTCGTAGGAACGATGTAGAGACGCGACACTTCGCGTCTCGTCGTTGAACGACCGGAACCGCGTCACTTAAACAACGTCAGCAACGACGAGACGCAAAATATTGCGTCTCTACATCGTTCAGACCAGCTCAACGTCAGCACGCGAGATTCCTCGTCGCTGGCTCAATGCGCCACATGCTTGGAATGACGTTCTATGGGAACAATGTTGCGCAACCGCCGCCCCGGTTTCCGGGTTATCTTTGCGCTTTGCATCCGCACTTTCTTCGCTGACTATAAATGGAACCCATTACCAAAGAAGCCGTCCTCAAGGCCCTGAGCTACGTGGAGGAGCCCGACCTGGGCAAGGACCTCGTGACGCTCAACATGATTGAGGACGTGCAGATTGACGGCCGCCGCGTGTCGTTCACCGTCGTGCTCACCACGCCCGCCTGCCCCCTCAAACAGCTCATCCACGACGCCTGTGAGCGGGCCATCCACACCATGGTGGACAAGGACGCCGAAGTGGTGATTGTGATGACCTCGCGTGTGACCACCATGCGCCAGAACCGCGACCTGCTGCCCGGCGTAAAGAACATCATTGCCATTGCTTCGGGCAAGGGCGGCGTGGGCAAAAGCACCGTCACGGCCAACCTGGCCATTGCGCTGGCCAAAACCGGCGCCAAAGTGGGCCTCGTGGATGCCGATATCAGCGGCCCCAGCATGCCCCTCATGTTCGGCGTGATGGACGAGCGGCCCCACGTCTTCCAGGGCCCCGATGGCAAAAACCTCATCCAGCCCATCGTGGCCCACGGCGTGAAGCTGATGAGCATCGGCTTCCTGGCCCCGGCCGAGTCGGCCATTGTGTGGCGCGGCCCGATGGCCTCCTCGGCCCTCAAGCAGTTCATCACGGAAGTGGACTGGGGCGAGCTGGACTACCTGCTGCTCGACATGCCCCCCGGAACGTCCGACATCCACCTCACCATGGTGCAGACGGTGCCCGTCACCGGCTCGCTCATCGTGACCACCCCGCAGAAAGTAGCCCTGGCCGACGCCGAGAAGGGTCTGCAGATGTTCCGCCTGCCGCAAATCAACGTGCCGGTGCTGGGCATCGTGGAGAACATGGCGTGGTTTACGCCCGCCGAGCTGCCCGACAACAAGTACTTCATCTTCGGCGAAGGCGGCGGCAAGTCGCTGGCTGAAAAGCACGAGGTGCCGCTGCTGGGCCAGATTCCGCTGGTGCAGAGCATCCGCGAAAACGGCGACCAGGGCACGCCCGCCATCCTGCAGGAAGGCACGCCGGCCGCCGCCGTATTCGCGCAGCTGGCCGAGGAGCTGGCCCGCCAGGTCAGCATCCGCAACGCCGTAGCGCCGAAAACGAACATCGTAGAGATGAAGTCGTAGCCGAGCCCTAGGCCCCAGGGCTGAAGCCCTGGGCTAATCAGCGGGCTCCTTGTTTTTCGCTGCGTAGCCCAGGGCTTCAGCCCTGGGGCCTGCGTTTCCCCTGAACTTCTCCCCGCTCCGGCCGGTTTACTGTAGCGTCGGATGAATGTTCTACCTTTGCTTTCGTATTGCCGACGCTGGCGGGCTCTTTGCCGCCCAGCCAGCGTAAAACCCGTGAAATCCCCGTTATGACCGTATCGCCCGCCGTGGAAACCCATCCGCTCCTGCCCCGCATCGAACAGGCGCTGGACAGCATCCGGCCCTACCTGGCCGCCGACGGAGGCAACGTGCGCGTGCTGGAAATTACCGACGACATGGTGCTGCGCCTGGAGCTGCTCGGCGCCTGCGGCACCTGTCCCATGTCGCCGATGACGCTGAAAGCCGGCGTGGAGGAATCGGTGAAGAAGGCCGTGCCCGAAATCCGCGCCGTGGAGGCCATCAACGTCACGCCCATGAGTGAGCAGCCCGCCGGCCAGGTCCGGTAGGTTCGTTTCTTAAGTAACACAGCAGCGCCCCGCTCCTGCCGGTTTTTCGGTTGGGGCGGGGCGCTGTGGGTTTTTGGGAATTGGCACGAGTGGGTGTAAACCAATAGTCTACAGTCTGCGTCATCACTTTTTTATTTTGGCACGTTGTGTTTATTAATCACCTCTTCGTTTATATAATCCCTAACGACTTCAAAATTATCTATGGGCTCACCATCATATAAATCGTCATTAAAGTCGTGGTCAACTGTCCTGTCCCAGAAAACACGCTGTTCAACTACTGGAAAATATTTGGGAGTCTCTGTAATCCAAAAATTACCATATCCGCCTGAATAAGCACCTACGGGTTTGAAGTAAGCGTTGAATAGCCGTTCATCAACCGATTGAAAGTAGAAACTTCGGATTTTTAATGTATCCAGTGAATATGGATTGATAGCATTAAGTACTACTAACCCAAATACAATCAGTGAACAGATAATATTACTCCCTCTTAGCACCTGTGTTAAAAACCGGTTATCTGTCTCGTTTTTAAAACCTAATCTTAACGCGAATACAGAAAGCAGAATTGAAAAAATCACATCAGTCCAGAAACCTGTCAGTGAAAAATCGGTAAGTAAAACCGTCAGAAGATAGACTATGAAAAATATTGTCGTGATTATTTGCTTTCTAATTTTCATGTGATTGGATTACAGTGATGGCAATTTATCGTACAGTGGAGCATTTTATCATTTCAACTCTATTATAGCCGTTTTTCGAACCGCGTACCGGTCCGGTGGACTGAGCCCGTCGGGCCGGCTGCCGCGTGCGGAAGTTATTGCGTCGTCGTTCCAGTGTGGCAATATGCGGCGGGAGCTACGACACAAGATAGCGGCTGCCCAGTATTTCAGGCCTTTCACCGCCCGTTAGCCGCATTCCGCCGGCCCCGTTACCTTTACCGCTCCTACCACCAACTATCGACCGAATGGCTAACCCCAACGACCCTTCCCTGCACTCCTGGATTGATATTGCCCCCGGCAGCGACTTTCCCATTCAGAACCTGCCCTTCGGCGTGTTCGAGACGGAGGAGCGCGGGCCGCGGCTGGGCGTGGCCATCGGCGAGTACGTACTGGATCTGTACGCCGTGGCGCAGTTCGGCTTTTTCGAGGACCTGGAGCTGGGCGCGAAGATGCCCAAGGTGTTCCGCCGCCGCTCGCTCAACCAGTTCATTGCCCTGGGCCGGCCAGCGTGGCGGGCCGTGCGCCAGCGCGTCTCGGAGCTGCTGCGCCACGACAGTACCGCGCTGCGCTCGGATGAGGTGATGCGCGAGTGCCTGCTGCGCCAGACGGAGGTGCAAATGCTGCGCCCCGTGAAGTCCCACAACTACACCGATTTTTACAGCAGCATCGAACACGCCACCAACGTGGGCATCATGTTCCGCGACCCGGCCAACGCCCTGCTGCCCAACTGGCGCCATATTCCCATCGGCTACCACGGCCGGGCTAGCAGCATCGTGGTGAGCGGCACCGATATCCGCCGGCCCAACGGCCAGCGCAAGGCCCCCGATGCCGCCGCCCCCACCTTCGGGCCGTCGCAGCAGCTGGATTTCGAGCTGGAAGTAGGCTTCATCGTGGGCCAGGGCACGCAGCTTGGCGACACCGTGCCGATTCAGCACGCCGAGGACCATATCTTCGGGCTGGTGCTGTTCAACGACTGGAGCGCGCGCGACATTCAGAGCTGGGAGTACGTGCCACTGGGGCCATTTCTGGGCAAGAGCTTCGGCAGCAGCATGTCGGCGTGGGTGGTGACGCTGGACGCGCTGGAGCCGTTCCGGGTGGCCGGGCCCGTGCAGGAGCCGGAGCCGCTGCTGTATCTGCGCCAGCTGGACAAGCACAACTTCGACGTGAACCTGGAAGTGGAGCTGCAGCCCGAAAACGGCCCCACCACCACCATTTCGCGCTCCAACTTCGGGCTCATGTACTGGAGCATGGCCCAGCAGCTCACCCACCAGGCCTCCAACGGCTGCAACCTGCAGGTCGGCGACCTGTACGCCTCGGGCACCATCTCGGGCGCCACGCCCGACTCGCTGGGCTCGATGCTGGAGCTGGCCTGGCGCGGCACCCGCCCCCTGCCCCTGGCCGACGGCTCGGAACGCAAGTTCCTGCTCGACGGCGACACTGTGACCATGCGCGGCTACTGCGAAAAAGACGGCCTGCGCATCGGCTTCGGCGAGGTGACGGGCAAAGTGCTGCCGGCCCCGGTGGTGTAGAGACGCAATATTTTGCGTCTCCTCGCGTGCGAATCGTTCAATGCCAAGACGCAAAATATTGCGTCTCTACAGCTGTCCGATTACCCCTCGTGTCAATTTCGACAGTTTCCTAAAGCTCGTTTCCCTCTTTTCATAAGTGGGAAACGAGCTTTTGAATTTTAGCCCTGACTTAGGTACCCAGCCGCCAGCTCCCTGAACTCTGCTATCTGCTGCTGCTCCCAGACTTCGGAATGCCCCAACTCGGTGGCAAGCAGCTGCGCTACGGCTGGCGCTGCCGCTTCGGCCGCGGCGGCATCCAGAAACAGCAGCCGCAGACGCCGGGCCAGCACGTCGGCTACGGTGCGTGCCATTTCGTGGCGGGCGGCCCACACTACTTCTGCCCATACATAGGGGAAGCCGGGCGCTACTAGCGCCGCCCAAGCGGGATTTTCGACCAGCAATTGCTGCAGCGCAGGAGCGTCGGAGCCGTACGCGGCCAGCGCGGTGGCGGGGCCGGACGGCACCGGGCCTGCGCCATGCAGGGGAAGCGCGGCGGTGCGGCAGGGCACTGTGTCCAAGGCTGCGAGCTGTTGGGCGCGGTCCACTACGTCTTCGGCCATCTGGCGGTAGGTGGTCCATTTGCCCCCCGTGATGGTGAGCATGCCAGAAGCCGCTACCAGCAGCTTGTGGCTGCGCGAAATTTCCTTGGTGGCGGCCCCGGCCTGCGCCGACGCGGCCAGCGGGCGCAGGCCGGCCCAAGTGCTGAGCACGTCGCTCAGGTGTGGCGGGCGCGTGAGGTAGCGGCCGGCCGTTTCGAGGATGAAGCGTATTTCTTCGGCCTGGGCGCGGGGCTCGGCGGTGGCCTGCGGCACCAGCGTATCGGTGGTGCCCACCACCACCCGGCCCAGCCACGGCACCGCAAACAGCACCCGGCCGTCGGGCGTCTGCGGAATCATCAGCGCTTCGGGGCCGGGCAGAAAGTCGGCGGGCAGCACCACGTGCACGCCCTGGCTGGGGCGCACCAGTGGCGCGGCGGCGGGCGTGTCGAGGCGCAGCACTTCGTCCACGAACACGCCGGTGGCATTCACCACTACTTTGGCCCGCAGGGCGTAGGCACGGCCGGTTTCCTGGTCGTGGGCAGTGGCGCCGCACACGCGGCCGGCGCTGTCTTTCTGCAGCGCGGTTATGGCCATGTAGTTGAGCACCGTCGCGCCGTGGTCGGCGGCGGTGCGGGCCAGCGTGAGGGCCAGGCGGGCATCGTCGAACTGCCCGTCGAAGTAGCGGACGCCGCCGCGCAGGCCCGAGGGCTGCACGCCCGGCAGGTGTTGAGCAGTTTCGGCAGCGTTCAGCGCCCGGGCCCCACCGATACCGCGGCGCCCGGCCAGCAGGTCGTAGAGCTTCAGGCCCAGCAGGTACCAGGGCCGCTCCCACCACCGGTAGCACGGAATGATGAAGGCCTGCCGGTGCGCCAGGTGGGGCGCGTTGTGCAGCAGCCGGGCCCGCTCGCGCAACGCTTCGCGCACCAACCCTACCTGGCCCTGCGCCAGGTAGCGCACGCCGCCGTGCACCAGCTTGGTGCTGCGGCTGCTGGTGCCCTGGGCAAAATCGGTGCGCTCCAGCAGCAGGGTTCGGTAGCCGCGGCTGGCAGCATCCACGGCCACGCCCAGCCCCGTAGCGCCGCCCCCGATGATGAGCACGTCCCAGACCGGCGATTCGGTGAGCTGGGTTAGGTGAGTTTCGCGCAGAAAGTCGGGCATGGGGCTGGGTGCAGCGTCGGGCGGAAAAGCAGGCAAACAAAATGGAGCAGCCAACTTACGTCAGCTGCTCCACATTTGCCGGGATAAGAAAACCGCTATTTGCGGCCCTCAATAATCTCGTCGACCACGGCCGGGTCGAGCAGCGTGGTGGTGTCGCCGAGGCTGCTGATTTCGCCTTCGGCCACCTTGCGCAGGATGCGGCGCATGATTTTGCCGGAGCGGGTTTTGGGCAGGCCACTCACAATCTGAATCTTGTCGGGCTTGGCGATTTTGCCGATCTGGGCCACGATGGTTTCGATGATGCTGGCCTCGATGTGCGCCTTGTCGGACTCCTTCTCGCAGGCGCCCGAGCGGCAGATGACGTAGGCGTAGATGCCCTGGCCCTTCACGTCGTGGGGGAAAGCCACCACCGCCGACTCGATGACGTTGTGGTTCTGGTTGATGGCGTTTTCGATTTCGGCCGTGCCGAAGCGGTGGCCGCTCACGTTTATCACGTCATCGACGCGGCCGATGATGCGGTAGAGGCCCTGGTCGTCGCGGCGGGCGCCGTCGCCGGTGAAGTAGTAGCCTTTGTAGGGCGCGAAGTAGGTTTGCACGGCCCGGTCATGGTCGCCGTAGGTGGTGCGGATGATGCCGGGCCAGCTGTGCTTGATGGCGAGGTAGCCCTCCTGGTCGTTGCCCTCGATTTCGGTGCCGTCCTGGTTGAGCAGCACGGGCTGGACGCCGGGCAGCGGCAGGCCCGCGTGGGTGGGCTTGCTGGGCGTGATGCCGGCCAGCGCCGAAATCATGATGCCGCCGGTTTCTGTCTGCCACCACGTGTCCACGATGGGGCAGCGCTCCTTGCCCACGTGCTGGAAGTACCAGTACCAGGCTTCCTCGTTGATGGGCTCTCCTACCGAGCCCAGCACCCGCAAGGAGTCGAGGGAGTAGCTGAGCACGTTATCAAGCGGCGCGGCCATGAGGCTGCGGATGGCCGTGGGCGCGGTGTAGAAGATGCTGACCGAATGCTTGTCGATGACTTCCCAGAAGCGGCCGGCGTCGGGGTACGTGGGGATGCCCTCGAACATGAGCGAGGTGCTGCCGGCCAGCAGCGGGCCGTAGAGCAGGTAGGTGTGGCCGGTCACCCAGCCGATGTCGGCGGTGCACCAGTAGATGTCGTTTTCTTCCACCTGAAACACGTTGCGGAACGTGTAGTCGGCCCACACCATGTAGCCGGCGGTGCTGTGCACCACGCCTTTGGGCTTGCCGGTGCTGCCCGAGGTGTAGAGAATGAACAGCGGGTCTTCGGCGTCCATTTCCTCGGCGGGGCAGGTTTTGGCCACGCCCTCGGCTTCCTCGTGGTACCACACGTCGCGGCCGTCCTTCATCTGCACGGGCCAGCCGAGGTGCTCCACCACGATGACGCGGCGCACGCCGGGGCAGGTTTCCAGGGCTTCATCCACCACGCGCTTTACCGGAATCTGCTTGGCACCGCGGTTGAGGCCGTCGGCAGTGAGCACTACCGTGGCCTGGGCGTCGTTCACCCGGTCGGAAATGGCCGTGGCCGAGAAACCAGCAAAGATGACCGAGTGCACCGCCCCGATGCGGGCACAGGCCAGCACCGCAATAGCCAGCTGCGGAATCATGGGCATGTAGATGCACACCCGGTCGCCCTTCTCCACGCCGTTGTTGTGCAGCACGTTGGCAAAGCGGCAGACCTCCTGGTGCAGCTCGCGGTAGGTGAGGCGCAGGTGGCGGGTTTTGGTGTCGTTGGGCTCGTAGATGATGGCCAGCTTGTTGCCGCGGGTGGCCAGGTGCCGGTCGAGGCAATTTTCGGTGATGTTGAGGCGCGCGCCCGAAAACCACTCGTTGTGGCCGGTGACCATGTCGGAGTGCAGTACCTTGTTCCATTTGCGGCGCCAGGTGAAGGGCGCGGCCACATCGGCCCAGAACTGCTCGGGGTCTTCGGTGCTGCGGCGGTAGGCATCGTGGTACTCTTCGAGGGTACGGATGCGGGCGTGTCTGACGGGAGCTTCGGGCATGGTATGGGGGGATGAATGTAGCATAGGCTTTAGCCTGTGCCGGGTAGAGAAAAGGTTGATTTTGCTTCGGGTGAGGCAGAAATTCCGGATTGCCGGACGGCGGACGGCACAGGCTGAAGCCTATGCTACAGTTCAGGCAAACGCCTGCCCTATCTGCCTTCGGCGCAGCACCTCCCGGATTTTGTCGAGAATGGCGGGGTCGTCGATGGTGGACGGGATGGGGCAGTCGTCGCCGTCGGCGAGCTGGCGGAGGGTTTTGCGCAGGATTTTGCCGGAGCGGGTTTTGGGCAACCGCGCCACCACGGCCGCGTGCCGGAAGCAGGCCACCGCCCCGATCTGCTCCCGGATCAGGCGCACCAGCTCCTGCTCCAACTGCGTTTCGGGGAGGCTGTGGCCGTCTTTGAGCACCACCAGCCCCACCGGCACCTGACCGCGCAGCTCGCAGGCAATGCCCAGCACGGCGCACTCGGCCACGGCCGGATGGGCGGCCAGCAGCTCTTCCATCTCGCCGGTGCTCAGGCGGTGGCCGGCCACGTTCATCACGTCATCCACCCGGCCCATGATGTAGAGGTAGCCCTGCTCGTCGCGGTAGCCGCCGTCGCCAGAGAGGTAGTAGCCGGGGAAGGTGTCGAGGTAGCTGCGCTGGAACCGGGCGTCGTCGTGCCAGAGGGTGGGCAGGCAGCCGGGCGGCAGCGGCAGGCGCACCGCCACCAGGCCAGTGGTGCCGCGGGGCACGGGCAGGCCGGCTTCGTCAAGAATCTGCACGTCGTAGCCGGGCACGGGGTGGCCGGCGCTGCCGGCGCGGGGCGCGGGCATATCGGGCAGCCCCACCAGCGTAGCCAGCATCGGCCAGCCCGACTCGGTCTGCCACCAGTGGTCTACCACAGGCACGCCCAGCGTGGCGCCGGCCCAGTCGTAGGTGGCGGGGTCGCACCGCTCGCCGGCCACGAACAGGTGGCGCAGGCTACTCAGGTCGTACTGCCTGGCGAGCTGGCCGGTGGGGTCTTCCTTCTTGATGGCCCGGATGGCGGTGGGCGCCGTGAACAGCACCCGTACCTGATAGTCCTGGATGAGGCGCCAGAACGTGCCGGCGTCGGGCGTGCGCACGGGCTTGCCCTCAAACAGCACCGTGGTGCAGCCGTGTAGCAGCGGCCCATACACGATGTAGCTGTGGCCCACGGCCCAGCCCAGGTCGGAGGCGGCCCAGAAGGTTTCGCCAGGCTCGACGCCGTAGATAGCGCTCATGCTGTACTTAAGGGCCACGGCGTGGCCGCCGTTGTCGCGCACTACGCCTTTGGGCTTGCCGGTAGTGCCGCTGGTGTACAGGATGTAGAGCGGGTCGGTGGCATCGAGCGGCACGGCCGCCACGGGGGCAGCTTGCAGCAGCACCTGATAGTCCACGTCGCGCGGCAGCGGCCCGTCATCCTCCGAAGCACTCGGTTGGTCCTCGGAGGACGTCCGGTTATCCTCCGAGGATGTCGAGTTGTCCTCCGAGGACCTCCGGTTGTCCTCCGAAGCACTCAGTTGGTCCTCCGAGGACGTCTGGTTGTCCTCCGAAGCACTCAGTTGGTCCTCCGAGGACGTCTGGTTGTCCTCCGAAGCACTCAGTTGGTCCTCCGAGGACGTCTGGTTGTCCTCCGAAGCACTCAGTTGGTCCTCCGAGGACGTCTGGTTGTCCTCCGAAGCACTCAGTTGGTCCTCCGAGGACGTCTGGTTGTACTCTGAAGACCTCCGGTTGTCCTTGGAAGTAGACACGTTCATTTCCGCTATGCAGAAGTCGCGCTGCAGCACTACCACGTGGGCTGGTTTGTGGGTGGCTTTGCTGATGGCGGCATCCACGAGCGACTTGTAGGGAATGGGCGTCGTGACTTCCATGCCCGCCGAAGCGCAGACGATAACGCGGGGCTGGGCATCGTCAATGCGCACGGCCAGCTCGTGGGGTGCAAAGCCGCCAAACACCACCGAATGCACCGCGCCCAGGCGGGCGCAAGCCAGCATAGCCACCACCGCCTCGGGCATGTTGGGCATGTAGATGATGACCCGGTCGCCGCGCTGCACGCCCAGCTGGCGCAGGCCGCCGGCAAAGCGGCTGGTGAGGTCCAGCAGCTCGCGGTAGGTGTAGCGGCGCACGGTGCCCGTCACCGGCGAGTCGTAGATGAGGGCCAGCTGGTCGGCGCGGCCGTTTTCCACGTGGTAGTCCAGGCAGAGCCAGCTGGTATTGAGCTGCCCGCCCCGAAACCAGCGGTAGAACCCGGTATCGGGGGCCTGGCTGAGCACCGGCCGGGGCGGCTCCTGGAACCAGTGCAGCTGGCTGGCCTGCGCGGCCCATAAGGCTTCGGAGTCCAAGAGGCTGGCGGCGTGCTCGGCAAGATAAGAGTGAGAAGCAGAGTTCATGGGCGGGAGGCTGGATGGCGGGAGGTCGGCGGGCAGGAGGCGGTTGTATCGGAAGCCTGGGGCGGCTAGCCGCTGCGGGCCAGGGGCAGCAGTTCCCGCACTTTTTCCATGAGCTGGCGGGTGCTGAAGGGCTTGGGCAAGTAGAGGTCGGCGCCGGCGTCATAGCCTTTCTGCACGTCGGCCTCCTTGCTTTTGGCCGACAGCATCACCACGCGGGTGGCGGTGCGGTCGGGGCGCTGGCGCAGGTGGCGGCACACCTGGTAACCGTCCACATCGGGCATCATGATATCGAGCAGCACCACGTCGAAGGCGGTGTGGTCGATGGCCTCCAGGGCTTCGGTGCCGTTGCGGGCAATAGTGACCTGGTAGCCACTCTTGCGCATCAGAAATTCCAGCGACATGACGATGTTGGGCTCATCATCGACAATAAGAATGTGCGGGGCCGTGGGCATGGGGCAGTTGGTTTTCGGAGGATGGGGCAGGTGGAGCGGATGGGGCGGAATTGCGGAAGAACGTCATGCTGAGCTTGTCGAAGCATCTCGCTTGCTGACGTTGGAATGGTAATCTGACGTCAGCACGCGAGATGCTTCGGCTACGGCTGCGCCTTCGCTCAGCATGACGTTCTTTTTTAACAGGTATCATACAACCGGCAGCTCAAACGAGAACCGGGCGCCCTGCTCGGGGGCGCTTTCCACCCAGATGCGGCCAGCGTGCAGCTCCACTATTTTTTTGGTGATGGCCAGCCCCAGCCCCGAGCCCTCGGGCTTGCGCATGGTCTGGTTGCGGGCCTGAAAAAACTTGTCGAAGATGAGCTGGTGAAACGCCGGGTCGATGCCCTTGCCGTTGTCCTGCACCGTGATGCGCAGGCAGTCGGCGGGGGTTTCCACGCTCACCAAAATGCGGCCCTCCCCGTCGGCGCGGCACGATTTGACGGCGTTGGAGAGCAGGTTCACCAGCACCTGCATCAGCCGGTCCCGGTCGCCGGAGAGGGGCGGCAAACCGGGCGGCACGGCCAAATCGAGGTGGATGTGCTTGGCGCGCATGAGCTGGCCAATGGCTTCCAGCGCGTCGGTAATGACGTCGGCCACGTCGACCGGCGCCTTTTCCAGCGTGGCCTTGCCCGACTCGTACTTTTCCAGGTCCAGCACCAGCGTAATCAGGCGGCTCAGGCGCTCCGACTCCTTGGTGATGGTGAGCAGAAACCGGTGCTGCTCTTCTTCCTCCAGGTCGGGGTTGTCGGTCAGGATTTCGGACAGCGCCCGGATGCTGGTGAGCGGCGTGCGCAGCTCATGCGTGACGGTGTAGAGGAACTCGTCTTTGTGCTGATCCAGTTCCTGCAGCTGGTCGTAGGCGGCTTGCAGCTCCTGGGTGAGGCGCTGCAGCTGCCGCTGCTGCTTCTGCAGCTGGCGGTTGGCTTCCAACAGCTGCTGGCTTTCTTTGAGAATACCCACCACGTTGTCGAAGCTGATGTCCTCCACTCCTACCGACGAGCGCAGCAGCAGCCGCGCCGAAGCCGGCCCGATGCTGCCGGCCAGCAGCTTCTCGGCGTAGGCCAGCAAGCGCGGATCGGCCTGAAGTGGCACCACCGCGCCGGCTTCCTCGGGCGCGTGGGCGTCCGGAAACCGTTCCTCGAAGGCCCGCAGCGCCTGGTTGGTGCGCTTCTTCCCGAGGAAGCCGGCCAGCAGCTCCCGCACGTCGGGCAGCGCCGCCACGCCCTGCCAGCCCGCCCGCCCCTCGAAGCCGGCACCATGCCGGAACACGTCCACGAACACGTCGGCCTGGTGCAGCTCCAGGGCCGTGGGCTGCCGCTTTAGCGACACACCTACGTACAGCGCCAGGTTGAAAAACCAGCTCCAGAACAGCCCGTGCGACAGGTAATCGAGGCCTTCGAGGTGGAACAAGGCAAACGGCCGCAGCCAATGCAACCCAAACAGCCCCTCGCGCAGCACGGTGTCGGGCAACAGCTCGGGGCCGACCAGCGTGGGCAGCACCAGCGTGTAGAACCACACCACAAAGCCCGCCAGAATACCAGCCGTGGCGCCCTGCCGGGTGCCGCCCTTCCAATAGAGGCCGCCCAGCACCACCGGCACAAACTGCGCCACCGCCGCAAACGACACCAGCCCAATATTCACCAGCGGCAGCAAATGGCTGACCTCCACGTAGTAGCCGTAGGCCAGCAGCAGCACCAGCACCACGGCCAGCCGGCGGCTGTGCAGCGCCACCTGGCCCAGGTAGGCAAACCAGCGCGGCCCCTCGGCACGAGCGGCCGGCACCCGCACCAGCAGCGGCATCAGCAGGTGGTTGCTCATCATCACGCTCAGCGCAATGGTTTCCACGATAATCATGCTGCTGGCCGCCGACAGCCCGCCCAGGTAGATGAGCAGCGCCAGCCACGGCCGACCCGCCTGCAGCGGCAGGGCCAGCACAAACGTGTCGGCATCGAGCTGGCCGGCCCCGTCGAGCAGGCGCCCTCCAAAGGCCAGGGGCAGCACAAACAGGTTGATGACGATGAGGTAGAGCGGAAACAGCCACATGGCCTTGCGCAGGTGGTCCTCGTTGACATTTTCCACCACGGCCACCTGAAACTGCCGCGGCAGCAGCAGAATGGCCGACATGCTCAGCAGCAGCAGCGTAAGCCACTGGCTGCCGCCGGTGCCGGCACCCTGCAGCGTAAACAGCCGGCTCAGGTCGGGCACTTTGGCAGCCCGCTCAAATACGTCGGCAAAGCCGTCGAACAGGCCGTAGGTGACGAACAGGCCGGCCGCCAGAAACGCCACTAGCTTTACCAGGCTTTCCAGCGCCACGGCCAGCACCATGCCCTCGTGCCGCTCGGTGGCCTCGATGGAGCGTACCCCAAAAATGACGGTGAAAAACGCCAGCGCCACCGTAGTAGCAAACGCCGACGACACTGCCACGCTGCCCGAGGCCTGCAGCGTGCCGCCGCCCCCGGTCAGGATATCAAACGATGCGGCAATGGCCTTGATCTGCAATGAAATGTAGGGCACCACGCCCAGCACACACACCACCGTCACGAGGGCGCCCAGCCAAGCACTTTTGCCGTAGCGCGCCGAGATGAAGTCGGCAATGGACGTGAGGCGCTGCAGCCGGCAGATGCGGATGATTTTGCGCAGCACCAGCCACGCCATCGGGGCCATGAGCGTGGGCCCGAGGTAGATGCCCACGAACTCCAGCCCGAAGTAGGCCGCCCGCCCCACCGAGCCGTAGTACGTCCAGGCCGTGCAGTACACGGCCATGCTCAGGGCGTACACATACGGGTTGCTCACTAGGCTCCGCCGCGCCGAGCCGGCACGCCGCTCCGCCGCATACGCCACCCCAAACAGCAGGGCGAGGTAGCCGAACGAAAAGCCAATGACGAGCCAGGTGGGCATGAGTTGAATGAATAATTAAGAAGTAGAAATTAAGAATTCACGGACGGTCTGGGGAGCGGAAAGATGTTGGCTGGGTGATTGAACCGGGCAGAAAAGCGTCTATAACCCGCTTCTACCAACACGGCCCAGTCAATTCTTACTTCTCAATTTTTACCTGACTTCCCTCGCACCAGCCAACCCGTCAGCGCCACTAGGGCGGCCCAGATCAGCAGCACGTAGAGGTAGAGCCCCGGCACCCCACCGATGCGCGTTTCCCGGTCGAAGGTGCCGAGAAACGGGAAGGTGAGCAGCACCCCGAACAGCACGGCCACAAACAGCAGACGCTGGCCGCGGCGCTGCTCCGGCTGGTCGGGCAACGGGCCGGGCGGTAGGGGCGGCACAGGTTTGGTGGGTGCAGACATCAGGCAGGTCAGAAAGCCGCAGAAAATAGGGTGGCCAATACCGGCTGGCCTGGCCGAAACATACAAAATCCGCCGAACCAACGGCCCGGCGGATTTTATAGGTTTCGGCCGGAAACAGGCAGCCTATTTTACATCGCCGGAGTTTTCCTCCATCAGCTTCACGTTGCGCACGTCCTTCATCAGCGCCTGCCCAATAAACCAGCAGATCAGGGCAATGATAACCGGATAGAGCAGGCCGGCGAAGCTGCTGTAGGTTTTGAACAGCGTGCCTTCGGGCTGGGCCGCGGCGCGCAGCGTGAGGGCCGTGGCAATGAACGGCACGAAGCCCCCGAATACGCCGTTGCCGATGTGGTAGGGCAGCGACAGGCTGGTGTAGCGCACCTTCGTGGGGAACAGCTCCACCAGGTAAGCCGCAATTGGGCCGTAGGCCATCGTCACGAACAGCACCAAGCAGAACGTAAGCACCGTCATGGGCACGAGCTGAGGCGTCAGCGCTTTCATCACAGCTGGCACGGCTTTGCCGGTGGCATCTACGGTGGCGGCCGTTACCTCGGTCAGGGGGCCGGCAAAGGCCTTGAGGCCGTAGAAAATCGGGATGGTGAACAGGGCGCCGCAGAGCAGGCCCATCATGATGATCTTTTTGCGGCCGATCCGGTCGGAGAGGCTGCCGAAGTACACGAAGAACGGCGTGGCAATCAGCAGGGCAATGCACAGCACCAGCGAGGCATCCACGAGGTCGAGCTTGAGCGTGTTCTGCATAAACGAGTAGGCGTAGAACTGGCCGGTGTACCACACCACGCCCTGGCCCATGGTGGCGCCGAACAGCGAAATCAGCACGAGGCGGCGGTTTACGGGGTTCACGAACGACTCGCGCAGCGGGTTGGTGCTGGTTTTGCCCTCAGCCTTGGCCTTGGCAAACAGCGGCGACTCGTGCAGCTTGCGGCGGATGTAGTACGAGGCAATTACCAACAGACCCGACAGCAGGAACGGAATGCGCCAGCCCCACTCCTTGAAAGCATCCTCGCCCATGGTTTTGCGGGTCGTGATGATCACCAGGATGCTCAGGAACAGGCCGGCCGTGGCCGTAATCTGAATAAACGAGGTGTAGTAGCCGCGCTTGTTGTCCGGGGAGTGCTCGGCCACGTAGGTGGTGGCACCGCCGTACTCGCCGCCCAAAGCCAGGCCCTGCAGCAGGCGCAGCAAGGTCACGATGATGGGCGCGGCCACCCCGATTTTGTCGTAGCTCGGAATCAGGCCCGTCACGAACGTGGCGCCGCCCATAATCAGCAGCGTCAGCAGGAACGTGTACTTGCGCCCGATCATGTCGCCGATACGGCCGAAGAATACGGCCCCGAACGGCCGCACCACGAAGCCCGCCCCAAACACGGCCAGCGTGCCCAGAATGGTATCCTCAATCTTGCCCGTCGAGCCGAACAGCACCGGCCCGATAATGGCGGCCAACGAACCAAAAATGTAGAAGTCGTACCACTCAATCACGGTTCCCACTGAAGAGGCCGTGATTACCTGCCAGATCTTGCTGGTCGAAACGTCGTTGTTGTCGTGGCTCACGGCTTCGGCTGTGCCAGCTACGGGAGCAGCCCCGGAATACGCTCCGGAGTCGCGCTGCGGTAGGTTTTGGTTCATGATGGACAGAATGAAGTGGGAAGATGAAGTTGCGGGTGAAAACCACGTCCGGCGCAGAAATCAGCCCGTTTTCCGGGGCCGATTCCTGCATTTCTGGCCGTAAGTGGGAAGGGAGTTTCCTACAGAGCGACTTGCGTCTGGAGCGTGATTTCCGGCTTATAGTTCACGTTGTTCACGTCCGTGAAATCGGGACGGGCGCGGTAGTTGAGCGTGAACTTGGCGTTGTGGCCGTCGATGTAGAAGTTGGCGCCCGCATCGAAGATGTTCACGTTTTTCTGCTCACCGTCAGCCTTGCGCAGGCCTTCGTAGCCGGCCAGCAGGTGCGAGGCGTAAGGCTGCACCCGCAGCTTGGGGCCCAGCAAGCTTTTGGGCAGCAGATAGCCGGCCTGCACGTAGCCTACGTTGCCGGTGCCGGAGTGCGGCACGGCGTTGCCGCGGCGGGCATCCGTGCCCCAGCCGGTGTTGGAGGCCCCGATGAAACGGGTGTGGTTGGGGCCCATGTTGTAGTTGTAGTACACGGCGTAGGCCGTGAAGGCCGTGCCGGTTTCCTTGTTGATCGGCGTATCGAAGAACACGTCGGCCGAGAACAGGGCAATGTCGTGCTTCTTGTTAGGCACCGTGTTGAAGGCGCTGGTACCCGCGGCGTTAGTGGCCGCAATGCCGGCTGCATCCAAAACGCTGCTGGCATCACGCGACACCATGCCATCCTTGTTGTAAAAGAAGCCAGCCCCGATGTTGAATACGCGCTTGGAACCCAAATACGTGCCGACGTTGAACGGCAACAGGTTGGACTCCTGGTCCAGAAACTCCCACGCCACGTAGCCCTGATACACATGGTTCGTGCCCTGTGGATTGTACTGCGCCACGTTGCTGCCGCGGTTTACGGCCGCACTCCCCGTGCCGGTGGTAGCGCCCAAGCCCAGCGGCGTGCTCAGGGCGCCAGTCTGGTTGGTCAGGAATGATTCGTTCACCGAAAACGCATAGTCCAGCTTGCTTACGCGGCCTTTGGCGTACACGCCAATGCCCCGCACAAACTGGTCGATGGCTTCAATGGTAGGCCAGTTGGTGAGCGGCGCGTCCAGCGTGAGGAAGTTGATGGTGCTGGAGCGCGTCATCCGCGACAGGCCATTCTGGTAGTGCATGCCGGCACCCAGGTTCAGGTACTTGTTCACCTTGTATTCCACCACGGCCTCGTGCACAAACAGCTGGGGCTTCTTGCCATCCACGGCCGGCGCCGTACCACCGCTTACCGCCGTCTGGTTGTTGATGCCGATGTGGGTGTACACCAGGAATCGCGGATTCAGCTGCGAAAGCACAATGAAACGCGAGCGGCGCAGGGCAAAATCCACCTGGTCGGATTGCGGCTTGCCAGGAGCCCGCAGCGTGCCGGTGTTGTTCTCGGTATAACGGGCCCACACCTGATGCCAGGTGATGAAACGGATGTATTTGGAGCCGTCGGCCGAGATGTTCACCTTCATGCCCGGCCCGTACGGGGCCGATTCAGTGGGTGGCGGCGGCGTGGCCGCTACTACCGGAGCGGGCGCAGCGGGGGCTGGGGCCGCTGGTGTGCTGCTGGGTGGCGGGGTGGGCGTCACCTGAGCGGAAGCTCCAGCGGCCGAAAGCAGGGCACTCAGCGCCAGTGCGTAACGGTTTTTTTGCATGGTAGAGGTGGTGGGAATGGAAGTGGGAGAAGCGCAGAACCGGCAGCTTGTCCCCTGCCGGGGCCAGACTACACCACCAAGTAGTAGAATCCCTGAACAGAAGCCACTTCGTTGCTATACTTCTGCTAATACCTATAGCTCCTACCCCTGCCGGAACCGTTCCCAGCGGATCATCATGTACTTATCGCCCAGCTCTGTGACCATCAGACCAGCCTCTTTCAGGTTTTCGGGTTTCTGAAAAAACTCCGCCAACTCTTTCTGATTAAGAATTTTGTAGGTTGGATGGTACTCCGTCTGCCGCGGAGCCTTGACGCCGTATTTCTTCACCCAGTTCATTACGCTCACGTGGCTCACGCCCAGCAGCCGCTCTATCTCCCGGTAGCTCACGCCCTCTACATACAGTTGTAACGCCTTAATGACGTAGTATGAATTGGTTTCCTTGCCCGTCTTGGCCACCGAGTAGTGGTAGCCGCAGTTGCGGCACTTATAACGCTGCCTGCCGCCCACAATGCCGCTTTTGGTGGCTTCTTTGGATTCGCACTTGGGGCAATTGAACTGGGACATTACGCGGTGAGTAAGTGGTTACTAAATAGCTATAGCTATTTAGTAAAGATATAGTATTTTAGCAAGTATTGAGCGTTATACGGTGATTTACCTTTGCCAGCCATGAACTACGGACGACATAAGAAGATACGCGGCGGCAAACGCCACCTGAAACGCCTTGTGCGGCTAAGCCAAACCGCGGCGTCACTCTCAGAGCAAAGATTACAACAGTCTGGTTACAACTACAAGTGGCTTGGCCTTGGCGTCTGGCACTGGCACCACCGGCAACCGCCGAAACGGGTACGGCAGCTGGCCGCCCGGCACCTGCTCACCACGTTTCGGGCGTGGCAGCGGCAGCTACAGGCGCAGCCCGAGCCATTCTATCTGGCTATCTGGCTGGTTTGTAGCCCTGAGTTTGCACACAGCTCAAAAGTAGTAGCAGCTATCCAAGGGATGCGGGCGCGGTATCGTGACAGGCTTCAGGAAGCTGACCCAGCGGGTCCTCCGCTGCCGCCAGAATATAGGCAGTTGCCCGGGGCCAATCAGCTGACGTGGCACGCGCACCCCTGGGAAATTCTGGTGGATTCGTTTGATTACCCGGATGGCTGGCCAGCCTGGGCCCTGGCAAAACCGCATTACCTCTGCCAGCCGGAGGATAACGATGAGTACCTCATGGTGCAGACCGGCTGGGTGTGGGTTGGGCAGGCAGCCGCTGACTCACCCCTAGCCACGTAGCAGGGTGGCCAACAGGGCATCCACGGCCAGGGCCAGGCGGCGCATGTCCAGGCGGGCCAGGGTGTCGGTGGGCTGGTGGTAGTGCTTGTTGCGGTAGAAGGCCGTGTCGGTGAGCAGCACGGCGGAGTAGCCGAACTGCCAGTAGTTGAGGTGGTCGGAGAAGTCGATGCCGGGTAGCCACGCCGGGGCCTTGAAGCGCCGCACGGGCAGCGTGGCCAAGCCTTTGTAGCGGCGTGCAAACTGCCGCCCAAACTGCCCGTTCCCGAATTTCTGGGCCACCGTCACGTAGTTGCCGCGGCCGCCATACACCCATTTCAGCGGGCCAAACGGATAGTCCTGGCTGCCTTTTCGGTCGTCGTAATAGCCCAGCATTTCCAAAGCCACCATGCCGCGCACCGGCACGCCGGCCTCGTGCAGCGCCCGGGCGTGCACGTAGCTACCCATCTGCGGCGTCCGGAAAAACGGCGGTTCTTCCAGCGTGTAGGCCACCAGCTCGATGCCGTAGGGCAGCGTGGGCTGGCGCCCCAGCAGCCGGGCCAGCTCCAGCAGCGCCGCCACGCCGGTGCCGTTGTCGTCGGCGCCGGGCTGCTCGCCGCACACATCGTAGTGCGCCCCCACCACCAGCCGCGGCCCGGTAGCAGGCCCGAAGCGGCCGATGACGTTGTAGTAGGTGTTGCCCTGCACCTCGTAGGGCTGGCGCACGGGCTGGGCGCCGGCCGCCTGCAGCTGCTGCTCGATGTAGCGCGCGGCCTGGTTGAGGCTGGGCAGGTGCTGATAGTTGCGCGGCTCGGGGGTGCCGACGAGGGCCACCAGATGCTGCCGCAGCTGGCTGGTATCGGCCGGGGCAGGCACGGCAATGGACTGGGCAGCAGCAGGCAGGGGCAGCAAGGCCGCTAGCACCACCGGTAGAATAGCAGATGGCATAGATGTGGCAATAAGCAGACGACAACTAGGCCGGAAAGATAGCCGACTCGTCGAAATGCGGGTGGTATTCGGCGAGTAGCGGCACGGTGGCGCTTGCCACGCGTTGCGCAGGTGTTTACCTTCACGCATGACTATCTGCCGCTGGCTGCCGTTTTGGGGTATTTTGCTGCTGCTGGCCGGCGCGCCGGCGCGGGCCCAAAGCCCCCAGTCGGCCCCGCTGCGGCGCGCCCTGGCCCAGGCCACCTCAGACACGGCCCGCGTGCTGCTGCTGGCCGACCTGAGCGCCACCTACCGCTACTCCCGCTTCGACTCGGTGCGCTACTTTGCCCGACAGGGGCTGCGGCTGGCACGCCGTATCGGGTTCCGCCGGGGCGAAGGGCGCTGCCTGTCCCGTTTGGGCATTCTGATGGGCGAGCGGGGCAACCTGCCGGCCGCCCTGCGCGTGAACCTGCAGGCTCTGCAGCTCAATGAAGACAGCCACGACTTGGCCGGCACGGCCCGCACGCTCAACCAAACCGGTCTGCTCTACTTCGCCCTCGACGATTTCCGGCCCGCCCTGCGTTACTTTCTCCGCGCCCTGCAGCTGTATGAGCAGAGTGGCAGCACCGACGACTCGCAGCTGATCAGCGTGCTCACCAACCTGGGCGCCAGCTACGAGGGGCTGCATAAGCTGGATTCCACGGCCTACTTCCTCAACCGGGCGCATGCTCTCACCATTGCCCCGCACCCGCGCGGCTGGAGCTGCTGGGGCAACCCGCTACCCTACGTATTGCGCGAAATGGGCCTGCTGCATGCCTCACGCGGGCAAACAGCCCAAGCCATTGTGTACTATCACCGCAGCGCAGCAGCCGCGGTGCCCGAAAACGACCAGCGCAGCCGCAGCCGGGCCTATCAGTACATGGCCGAGCTCTACCGCTCCCGCCAGCAGCCCGATTCCAGCATCTTCTACGCCCGGCAGGCCCTTGCGGTAGGCCAGACGCTGCCCTTCACGCTGGGGATTCTGCGCAACAGCGCCCTACTGGCCAATGCCTTCGAGGCGCAGCGCCGCCCCGACAGCACGCTCAAATACCTGCGCATCATGCTCACGGCCCAGGATAGCCTCTACGACCCGCAGCGCATCAAGCAGCTTGACGCCATCGGCTTTGCCGAGCAGCAGCGCCTGCGCCAGCTGGAAGACGAAAGCGCCCAGCTTAATTCGTCTATTCGGCTGTATCTGCTTTGGGCCGGCCTGGGCATTCTGTCCCTGACAGCCTTGCTGCTGGGGGCATTTGTGTGGCGGCAGCGCCGCGCCAACCACGTGCTGCAGCAGCTCAACCAGCAGGTGACGGAGCACAAAACCCAGCTTACCCAGCAGCGCGACCGGCTGGCCCACATGCTGCAGGATCTGCGGGCGGCCCAAAGCCAGCTGGTGCTGCGCGAGAAAATGGCCACTCTCGGCGAGCTGATGACGGGCGTGGCGCAGGAAATCCAGAATCCGATGAGCACCGTGAAAAACCTGGCTGCCATCAGCGTAGACCTGTGCCAGGAAATTCGGGAAGAGCTGGCAAAGCTGCCGCTGGCTTTTGATGAGCAGCAGGACATTGAGGGTATGTTTGAGAACCTGAGCCGCTACCAGACGCGCATCGTGAAGCAAAGCCAGCGCGCCGACGACATTGTGGCCGGCATGCTGGACTACTCCAGCAGCAGCCCCGCCCAGCGCCAGCCCACCGACCTCAATGTGCTGGCCAACGAATACATGCGCCTCGTTTACCACGACCAGCGCCTGAAAAACCGCCTTTTCAACGCGGCCCTGCTGCCGCGCCTGTGGCCCGAGCTGCCGATGGTGCCGCTCGTGCGCCAGGATGTGGGCCGGGTTCTGGTGAGTTTGTTCACCAACGCTTTCTACGCCGTGCAGCAGCGCCAGCGCCTGGGCCTCGACGATGACTATGTGCCGCAGGTAACGCTCGTCACGGAGCTCATCGGCGACTACGTGGAGGTGCGGGTGCGCGACAATGGCCTGGGGATTTCGGCGGCGGCACAGGCCAACGTGTTTCAGCGCTTTTTTACGACCAAGCCCAGCGGCGAAGGCACGGGCCTGGGTTTGGCCGTCAGCTTCGACATCATCACCCGCGGCCACGGGGGCTCGTTGCGCGTGGAAAGCGTGGAGGGCGAGTACACCGAGTTTATCATGCAGCTGCCCGTGGAAGCCAAGCCGCTACCCATTGCCTGGACCACCCCGGCGTAGCGCGGTTCCGGCAGTAGTGAGCCGGCCGGCCGCTGTAGCGGTTGTCGTTCAGGGGCGCGAACTACAAAGTTCGCGCTATGGTATCCGGCGGCCGCAGTCCGGGGGCTTTGTGGCATATTTGCGGCCCGAACGCGCTGTTTTCCTTCCTCCACCCGTCGGCAGCTATGCCGCCTTCCCTCCTGCCCTATGCCTGCTGCCTTCCGCACCATCGTCCCTTCCGAGCTCAGCCCCACCGACTGGCACCCATTTATGGTGGGCGCCGTGGCCCCGCGCCCGGTGGCCTTCGTGAGCACCGTGGCGACAGATGGCAGCGTGAACCTGAGCCCCTACAGCTTCTTCAACTGCTTCGGCTCCAACCCGCCCATCCTGGCCTTTTCGCCAGCTAACCGCGTGCGCGACAACTCGCAGAAACACACCCTGCAGAACGTGCGCGAGGTGGCCGAGTGCGTGGTGCACATCTGCGACTACGCCATGGTGGAGCAGATGTCGTTGGCCAGCACCGAGTATGCCAAAGGCGTGAATGAGTTCGTGAAAGCCGGCTTCACCGAAGCACCCAGCCAGCTGGTGCGGCCACCGCGCGTGTTGGAAGCCCCGGCCGCCTTCGAGTGCGTGGTAGAGCAGGTGATTGAGCTGGGCCAGAACAACGGCGCCGGCAACCTGGTGCTGTGCCGCGTGGTGCTGGCCCACTTCCGCGAAGACATCATCCTGCCCTCCGGCATCGGCATCGACCCGCGCAAGCTCGACGCCGTGGCCCGCCTCGGCGGCGACTGGTACAGCCGCTCGGCCGAAACGCTGTTCGAGGTGCCCAAGCCTAACCGCCGCCTCGGCATCGGCTTCGACCAGCTGCCGGCCTACCTGCGCGAGTCCACCATCCTGACCGGCAACAACCTGGGCCGCCTCGCCAACATCGAAGCCGAAGCCATGCCCACGCCCGAGCAGGTGCAGGCATTCCGCCAGGATCCAATGGTGAGCTACACCCTCAGCAAGCACGCCGCCGACCAGCCCGAACAGCGCCGCCAGCTGATCCTGCTGGGCCAGAAGCTATTGGAAGAAGGCAATATGGCGGACGCCTGGAAGGTGCTGCTGCTGGCCGCGGAGTAGACGCCGCGCACCAAGATCAGGGCAGCTGCAATTCCGGGCGGCACTGCTGCACTTGCTCCAGCAAGAGGGAGTAAATTTGTCGGTGCTGGCGAAAGGAGCCGTAAAATCTCAGAGAATCGTAATAACCAGGGCGCCAGCGGGTATCGTAGAAGGCTCCGACCCGGCGGGTGGAATCGTAAGAATCGTATGCCAGGTACAGAATCGGCCCGCATTGCCCGGCCTGGAAATCAGTGATGCGGGCCAATTCGGTGCTGCCCACCAGCAGGTAAGGCCCGGTCTGCCGCTCGCCGCGGTAGCTCAGTTCATAGTCCACGGCCGTCGTCCAGTCGAACTCGTTGGCTTGATACAAGGTGAACATCCACCCTTCCGGCCCGGCCGGCAGCCGGCCCACGTAGCGGTAGTCTCCCTCAGTCAATAGCGTGCGGCCCAGCACATACAGCCACGTGCCCACCACGGCCACCAGCTCCAGGCGGGTTAACCAGCGGCGCAGCAGGGTCGGCTGAAGCTTGGGGCTCATCGGGCAATAGGCAGCAACCGGAAATACTTCGTTTTCAGCCGGCGCGTCAGGTATGGTGGCAGCGGAGTTCCCTGCGCGTAGGCTTCGGTTACGCGCTGGTACTGCTGCGGCCCGAACCGACTCAGCCGAAACAGGCCGTAACCGGCCATCAGCCCGCCCATCACCAGGTCGCCGTTAGCCTCCTGCTGTTGGTTCTGGTAATAGTGCTTGTCGGCTTTCTTTACGTTTGACACCGCAAGGGCAGTTTTCTTGACGGCGGCGGTGGCCACAATGCCCGCGCCCGCCTGCAGCCAGCCGCGGGTAGCTCCGGAACGCTGCATGAACAGGTGCTGCACCGCCCGCAAGGTATCCGAACGGTCGTAGCGGGCGGTACTCAGCCCGGAATGGACCACGGGTGCGGCAGCAGGTTCAGCGGCCCTGGGCTCAGCGGCAGCAAGGCTTTGCGCGAAACCAACCGTGCCAGCGGCCAGCCACAGCATGGCAGTAGCCGATAAGTAAAGTCTGGTCATAGGAAATAAGGGAGAAGTAGATCAGCAACATTATAAACCAGCCACCGAAAACAAGCAGCGAAAGCAACAAACAGCTCCGTGCAATATTCGCACCAGGTAGCTCTCAAATGAAAAGAGCCCGCGCTTTAGCGCAGGCCCTCAACTTACCGAATCGTCCACAAAATCCGTGAAAAATCTGTGCTAATCCGTGGTCTTAGTTGCGCACGGCAATCATCAGACCCAGCTCCTTATAGCGCATGTTGAAGCGCTTGGCGATGGTGGCGTTGGTGAGCGAGCCTTTGTAGATATACACGCCACTGCGGAAGTGCTCATTCGTGAACAGCACCTCATTGATGCCGCCGTGCTGGCTGATTTCCTGCAGAATGGGTGTGAAAATGTTGCTCAACGCGTTGGTGGCCGTGCGCGGCACACGGCTCGCAATGTTGGGCACGCAGTAATGAATCACGTCGTACTTGCGGAAGACAGGCTTGCTGTGGCTGGTCATCTCACTGGTTTCGAAGCAGCCGCCCTGGTCGATGCTCACGTCGATGATGACCGAGCCGGGCGCCATGCTGGCCACCATGCTTTCGGGCACCATGAACGGCACGCGCCCTTCTTCGGCGTTGAGAGCCCCAATCACCACATCGGCGCGGCGCAGTTGCTGGCTGAGCGCAAACGTGTCGAGGGTGCTGGTGTAGAGCTGGGTGCCCAGGTTTTGCTTGAGGCGGCGCAGCTTGTAGAGGTGGTTGTCGAATACCTTCACCTCGGCGCCCAGGCCGGTGGCAGCGCGGGCGGCGTACTCGGCCACCGTGCCAGCCCCCAGAATCACGACCTGCGACGGCGGCACGCCCGTGATGCCGCCTAGAATGATGCCCTTGCCCTCGTTGGAGCGCGCCAGGTACTCGGCCGCAATCAGCATGACGGTGGAGCCTGCAATTTCGCTCATGGCGCGCACCACCGGCCGGGCCCCGCTGGGGTCCTTGATCAGCTCGAAGCTGATGGCATTCACCTTCTTGCGGGTGAGGGCCATGACATATTCCGAGGTGAGCGTGCCGAACTGCAGGGCCGAAATCAGGGTCTGGTTGGCGTGCAGGAACTCGATTTCGTCGTGGGTAGGCGGGGCTACTTTCAGGATGAGGTCGGCCTCGTAGACTTCCTTCTGCGAGTAGGCAATGGTGGCACCGGCCTCGGAGTAGTTGTGGTCGGAGTACTTGCTGGGCTCCCCGGCCCCGCTTTCCATGATGATTTCGTGGCCTTCCTCCACCAGATGCTTCACGGCCTCGGGCGTGAGGCAGATGCGGTTTTCCTGCAACGACGTTTCGCGCGGCAACCCGATAAAAAGCTTGCGCTTCCGGGTTTCCACAGCCAGCATGGATTCCTGCGTGAAGTAGGCGCGGCCCGTAGCCAGCGACTCGAATCCGGGGGGTACTGCGTCGGGCATAATGATTTAATTAGTAATTAGTAATGAACAATTAGCAATGATTTTCCGACGGCCGGCCCAGGCCAAACCCTCAAATTTCTCATTATCAATTACTAATTACTAATTCCCTTGATGAGGGTCCGGTGACGGTGAGCGTGATGAGTAGTCGTTCGGGTGGCAGCAGCGCCTCAATGCAGCTGGGCCACTCTATCAGGCAAAGATAGCCGGAATCGAAGTACTCCAACGCCCCAATATCTTCGGCCTCGCCGGGGTGGTTGAGGCGGTAGAAGTCGAAGTGGTAGATGGGCTGATTGCGGGCGTCGCGGTATTCGTTTACCAGCGAAAACGTGGGGCTGCTGACCTCGTCCTCAGGCACGCCCAGGCTGGCGCACAGGGCCTTGATGAACGTGGTTTTGCCGGCCCCCATCTCGCCTTCGAAGCACACGATGGAGTGGCCGCGCAGCGCGTCGCGGACCTGGGCGGCGGCGGCAGGCAGGGCCTCCAGGCCAGATATAGTGAGGTGAAGCATCAAGTCAGTGACAACAAAAGCGAGCCGCAAGTTTACGAAACGGCGCCTTGGTTCGCGGCAGACCGCCTCAGCTGGCCTTCAGCCCGGAGCCTAGCCGGCATATATTCAGCGTTCGTGATACTTCTGTGACGGACAGCGGACTTCTTTGCAGCAGAAGGTTTCGTTTTTCATTCACCAACCCGCACACTCATCATGAAAAAGCCTCTTGCCATCCTGCTGCTGTGCCTGGCGCCGACCCTGTTCAGCGCCTGCTCCAACGACGACCCCGAGCCCCAGACCATTTCCACGCCCGACCCGGTAGGCGCCCTGACGTCATTGAAAACCGGCACCATCACGCCCCAGAACGGCACGCCCACCCGTGGCACGCTGGCGCTGGTGCGCGACGGCCAGAACCAGGAATTCGTGCAGCTCAACATGGATTTCACGTCGGATTTTCATACTGGCACCGTCACGATATACCTAGCCAAGGCCGATACCCGCATCGGGGCGCAGCGCACGGCGGCGGCCACCAACGTGAAGGCCGTGGGCTTCGTCAACAAAAACGGCCAGCAGTTTCTGCGGCTCGATGGCAGCTCGGCCGGCTTCTCGCACATCGTGTTCTACTGCGAAACGGCGGAAATCAATTTCGGCGCCGCACCGCTCCAATGAGTTCTGTGCTCCGAAAATGTGTGCTTTCCGTCTGGGCGACGGGCGTAGCCGTGCTGCTGGCCGCGCCCGTGGCCCGGGCCGGCGGCGGCTGGACCCGCGCGCAGGGCGGTGGCTACGCCAAAATCGGGCTTACCACTGTCAGTACCACCAGCTACCACCCGCTGGGCGGCGGCACCATCGAAACGGCGCGGTTCCGGCAGCAGGTGGCCAGCCTCTACGCCGAGTACGGGCTGACGGACCGCTGGGAAGTGGTGCTCAACACGCCCGTGTACCGGCGGGCCGAGTTCGTGACGGCCACCCCCACTCAGGGCTTCGGCGACGTGCAGCTGGGGGTGCGCTACGGGCTGCTGCGCGGCGCGTGGCCGCTGGCGGTGGGCGTGGCCGTGGAGGCGCCCACAGGCAACGCCGATGCCCGCGGCCGCAACCGCCAGGACCCGCGCCAAACCATTGCGCTGCCCACCGGCGACGGCGAGTGGAACGTGTGGGCCCGGGCGGCGCTGTCGCACAGCCTGGCCCCGCGCCTGCCCGCCTACATCACCCTCGATGCCGGCTACAACCAGCGTACGCGGGGTTTCACCAGCCAGTACACCTACGGGGCCGAGGTGGGCTACCAGCTCGGCCACGCTTGGCTGACGGCCGCCGTGCGCACCCTCGACAACGTGCGCGCCCCCAGCCCTGACCGGCTGGCCAGTATCGGGCTGGGCGAGGGTGTGGCGTATTCCTCTTTTTCGCTGGGGGTGAACTACGCGTTCAGCAAGCACTGGTGGGGCACGCTCAACGCGGCAGGTGGCTTCGGGCGGTTGCGCAACGTGTACACCGGCATCCAGCCCACAGCCGGCGTGGCGTTTGAGTGGTAGCGCCGGGCCCAGCTCGCTGGTTTCGTGTTACTTTCCGGTTGGTTCCCCCGTATTCCCCTGCCTCATGCCCGCCGCCACCCGCGCCCTCATCATCGAAGACGACGCCGACATTGCCAACCTGCTGCGGGTGAACCTGCGCGACATCGACTGCGACTGCGAAATCACGCCCAACGGCCTGGAAGGACTGCGGCAGGCCACCGAAGGCCAGTTCGACGTCATCATTCTCGACATCATGCTGCCCGGCCTCAACGGCATAGAGGTGTGCCGCCGCATCCGGGCCCAGCAGGTGAGCACGCCCATTCTGATGCTGACCAGCAAGGCTGAGGAGCTCGACAAAGTGCTGGCCCTCGACCTGGGGGCCGACGACTACCTGACCAAGCCGTTCAGCGTGCGGGAGTTGCTGGCGCGGGTAAAAGCCCGCCTGCGCCGCTCGGCCCCCGACAAGGAGCCGGGCTTCGCGGGCGGGGCCGCCGGGCGCTTCCGGCAGGGCGGGTTGCTGCTGGATCTGGGGTTGCGCCGCGTCAGTGTCGATGAGCGGGCCGTGGAGCTGACGGCCAAGGAGTTTGACCTGCTGGCGCTGCTACTGCGCCACCCCGGCCGCCCCTATTCGCGCACCCAGCTCCTCGACCAGATCTGGGGCTACTCCTACTCCGGCTACGAGCACACCGTCAACTCGCACATCAACCGCCTGCGCATCAAGATTGAGCGCGACGCCGCCAACCCCGAGTACGTGCTGACGGTGTGGGGCGTGGGCTACAAGCTCAACGACCAGCTGGGCCAGTGATTCAGTATCTTGAAGCGGCTTCGACGTGATAGGTGTGCGTACGCTGAACGGTCCGGTCCGGCGGCTTTTTCAGCCGTCGGGCCGGTTGTCGATAGAACGACCTTCGACAAGACGTTCTCGGCAAACAACATCAGCTGGCGAAGACCCGCCCGACGGCTGAAAAAGCCGCCGGACCGGAGCATCTACTGTTCGAGCCTCAATCAGACCACTCTCCACCACAACCCGCCCCCTGCCTGGTGAAACTTCTGAACCTCAATAGCCTGCAGGGGCGGCTGTCGGTGCTGCTGGGCGCGCTGCTGCTGGCCGTGAGCGGGGTCTACGTGCTGCTGCTGGCCCAAAGCACCGACCAGTATCTGGCCGAGGAACTGCAGCGCAACAACCGCAGCCTGGCTGCCTCCGTGGCCCAGGTGCTCCAGATCGACTCTGCCACCAACGAAATACCGCAGGCCACGCTCCAGCGCACTTTTGGGGCCGCTATGGCCATCAACCCCAGCATCAAGCTCTACCTGGTGGGGCTTGATGGGCAGATTCTCACCTCATCGGCGGCCCCCAACGAGGTGAAGAGCGCGCGCGTGGCCATGCCGCCAGTGCGGGCGTTTCTGGCCGGCCGGCAGCCGCTGCCCATCTTCGGCACCGACCCGCGCCACCCGGCCGTGGCGCGCCCCTTTTCGGTGGTACCCCTCGTGACGCGCACCGGCCGGCTGCACTGCTACCTCTACATCACGCTGGGCGGCGGCCCCGCCCCCGACGCCGCCACCTCGTGGCGGCAGAGCTACATCGTGGGCGGCCTGCTCCGGATGCTGGCGCTGGCCGGCGCGGCCACGCTGGTGCTGGGCGTGCTGCTGATTTCGCTGCTCACCAAAAACCTGCACCGCCTCTCGGCCGCCGTGCGCCGCCTGCACGCCGGCGACTACGCGGCCCGCGTGGAAGGCATCCAACCCGGCGACGAGCTGGCTGAGCTGGCCGAGGCTTTCAACGGCATGGCCGCCCGCACCGAGGAGTCGGTGGCGGCACTGCGCCGCAACGACGAGCTGCGGCGCGAGCTGGTGGCCAACATCAGCCACGACCTGCGCACGCCGCTGGCCAGCATCGAGGGCTACACCGAAACCATCCTGCTCAGGCAGCACCTGCTCACGGAGCCTGAGCGGCAAAGCTACCTGCACACCATCCTTAAGAACACGCAGAGCCTCAAGCGGCTGGTGTCGGAGCTGTTTGAGCTGAGCAAGCTGGAGGCCCGCCAGACGGTGCCGCGCCCCGAGCCGTTTTCCGTGACCGAGCTGGTGCAGGACGTGCTGCTCAAGCTGGAACCCGAAGCCCGGGCCCGCACCATCGCGCTGGAAGCCCACTGGCCCACCGCCGTGCCCTTCGCCTGCGCCGACATCGGCCTCATTGAGCGGGTGCTGCAGAACCTGCTCGACAACGCCCTGCGCTATACGCCCGCCGGCGGCCGGGTGCTCGTGACGGTGGCCGCGCCCGATGCCCAGCAGCGCCTGACGCTGCTCGTCACGGATACCGGCCGCGGCATTGCCCCCCAGGATCTGCCCCACGTCTTCGACCGGTTCTACCGCTCCGACCAGGTGCGCGACAAAACACAGGACGGCCTGGGGCTGGGTTTGGCCATTGCCCGCCGCATCGTGCATCTGCACGGCAGCGAGCTAACCGTGCATAGCCGCGAAGGCGAAGGCACCTGCTTTGCTTTCTCACTGCCGGTGTACGGAGGCTGAGTGGCCCGGCAGGTGGGCGTGGGGCAAATTTGGCCGGGCACGGCGCATTTCCCAACGCGACGGTTCTATATTTGGCCGACCAAAACCTTCTTCCTATGCAAGTTTCGCGCATGGCCGACAGCCTCATCGGCTCCGAAATCATTAAGATCGGCAACGAAGTAAACGACATGATCCGCCGGGGAGAGCAGATCTGCAACCTGACCATCGGCGACTTCGACCCCGCCATTTTCCCGATACCGGCGGCGCTCGAAACCGAAATTACGGCCGCCTACCAGGCCGGGCACACCAACTACCCGCCCGCCAACGGCATGGCCGCCCTGCGCGAAGCCGCCACGGCCTTCACAAAGGAGCGCCTGGGCCTCGACTACTCCCCCAACGACGTGCTGGTGGCCGGCGGCTCGCGCCCGCTCATCTACGCCACCTACCTGGCCCTCGTGGACCCCGGCGACCGGGTGGTGTTTCCGGTGCCCAGCTGGAACAACAACCACTACTGCCACCTCTCGGGCGCCGAGCCGGTGATGGTGGAAACCCTGCCCGAAAATAACTTTATGCCCACGGCCGAGGAGCTGGCCCCGCACCTGGCCGGCGCCACGCTGCTGGCCCTATGCTCGCCGCTGAACCCCACCGGCACCGTTTTCACCCGCGACAACCTGCTGGCCATCTGCGACCTGGTACTGGCCGAAAACCAGCGCCGCCAGCCTAGCGAAAAGCCGCTCTACCTGCTCTACGACCAGATCTACTGGATGCTCACCTTCGGCCAGACCGAGCACTTCGACCCCGTGAACCTGCGCCCCGAGCTGCGCGACTATGTGGTGTACATCGACGGCATCTCGAAGTGCCTAGCCGCCACCGGCGTGCGGGTGGGCTATGCGTTCGGGCCGGCCGTGGTGATTGATAAGATGAAGGCTATTCTTGGGCACGTGGGCGCCTGGGCCCCCAAGGCCGAGCAGGTGGCTACCGCCAAGTTCCTGCCCAACACCCCGGCCGTCGATGGCTTCATCGGCGAGTTTAAGGAGAAGATTCAGCGCAGCCTCGAAACGCTGCACGCAGGCCTGCAGGAGCTGAAAGCCGCCGGCTACCCCGTCGATTCCATGGTGCCGATGGGGGCCATCTACCTCACGGCCCGCCTCGACGTGCTGGGCAAAACCACGCCGGCCGGCCAGGTACTCAGCACCACCAAGGAGCTGACTTCCTACCTGATCAGCGACGCCGGGCTGGCGCTGGTGCCGTTCAGTGCCTTCGGCACCGCTGGCACGGCGCCGTGGTTCCGCATGTCGGTGGGCGGGGCCTCGCTGGAGTCAATTGAGGCGGCCCTGCCCCGCCTGCGGGCTGCCCTGGACGCGCTGCGGTAGCCAGCCGCCGTGTACGATCCGGCGGCGGAGTTACCCTCGTTTTACGGCTGCAGTATTTTGCTTTTATAAAGAATCCCTGGCTGCCGCAGCCGGGGATTCTCTTTTTGGGCCGGCCTCGCCTTTTTGCCTGCTTCAGATTAGTTTATCGTCGTGCCTTCAACTACCTGACAATCACTCGTGCTTGCAAGACTAATCCAATTTCTAGAATATTCAATGAATAGTATTTTTGCCTGAAGGCTGTTTGTCGTTATCTTTCATCGTGAAAAGTGGTCTGGCTTCATGTGTCTGCTTTTTGCCCTTATATCTGCTCTCTATACCATCTGATTGACCTGCCTGATTGGGGCAGGTCAGTTAGCCTGACACACCTATTGCACGCTCCGTTTTTCTCACCCCCCGGAAAGTGCACCCATGAATTCAGTTTTTACCGGCGTTCTGCGCCGGATTTCGCGCCTGCTACCGGCGTTGCTTACCCTTGCGGGGCCGCTGGTGGCCCAGGAGCGGCCGGCACCGATACCGGGTACAGTCCGGACGGCCACCGGCACGCCCGTGGAATATGCCACCGTCGTGCTGCACCGCGCCACCGATTCGGTAGCGCTCAAAACCGAGTTTACGGACGCGGGCGGGCAGTTTGTACTGGCCCCGGCCAGTGTGGGCCAGTACCTGGTGTCGGTGGTGCATGCGGGCTATGCGCAGGCCTGGGTGGGGCCGATTACGGTTACGGACCGGCCGCCGGCCATATTACGCCTCACGCTGGCCGCCAGCCCCACGCAGCAGCTGCGCGGCGTTACCGTGACGGGCCAGAAACCGCCGTTCGAGCGCCGCGCCGACCGCACGATCATCAACGTGGAAAACAGCCCGCTTTCCAGCGGCAGCACCGTGCTTGACGTGCTGGGCCGCGCCCCGGGCGTGACCGTGGACGGCAACGATGAGCTGGCGCTACGGGGCAAGCGGGGCGTGCTGGTGCTGCTCGATGGCAAGCGCGTGCCCATGACGGGCACCGAGCTGGCCAACATGCTACGGGCCCTGCCCGCCGAGCAGGTGAGCACCATGGAGCTGATTCCCAACCCGCCCGCCAAGTACGATGCGCAGGGTACGGCCGGGGTCATCGTCATCAACCTCCGGAAAGACCAGCACCTGGGCACCAACGGCAGCCTGAATGCCAGCTACGGGCGCGGGCGCTACGGCAAACATACCTCGGGCCTGTCGCTGAACCACCGGGGGCCGCACGCCAACCTCTACGCCACCTACGCCTACACCGACCGCCAGAACTTCCAGAACCTGGCCTTTTCGCGGATTTACCGGCCCGAGGGCCAGCCCCAGGCCAGCAGCCAGCAACGCAACGAAATGCGCAACCACCTGGTGTCGCACGCCTGGAAGGCCGGCCTTGACTACACCCTCAGCCCCCGGACCACGCTAGGCGTGATGGTGAGCGGCCTGGCCAGCAAATCGCCTTGGCAGGGCACCAACGAGTCCGCGTTTTTTGATGCACAGGACCAACCGGTGAGCAGCTACACCTCCGACAACTTCCGCAACCTGCGCACGCCCAACGTGGCCGCCAACCTCACGTTGCGCCACACGTTCCGGCCCGACTCGGCGGGCACGGCCGAGCTGACGGCCGATGCTGATATGGCCCGCTACGGCATCCGGCGGGTGCTGGATCTGGTAACAATCTATAGCCTTCCCGCCGGGCAGCCGACCACGGCTCTCACCGGCAACCAGGATGGCACGCTGCACATCCAGAGCGCTAAGGCCGACTATGTGCGGCCGCTGCCACGCGGCCTGCGCCTGGAGCTGGGCCTGAAAGCCAGCCAGGTGCGCGCCGACAACGACGTGGTGTTTTATCGAAACGGCAGCCTCCTTCGGGATGCCACCCAGTCGAACCGCTTCCGCTACGACGAGAGCATCCGGGCGGCTTACCTGACGATGAGCCGCACCCGGCCGGGCCTCACGCTTACAGCCGGCCTGCGCGCCGAGCAAACCGTGGCCACCGGCCGCCAGGACATCGGCAACGAAAACTTCGACCGCCGCTACCTGCAGCTGTTCCCGAACCTGAACCTGAGCCGGACGCTGTCGGAAGCCCATGCGCTGGGCTTCACGCTGAGCCGCCGCCTCGACCGGCCCACCTACACCCAGCTCAACCCCTTCCGGTCTTATGTAGATGCCACCTCGTACCGCGCCGGCAACCCCTACCTGCAGCCCATGACCAGCTACAGCGCCGAGCTGACCCACACCTGGCGCCAGAAATACACCACGGGCCTGAGCTACGCGCGCGGCCACTGGCCCATCGTGCCGGTGTACCTGGCCCAGCCCGGCCCCGAGCGGCTGGTGGCCGCTACCGACGTGAACCTGCAGACCCGTCACTACTACGCCTTCACGCTCACGGCCCCGCTGGCCCCCACCAAATGGTGGCAGCTCTACACCGATATCGAGTTGTTCTACATCTACTTCGATGGCCGCCTAAGCAACACCACCGCCCCGGCGGGGCGGCCGGGAGCCATTGCCAGCGCCAACAGCACCTTCGCGCTGGGCAAGGGCTGGACTGCCGACCTGAACGGCAGCTACCACTCGCGCGAGTGGTACGCCTTCCAGGTGGTAGAGGCGTTTGGGCAGCTCGGCGTGGGCGTGCAGAAAAGCTTGCTCGACGGCCGGGCCACGCTGCGCCTCAACGCCACCGACCTGCTGTATACGGCGCCGATTACGGCTACCTCGCGCTACCAGGTGTTTGAGGAACGCTACCGCGCCAGCCAGGACAGCCGGGCGGCCACGGTGTCGTTTTCGTACCGGTTCGGCAGCAACGAGGTGCCGCCAGCCCGCAAGCGGGCCACGGGGGCCGAGGAGGAAAAGCGCCGCGCCGTCAGCCAATAGTCGCGGGATGCATCAGCGCAATTTTTGCTGAAAAACGCTTGCCAGCGCCGGAATGGCCGACATGCTGCGGATCTTTGCCGGCTGTCTGTTTGCTGTCTGCCGTGGCCAATTCGTATTTTCAGTTCAAAGAGTTCCGGATCGAGCAGGGCGCGTGTGCCATGAAGGTGAGTACCGACGCCTGCGTGCTGGGTGCCGTGGCCCCGGTGGCCGGGGCCCAGCGGCTGCTCGATATCGGCACCGGCACCGGCCTGCTGGCCCTGATGGCGGCTCAGCGCAACGCCACTGCGGCCATTGAGGCCGTTGAGCTGGACCCCACTGCCGCCGCGCAGGCCGCCGCCAATTTCCGGGCCAGCCCCTGGGCGGCCCGGCTCACGCTGCACGCGCTGCCGCTGGCCGGCCTGGCCGCCACCCACCCTGCGCCCTTCGACGGCATCGTCTGCAACCCACCTTTCTTCCGCCACTCCCTCCGCTCGCCCGACGCCCGGCGCACCACCGCCCGCCACACCACAGATGATTCGCTGACTTTTGCGGAGCTGGCGCAGTTCGCAGCCGACTTCCTGACCCCAGCCGGCCACCTCACGGTGCTGCTGCCGCCGCCCGAAATGCAGCACTTCGAGCAGGCCGCCACCGTAGTGGGGCTGTGGCCGGTGGTGCAGCTGGTTGTGCGGCACCGGGCCGGCAGCAAGCCGCTGCGCCACATCACCACGTTTGGGCGCCGGCCTGCCCCGCTCCGGCAGCAGGAACTGCTGATAAAAGCCGCCGATGAGCAGTATTCGCAGGCTTTTCGGGAGTTGCTGGGGCCGTTTTATTTAGCGCTGTAACGCCTGGTTCAAAACTCGCCTTCAGATGGAAGTAGCCGGCGCACTTGGGCCAGCTTATCCTGGTAGAACTCGTCCAGCAGATCGACCTGCACCTGCCCGAATTCGGCGGCGGTATAGCGGCGGCGCACGGTGCCGTCGGCCAGCACGGTCAGCTCGTCGCAGAGCTCGGTGAGGGAGCCCAGCAGGTGCGAGGTCAGCAGAATGCCCACGCCCTGCCCGCGCAGCCGCCGCAGAATTTCCATCAGCAGAAGGTTGGCGTTCAGGTCGAGGCCGTTGAAGGGCTCGTCGAGGATGAGGTAGCGGAAGGGCTGCACCAGCAACGCCAGCAGCGCCAACTTCTTCTTCATGCCGGCCGAATACTCCTCGGCGTACTGGTCCAGGGGCAGCTCCAGCAGCTGGTTCCAGCCGTTGAAATCCACCACATTCCGGCCGCGGGCCTGCAGCGTGAACTCCAGGTATTCGCGGCCGGTGAGGCGCGGATAGAAATACGGCTCGTAGGACAGCAGCCCGGTGTGGGCGCGGATAGGCAGGCCGGTACTTTCCACCACGGTGCCCTGGTAGTCGGCGTGCAGGCCGTAGAGGCAGTGAAGCAGCGTGGTTTTGCCGGCGCCGTTGGCCCCCACCAGGCCGTGCAGGGTGCCGGGTTGCAGCGTCAGGCTCACATCGTGCAGCACCGGCTGGCTCCCGAAGGCTTTGCTCAGGTTGCGAATCTCAATCATGCCTCAGTCTTGTCGGAAATTGGAGAGCCGCTGCCGGCTTTTCCAGAGCAGCCCCGCAAACGCCACCAGCAGCAGCGCCGGAAACACCGGCTGCCCGGCCAGCAGCACCAACGACAGGATGGCGCCCTGGGTGAGGCGTACCAGCAGCGTGTCGGGGTAGAAGGCGTAGCGGGCCAGCACCACCATCGTGAGCAGGGCCGCGCCCCACAGCAGCAGCAGGCCCGCCCCACCTACCCCAGCCGGCCCCAGCGCCAGCATCCCGGCAAACGGCGCAGCCGTGAGCAGCAGGTAAAGCAGCGCCAGTCCCACGCGCCGCCGCAGCCACGCCCCCGGCTGCCGGAGGGCCGGCAGCAGCAGCGTCCAGGGCTCAGGCGTGCCGTAGCACCCGGCCAGCAGCAACAGCCAAACGACCAGCGCCAAAGCCGGCACCTCCGGATACTGCCGCCCCCACGCCGCGCCGGCCAGCAGCAGCGGCCACCACACCGCGGCAGCCGTTTGCCGCAGGCCGCTCACCAGCTCCAGCGCCTCACTCCGCACCAAGCTGCGGCGGCGTTTCTTGCTGTCCTGAGGCCGGGCCGCCGGCAGCCAGGCAGCGGCTACGGCCAACCCCAGCGTCAGGAGCGCCGCAGTCAGCTGCCCAAAGGCCAGCAAAGTAGCAGCAGCCGGCAGGCTCCACAGCCCGTATTCCACGGCCAGCCACGGCCGGAACCGGGGCGCGGTAAGCTGCAGAAACCCCAGGTCGAGGCGGCGGCGGTGCTGGCTGCCAATGAACAGGGCCACTGCCAGCGGCACCAGCCACTGCCCGGCAGCGTGCGGCGCCAGCACCACGAAAGCGCGAGCCACCGACAAAAGCAGAAACGGACCCAGCAGCGCCAGCCGCCACCAGCCCAGCTCGGCCAGCAAGCGGCCGCCTATTCGCAGCCGCAGCCACAGATACCCTTTCAAGCGCGCAGAATTGATTGATCCAGGATAGGGAAGCTACCGGGCACTGCCTGATTCGGCCCGTACCTGCAGCTGCCGGAAAAAGCTGTTGCAGTTGCTTTTCGGCTGGGTGAACGAGGTCGAGGCGCAATATCTTGCATCTCGCCGTTGCTGATGTTGTTTTACCGCACAATCCGGCGTCAGTTGTTCAACGACGAGACTCCAACTATTGCGTCGCTACCTCGCCTATTCCTGCCTGAAAAAAGCTGTTAAGTGGTCATGTGAAAGTAATGCGGTATTGTATGCCAATTCCGTGAATTAGTTGGGTGAGACGTTCGTACAAGTGCGCTTCACTGTCGTAGTCATGGGGCCTGAGCCAGTAGTGCTTGCAGCGGTGCCAAAGCCGTTCGATCTGGTTGAGTTCGGGCGAGTAGGCGGGCAGAAACTGTAGACGCAGCCCGCGCCGGGCCCACGCGCGCAGCCGCGCCTGCACGCTGGCGGCCCGGTGGATGCTGGCGTTGTCGAGCACGAGGATCGTGGGCCGCTCAAGCGTGAAGCTGAACTGCTCGACAGCGGCCACAAACAAGTCGGCTGTGAACGCGCCGGCATAGAGCACGCCAGTGAAGGCCTGGGCCGGGTCGCGCGCCTGCCAGAAGCCCAGCAGCGAGTAGCCACCGGTGGGGCCGCGTTCGGCCGGCACGCCGTGCGCCGGCTGCCCGCGCCGCTGCCAGGCATGTGAGACGGGTGCCTGGCGCGAAAAGCGGCACTCATCCACGTAGACGACGGCCACCCCGCCGCTGGCCTCGACCTGATGCAGCAGGGCCAACTCCTGCTGGAAAAAGCCGAACAGCAGGGCATCGCGCCGGGCCCGCAGGCTCTGACGCAGGCGTTTGTAGCAGAAGCCCAGGCGACGGGCCCAGTAGCAGAGGCGGCTCCGGCTCAGGGCTGGTACGGGCAGGGGGCTGTGCCGGCCCAGCGACTGCGGCACCAGGTGGCCCAGATCAGCCGCTAGTTTTTTTGGGCGGCCGCATCCAGGTGGGGTGGCCGGCCCGAGCGGGCCCCTTCGCGCAGGCCGCTCACGCCCTGGGCTCGCCAGCGTCGCAGCCAGCGGCTGACCGTATCGGCGTCCACAGCAAATAAGGCCGCCAAACGGCTGATGCTCTGGCCTCGGCTGTGGCCCAGCACGGCCTGCGCCCGGCGGCGCATGCGGTAGTGCGGGCCATGGGCGGCTGCCTGTTCCAACGTCAGCACTTCTGGGCTAGTCAAATCAGTAGTAGCTCGCATTCAACAAGATATAACTTTATGCCCAGCCGCATTACTTTCGCCTCACCACTTAGCAAGGCTAACGCGCGGTTTCGTGCTCCTCGAACCGGATGCCGTAGTCGGCCGCCAGCTCCGCCAAGATTGGCTGGTAGAGGTCGGCACCGGTAGGAATCAGCACGCCCCGCGCGGCCACCTCGCCCCGCGCCAGCCGGCGCACGGCCATGCCCAGTGGCAACCCCACGGTTTTGGCCATGGCCGTGTGCGTGGCATCGTCCCCGAGCACCACCAGCGAGCTGGTACGGCCGTAGCGCACGCCCGCTAGCTCAAACTCGAACAGGTGCTGCATCACAATCATGTCGTGGTCGGCGGGCTGCAGCTGCCACTTCTGAGTCAGCAGGCGCTCCAGCAGCTGCGCCGGCGTGCCGTCGGCCAGGCCAACGGGCTGCTCTGTGAACAAGCCCAGCCACTGTAGCCGCTCCATCTCTGGCCCGGCCATCGAAAGGCCCAGGTAGTCGGCACAGTGCATGGCCAGGGCGGTTTCGTTGGCGGCGCGCGGCACCAAAACCGGCAGGTACGACTCCAGCAGCTCGCGCCAGGTCAGGTCGGCGGCGTTACCGAGGCGCACGGCATCGTCGGTAAGGCCCAGGCGCACCAGCGCGTGCCAAGCGGCGCAGTAGCCGGCCCGGCGCAGCGTGCCGCGCAGAATCGTGGGGATGTCATCTAGGCCATACGGCGCACGGTAGCTGAGCGAGTCGCGGTTGGCGTAGCCGTCGAAGTCGCCGTATCCAGGCACCAATATCGACTCAGTGCGGGCAAACAGGTGCTGGTAAGGAATGTAGCGCGGATGACCGTTTTCGAGGTATTTGGCCGTACCCTGGCCGGCCAGCACCACGTTGCGGGGGTTCCACGTGAACTTGTATTTCCACGGATTGTTGCCTTCCGAGTCGGGCGCCAGCAGTCCCCCGCAATACGACTTAAACGAGGTAATGCGGCCACCCCGCTCTCGGATTTCCTCAATCACGGCCATGGCCGACATATGGTCGAGGCCGGGGTCGAGGCCGCACTCCATCAGCAGGGTGCTACCCGCGGCCCGCGCCGCCGCATCCAGCCCCCGGATTTCCTCGCTCACATAGCTGGCCGTGGCCAGATGCCGCCCCAGCTGCACGCACATCCGCGCCACCGGCCCGTGCAGCAGCGCCGGCAACATCGAAATAACAATATCGGCACCACTCACCAGCTCCTGCAGCAGCACCTCATTTTCCAGCGCAAACGGCACTGCGCGGGCGTATTCGGTGTGAGCGGCCAGCACCGGCACCAGGTGGGCCGGGTTGGCATCAGCCACGGTGAGAAACCAGTTTTCGGTGGGCGCGTGGCGCAGCAGGTACTCAATCAGCGAGGAAGCCGAACGGCCGGCTCCGAGCAGGGTAATACGGGTCATGCAGGGGGGATTTGCGGGGAATGCCGGCTGGCTCAGGTAGGTCGGCACAGTAAATGAACAGGCTCAAAACAGGGCCAATTCTAACGAATTCCCGTCAATCGGGGCAGGGCACCGGCCCGGCCGGCCAGGGTGGCGTGGTGCGGCCCGGCCGTCACCGGCCGCCAGCCCCAGCTTTCTCCTACCCCCAACGCCGCTACTCCGCCGGATTTGTAGTACATTCACCGCCCCTTCTTCAGCCGGGGCCGCGAGCCGGTACCGGAATATCTATTTCTGCCTATTTCATGGCCCACCCGCTCCACCTCACCATCCACGTCGAGGTTCTCACCGAAACTGAGCTAACGCCCGCCGAAGCCCTCACCTGGCAGGCTGCCCGCGCCGCCACCGACCAGGCCTACGCGCCTTATTCGCACTTCCACGTCGGCGCTTCCCTCCTGCTCGACGACGGCACCATCTTCCGGGGCACCAATCAGGAAAACGCGGCTTTCCCCTCAGGACTTTGCGCCGAGCGCACCGCCCTGTTCGGGCTGGCCGCCTCCCAGCCCGAGCGGCGCATTCTGGGCATGGCCGTCGCCGCCCGCCCCGCTGCCGGCGACTTCGTGCCGGTGTCGTCGTGCGGAGCCTGCCGCCAGGTGATGGCCGAATACGAGCACCGCCAGAAGCAGGCCATTCCGCTGCTCATGCCCGGCCCCGACGGCAGTATCTACCGCTTCCGCAGCCTCTCCGACCTGCTGCCGTTTGGCTTCAGCGCCGACGACTTACCGACCAAGGGCTGATTCTCTTTCCCCTGTTTAGCCCGCGTATTGCCGCCGTTCGTTCGGCAGGCACCGGCTACTGCTGGGTGCTCTGCCCTGACAAGCGGGCGGGCAGCCTAAACTGATTTTGTGCGCTATGGCCCAGGAACACCATATATCGGTTGCGCGCACGGCGCGCTATTTCCAGTTGGGCGCGCTGACCGCCGCCACCCGGCAGGTGTGGTTTGTGTGCCACGGCTACGGCCAGCTGGCGCAGTATTTTATCCGGCACTTCGCAGCCATCAGCGCCGCCGACCCTACGCTGGTGGTAGTGGCGCCGGAAGGCCTGTCGCGGTTCTATCTGCAGGGCACCGGCGGGCGCGTGGGCGCCACCTGGATGACGCGCGAAGACCGCCTGCTCGAAATCGACGATTACGTAGGCTACCTCAATCAGCTGGCCGCCACTCTACTGCCCCAGGCTTCAGCTGATACCCGGGTAACGGTGCTGGGCTTCTCGCAGGGCGCTGCTACGGTCAGCCGCTGGCTGGCGCGCGCGCCCTTCCGGCCGGCCCGGCTGGTTTTGTGGGCCGGCGCCTTCCCGCCCGACATGGACTTTCAGGCGGCGGGCCGGTTGCTGCGCGGCCTGCCCGTCACGCTGGTCTGCGGCGACGAGGACGAGTTTGTTTCTGCTGCTGACGTGGAGAAGCAGGGCGCATTTCTGCGCGAATTCGGCGTAGAGCCCGAATTTCTGCGCTTCGCCGGCCAGCACACCCTGCACGCCGGCCTGCTGCTGCAACTGGCCTCCCGACAGGTCTAAACGCAACACAGCCCGGCCAATCAGTTGGCCGGGCTGTATTTTTGCAGCACGCTGCAGTGCGTTGGCTTTCGGTTATGATTCCCGCCGAATGGTGGCGGCCGCGCCCTGCGCTGTTGGCAGCAGCAGCACCTCGGCCACGTTTACGTGCGGCGGCCGGGTCACCATGAACTGAATGACTTCGGCCACATCCTGCGCCACCAGCGGCTGAAAGCCCTTGTATACCGACTCGGCGCGGGATTCGTCGCCTTTGAAGCGCACCTTCGAGAAGTCGGTTTCCACCGCACCCGGGTTCACCTCTGCCACCCGGATGTTGTGGGGCAGCAAATCCAGGCGCATGGTTTTGGTCAGCATCGACACGGCGGCTTTGGAGGCGCAGTACACGTTGCCGTTGGCATAGGCCTCAATGCCAGCAATGGAGCCGATATTGATAATATGGCCCACCTGTCGGCGCGTCATGGCGGGCAGCACGGCCCGGCTCACGTAGAGCAGCCCCTTCACATTGCCATCGAGCATAGCGTCCCAGTCGTCCGGGTTGCCGTCCTGAATCGGGGCCAGCCCGTGGGCATTGCCAGCGTTATTGATCAGCACGTCTACCTCGGCAAAGGTCCCGGGCAGGCTGGCCACGGCGGCCTCCACGGCAGCCCGGTCGCGCACATCAAACGTGAGGATGTGCGTGGAGATACCAGCCAGCTCCCGGGCCAGCTCTTCCAGCTTCTCGCGGCGACGCCCGGTAATGATGAGCTGAAATCCGGATTGCGCCAGCGCTACAGCCGTAGCGCGGCCAATGCCCGAGGAAGCCCCGGTGATAAAGGCAGTTTTCATACGTTTTTTAGAAGCAGCAGCCTGTCGAACCGAAAAATGGCTGGCCGCCCCAACAACGCGTTGGGCAGCCAGCCATTATCAGTTCAGCTAAGCTTGTGTGGTTTATTCAAAGTTCAGGTACAGCGTTACGGTGTTGCTGCGCAGGCTCTGTAGGCTGCGGCTGTAGATGTTGTCTACGCCCTGGTGCTGATTGCTAAGCCCGTGCGAGAAGCGCAGCTCAGGCGCGAACTTGAAGAACGGATAGAACAGGTCGAGGCCCACCCCATACTCAATGGCCAGGTCGCTGCTGGCTACCGACAGCTGATTGCGCTCCGGGTCCTTGCGGCGGGTACCTACGTTCACGCTGGGCTTGAGGCCACCCACCACATACACGCGCGTGTTGCGGCGGCGCTCCGAGTGAAACTTCACCAGCAGCGGCAGATCCACCTGCGTAGCCCCCACCTCCTGCGTCACGATTTCCTCCGGATCATTGTCTCTGCTCGGGTCAGGCGTGTAGCCGTCGGGCTTGAATTCAATCTGGCGCGTGATGAAGCTCACGCCCGGCGCAAAGCGCAGGTTCAAGTAGTCATTCAGCCGCGCATCGCCCACAAACCCAACCGAGAAGCCGGGGCTTATCTTGGAGTTTGCCGTCACGCCACGCGAAGTACCGAAGTTAGCAATGTACGCCGGCGACTGCTCGATCTTATAGCTCGAAAAGTTAGGAGCAATATAGAAGCCTGGGTGGAACCACTTATCGTCGTAGCCGGGCAGGTTTTGCACCGTAATGGATTTCACACGGCCACCCTTGCCCCGGCTGGCCGTAGCGCGGCTCTTGTTCTGGGCCATTCCGCTAAGCGGCACGGCCAGAGCCAGCAAACCGGCCAGCGCAAACTGGCCTACTTGAGTGCGGTGTAGATGGAGCTGATACCGAAAGTGAGGGGTTGCCATGCGGGAGAAGTAAAGCCAACCTGCCGCAGAATAGCCAGAAAGTCTGGGCCGTCCGGGAAGGCCTGCACCGATTCGGGCAGGTACGTGTAGGCGGCGCGGTCTTTAGAGATGAGTTTGCCAAATACCGGCAGAATATGCCGGAAGTAAAAATTGTAGGCCTGTTTCATGGGGAAAGCCGTGGGCTTGGAAAACTCCAGTATCACGAGCTTACCGCCCGGCCGCAGCACCCGGCGCATTTCGGCTAGGCCAATGGCCAGGTTTTCGAAGTTGCGTACTCCAAACGAAGCCGTCACGGCATCGAAGTACCCATCAGGAAACGGCAGGTTCTCCGAGTCGCCCAACTCCAGCTGGATACGATTGGTGAGGCCCTTTGCCTCCAGCTTACGCCGCCCAACGGCCAGCATCCCTTCCGAAATATCCACGCCCGTCACCTTCGCATCGGGTGAGGCCGCCCGCAGCGTTTCGATGGCGAAGTCGGCGGTGCCGGTGGCAATATCCAGTATTCGGGCCGGCCGTAGCTGCTTCAACTCGCCCACGGCCTTACGCCGCCAATAAATATCGGTTCCGGCGCTGAGGAAGTGGTTGAGGAAGTCATACTTCCCGGCGATGCTGTTGAACATGTGCGCCACCTGCGATTTTTTGTCAGCGGTGTCGTCTTTGTAGGGTACTACGGCCATAGTTCTGGGGCGAACAACGAGAATTCAAGGGCGAAATTGCCCAAACATAACGTGGGTTCGGCCATTATGTTGAAAAAAAACGGGCCGGACAATTTGCCCGGCCCGTTTTACTAGCTGTTAGAAGCGGCTTAGTCGTTGTCCGTCTTCACTTTGGTCTTTTCACCGGTGGCATCTTTGGTCTTGGCATCGATGGTACCGTCTTTGGTAACCGTCTTGCTCTTCTCATCCGAAGCGCCTTTGGTTTTCACTTTTACTTTGTCGCTGTCCTCGTCCACCTTGGTTTTCACCTTGGTACCGTCAGCCATTTTCACCTTGCTTTTGCCGGGCTGCAGTGGCGTAGAACGCACTGGCGTGCCCGAAGTAGGCGTGGCGGGAGGCGTCATGGTTGGCATGGCTTCACCTTCTTTCAGGATCGTGCGGAACTCCACGCGGCGGTTAAGCTGCATGTTCTCCGGGCTGTCGTTGCCGGCCGCCGGACGACGCTCGCCATAACTTACCGTTACCATGCGGGTTTCGCCTACACCCTGCTTCTTCAGGTAGTTGTAAGCAGCATCAGCGCGGTTCTGGCCCAGCACCATGTTGTACTCGTCGGTATTGCGCGAGTCGCAATGGCCTTCGATGGAGATGTTCACGCCAGGGTTGGCAGCCAGGATAGCGGCAATGTTATTCAGCTCCGTGATGCTCTCAGCGCGTAGCTTGTACTTGTCGGTATCGAAGTAGATGGGCTTCATGGCCACACCGGCTACCATGCTCGTGTCTACATAATCCACGTAGAAGTTTTTCTCAATCACCGTCGAATCGTTGGTCGATACAGGTATTGCGAATTCCTCAGTAGCTACGTTCTGGCCGTCTTTGGAAGCGGCTACTTGGTAAGTACGGCCCGAAAGCACGTTCACCTGATAGTCGCCGGTTTCGGGCTTGGTTACGTCGCGGTAGCTCAGGGCCGTTTTATCAGCCTGTGTGCCGCTAAATACCAGCTCCACACCAGGGATTACCGTTGTGCTGTCGCGCTTGCTGAACACTTTGCCCCGGATGATGGCGTTTTTGATGTAGTTGATGGTGTAGATGTCCTTCTCACCGTAGCCACCGATGCGGTACGACGACAGGTAAGCGTACGAGCCATTCGGGCTCAAACGATAGTACGTGTCATCATCAGGCGTATTCACCGGGTAGCCCATGTTCTCCGGGCGGCCCCACTTGTTTCCTACCGAGTCATAGTCCGACTTGAAGATGTCGTAGCCGCCCATCGTGTTGTGGCCGCGCGAGGCGAAATACAGTGTCCGGCCGTCCTTGCTTACATACGGGCTGTCGTCGTCGTATTTGGTGTTGATGCCGGTTACTGGCTTAGCCGTGCCCCAGTCACCACCCTGTTGGCGGGTTGCGAAGTAGATGTCCAGCGTACCGTCTTCTGAATACTTGCCCGTAGAGAAGTAGATGGTGCGGCCGTCTGGCGTGATGTACGCATCCGACTCAAACGCCTTGGAGTTGATGTTGTCGTTCAACTTCTTGGGCTCCGTCCAGTCAGCACCCGACTTCTCGGCATACATGATGTCGCCGTTCTCGTCGTTGCGGTACATCAGCAGCTTGGTGTCGTTATCGAACACCTGGATGGAAGCGTCGTGGCCTTTGCCGTTCAGCACCGTGCTCAGCGAGCGTGGCTTCTCCCAGTTCTCGTCATCAATACGCGTGGCTTCGTAGATGTTTTCGTAGTACTGGCCGTCAGTAGCGAGGTTCTTGTCCTTTTTGTTTTTCGCGTCCTGCGCAACCGACTGGGCGCTCATATTGTCGGAACGCGAGGTAAAGAGCAGGATTTTATCGTCCTGCGAAATCACCGGGCTGTGCTCCGAATACGGCGTGTTGATAGTCGGACCCAGGTTCTTCACGAAAATATCCTTGGGGCTGTTGAACTGCACCTTGGCGTTTTTCGAATGCTGAATCAGCTGAGCCAACTGAGCTTTGCGGGTATCCTTGGGCTTCAACGTGGCGTTATAGGCCTGATAGTGCGTGATGGCCTCGTCGAAGTTGTAGTTGAGGTGGTCAACGCGACCCAGCCAGTACTCTACGTCCTTCGAAACTTTCGGCTTCAGCTTTTGCGCTTTGTAGATATAGTCGCTGGCCTTCTCCTTGTCGAACGACATGTAGGAGATACCAGCGCGGAACAATGCCAAAGCGTTGTTAGGCTCCTTTGACAGTACCTGCTCATAGTAAGGAATGGAGGCCCGGTAGTTTTCTTGGTCGAATAACTTATTTGCAGTCTTAAGCTGCTGGCGCGTGCTCTGGGCCAGCGCAGGCTGGGCCACGGCAGCGGTAAGAGCTAAGGCGCAAGAGGCTTTCAATAACCTTTTGACTAAGTTGTCCATCTGAGGAGGGGTTTGAGGAATAAGGAGTTGCAAGAGGAGTTAACCCTGGTGCGGAGGCTGCAGGTAGCAGTAGTTTTTCGGTAAGATGCCTCTTATACTGAAAACCTGCCCCAGGGTTAAGTAGGGAACTATTTTTTTCACGCTAAAAAGAGCGGAATTTCTTCTTTACGCTACGTATTTTGGGATTTTTACGGATGCAGGACAGAGCAATTTGCGGGCAAAGATAGAAATTTTATAATACCAACTTAGTCCCATCCAATTCATTAAAATTATTGTATTAGCTCCCAAAAAATATAATTCGAAACCCTGTTTGCGCATTGTGCCAGGCTCTCGAACCGCGCAAATATAGGCCTGCTTTACAAAGAACCTTGAATAGCCTACGAAATTTGCCTTTGCCACGGTTTGTCCGGCCTGGCGGGAGGCAATGTATTTCCGGGCGTACCTTTGCCCGCACACCTGTTGATTTTAGTATGCAAATCCGTGACGCTTCTTTCTTAATGAGCAATACGCGGGTGGACCAGTGTCCACCGCCCACGCTTCCCGAATACGCTTTTATCGGCCGCTCCAACGTGGGAAAATCCTCGCTCATTAATATGCTGATGGAGCGCAAAGGCTTGGCAAAAACCTCTTCCCTGCCGGGTAAAACCCAGCTTATCAACCACTTTCTGGTCAACAAAGAGTGGTATCTGGTCGATTTACCGGGCTATGGCTACGCAAAAGTCAGCAAGGATAGCCGCGTGCAATGGGGCCGGATGATCAATTTCTATCTCCGCCAGCGCGAAAACCTGTCCTGCGTATTTGTGCTGATTGACTCGCGTCATTCGGCGCAGGCCGTGGATCTGGAGTTTATGGAAATGCTGGGCACTGAGGGCATTCCGTTTGTGATGGTGTTCACGAAAGCCGACAAACAATCGGGTAGCCGCACGCACCAGAACGTGACGGAATATATGCGCAAAATGAGTGAATCGTGGGACGAGGTGCCACGGCATTTCGTTACGTCAGCGGAGGAGAAAACCGGCCGCGATGAGGTGCTGGCGTTCATTGAGGACGTGAACCGGCAGATGGCCCAAACGGAGGAGATTGTGTAGATTGGCCCCGTAATTGTCTGCGGGTTGGGCCGGATTGTTCCGGCTCATTTTCCTCTCTTTTTCTTGTTTGTTACGTTCATGAAAAAACTCTCCTTCGCGCTGGCCGTGGGCCTGCTGGCCTGTTCGGTACCGGCTTTGGCGCAGAAAACCAAAGTAAAGGTCAAGACCGACGGACCCGCCCCGGAAACGGTGGCTCCGGAAGCGGAGCCGGCCGCAGCCGCCCCGGCTCACCAGGTAGGCAACGTGAGCAAAACCATTCCGGTAGCCGAGTACTACGAAGGCGGCCAGGATGCCCTGTATGCCTTCATCGAGAAAGAAAAGAAGTATCCCATTCTGGCCCGCCGCAACCGCATTCAGGGTACCTGCATCGTGAGCTTTACGCTGAACACGGACGGGACCATGTCGGGCATCAAACTGGTGAAGAATATTGGCGGCGGCTGCGGCGAAGAAGCCCTACGTGTAGTGCGCCTGCTCCAGTTCAAGAAGCCTGATTACGCCGTGCTGACCAGCCTGCCCATTGTATTTAAGCTGCCAGTTCCCGGCCAAGCCGCCGCAACTGAGTAACTTTGCTTTTTCCAACAACTTTTTACCCCTATGCCCTACGACCTGAAGGAAATTGCCGCTATCAGCGGAATGCCCGGTCTGTACCGCCTCGTGAAGCCCACCCGCGCTGGCGTTATCGTGGAAGCCCTCAATGAGCAGGCGACCCGCTCCGTGGCTTCGGCCCGCAACAAGGTGTCGCTGCTGCAGGAGATTTCCATCTACACCCAGGATTACGACCAGACGGTACCGCTGACGGACGTTTTCGACCGGATTTACCAGAAGCACGGCAGCAGCCTGGCCCTCACCCACAAGTCGGATGACCGGGACCTGACAGCGTTCATGGGCGAAATCATCCCCGATTACGACCGGGACCGGGTGTATATGTCCGACATCAAGAAGCTGGTGCAGTGGTACCACGTAGTTAGCAGCCGCCTGGAGTATCAGGCAGCTGAAGAAGCTACCGAAACGCCGGAAACTGCTGACGCCGACGCATCGGCCGCAACGCCAGCGAAGAAAGCAGCGAAAAAAGCCGACGACGACGCTACTGAAGAAAAGCCGAAGGCCAAGAAGAAAGCCGCTGAGCCCGCTGAAGCTGAAGAAACCGAGAAGCCCGCTAAGAAAAGCCCCAAAAAGAAAGACTAGCTCTTTCTGAAAAGGAATAAAAAAGCCCGTCTGCAGTAGTGCAGACGGGCTTCTTTTTATATGTATGCCAGCTGAATACGGCCGAAGCGGCCGGCTACTCTGCCTGAGCCAGCTCGCGGGCCATAAACTCCTCTGCCTGGTTCACCAGATCGATGGAGCCAATGAACAACGGGCTCCGGTCGTGCATGTCGAGCGGCTCGATTTCCATGGTGCGCATGTATCCATTGCTGGACTTGCCGCCGGCCTGCTCCACAATGAAAGCCAGCGGGTTGCACTCGTACATGAGCCGCAACTTGCCCTTCGGCGACTTCTGGGTGGACGGATAGATATAGATGCCGCCTTTGAGCAGGTTGCGGTGGAAGTCGGCCACTAGCGAGCCGATGTAGCGGGCCGAGAAGCCCTGGTCCTTGCAGTGCGCCACGTAGGCGGCCATGCCGGGCGAGAAGGAAGCCGAGCTGCCTTCGTTTACGGAGTACACACTGCCGGATTTCGGCGACTGAATGTTGGGGTGCGAAAGGAAAAACTCGCCCAGGCTGGGCTCGTAAGTGAAGCCGTTGACGCCGTTGCCGGTGGTGTACACCATCATGGTGCTGGAACCGTAAATCACGTAGCCGGCCGCCACCTGGTGGGTGCCGGACTGCAGGCAGTCGGCCATGGTGCCTTCGGTGCCGGTGGGCGATACCCGCCGGTAGATGCTGAAGATGGTGCCGATAGACACGTTCACATCAATGTTGCTGGAGCCGTCGAGCGGGTCGATGGCCACGATGTACTTGCCCTGCACGTTGCCGGTCTGGATGACTTCCTCGTCTTCCTCACTGATGATGGTGCACACCTCGCCGCCGTTGCGCAGGGCTCGGATGAAGCGGATGTTGGCAATGACGTCGAGCTTCTGCTGGTCTTCGCCCTGCACGTTGCGGTTGCCGTAAGCGCCGGCAATATCGATGAGGCCGGAGCGGTTGATTTCGCGGTTCACGATTTTGGCCGCCAGCGCAATATCGCGCAGCAACTGGCTTAGCTCGCCGGTGGCATATGGAAAATCTTCCTGCTTACGCATGATGAAACGGTCCAGAGTAGTGCCTACGGGCAGCGCCAGCTTGTCGTGTTGATTCATAAAAGCCTGAGAGAATGAACGGATGGGTGGGAAGCCAAAATTAACCTTTTTCGGGCGTAGTGGCACGAATATCCGTTCGGCCCTACATTTGGGCCCATGCAGGAATCTCTCCAGTTGAAAGTCTACAAGTTCGGCGGCGCCTCCGTGAAAGATGCGGCCGCCATCCGCAACCTCGGCCGCATTGTGCAGGAATATGGTGCCGGCGCGCCGCTGCTCATTGTGGTTTCGGCGATGGGCAAAACCACCAATGCACTGGAGGAGATTTTTCAGCTAGCCCACAAGGGCCAGGATTTCAGCGGCCCGCTGGCAGTACTGCGCGAGTTTCATGCGGGCGTAGCCACGGAGCTGGGCGTAGCCGACGAGGCAGCGCCGGCCGGCAGCGCCGCGCCGCTGCTGGCTACCCTATTCGAGCAGCTCGGCGACCGGCTGGCCACGCTCCTGCCCGGCGACTACGACCGGCAGTACGACCAGATTGTAAGTTTTGGGGAGCTGCTGGCGACGTGCATCGTAGCGAAGGCGCTGGGTGCCCAGTGGCTGGACTGCCGCCCTCTGATTCGCACGGACCACACCTGGCGCGAGGGCCGTGTAGACTGGCCCACCACGGAGCGCCACCTGCTGGCCGCCCTGCCCGACCTGCTGGCCCACGGCCCCATCGTGACGCAGGGCTTTGTGGGCGGCACGGCCAGCGGCCAGACCACCACGCTGGGCCGCGAGGGCTCCGACTACACGGCCGCCATCTTCGCCTACTGCCTGCAGGCTAAGTCGGTGACGATCTGGAAGGACGTGGCGGGCTTGCTGAACGCCGACCCTAAGTTTTTCCGGGACACGGTGCGCTACCCCGAAATCAGCTATCAGGAAACCATCGAAATGGCGTACTACGGCGCCAGTGTCATCCACCCCAAAACCATCAAGCCGCTGGCCGTGCGCCGGATTCCGCTGCTGGTAAAGTCGTTTCTGGACCCCAGCGCCGAGGGCACCCGCATCCACGACTGCCGCCACGGGCTGCTGGCGCCGGCCTTTATCCGCAAGGATGGGCAGTGCCTGGTGTCGTTTGAGAGCAAGGACCTCACGTTTATCTCCGAAGAGAATCTGGAGGTGATTTTCGGGGCGCTGGCGCAGGTGCGGCTCAAGATTCATCTGATGCAGAATTCGGCCATCAGCTTCTCGGTTTGCACCGACTTCTCGGCTTACCGCCTCGAAAAGCTGCTGGACTTGCTGCGCAACCAGTTCACCATCCATTACAACACAGGCCTGGAGCTCTACACCATCAAAAACTACGACGCGGCCAGCATCCAGCGCCTCACCGAAGGGCGTGAGCTGCTGCTGGAGCAACGCACGCGCCAGACGTTTCAGGTAGTATGCCGCGGGCAGGCGTAAGGAGTTGTTTGTTGTTCGTTGTCAGTTGTCAGGCAAAATGCACCTGCAGCGTGCGGCTTCTAACAACGAACAACTGACAATTAACAACTCCCTTCCAACGGCCTGACTGAACATTTTTGGGACTGGCGGGCTTATAGCCTTATCTTTGCGGAGAAGCATTCTTATATAGTGACCTTTCATTCCGACCATACGCCGCCCACTCCGGGCCAACTGCGCGACCGGCTGGCCAAAGCTGGCCTGCGGGCTACCCGGCAGCGCCTTACCATTCTGGAGTGCCTGCTGCAGCTGCCTGGGCATCCCACTGCCGAGCAGGTGCATCGACAGGTGGTGGCGCAGGTGCCCAACCTCTCGTTGGGTACCGTGTACAAAGCCCTCGACTCGTTTGTGGAAGTGGGGCTCACGCGCCGCGTGGCGTCGGCCGAAGGCTCTTCCCGCCGCTACGACGCCGACTGCTCAGCCCACCATCACCTGATCTGTACCGACACGCAGGAAATCATGGATTTCCACGATTCGCAGTTGGACACGCTGCTGCAGGAGTTCTTCGCGCAACGTAACATGCCCGGCTTTCAGGCCCATACCTTTTCGCTGCATATCACCGGCGAGAAGGTGGCAGGGTAAGCATCGGCAGGCCGGTAGCTGAACGCCAGCAACTGGCGCTATACAGTGCAAACGACTGATCAGGTTTGCTGAAACCAGCCGGCCACCTGCCTGGCCACTCTTCCCAATTTCTTTTTTTCGACCCGGCTATTTGCTGGCTTCACAACGCTCAATCACCTCATTACCCAACACTTAATCACCCCAAAATGGCAGTTCTCGTAGGCAAGCGTGCCCCTTCTTTCAAAGCTACCGCTGTTATCGACAGCGAATTCGAAGAGGATTTCTCCCTCGACCGTTACCTGGGCAAGAAGCACGTTATCTTCTACTTCTACCCCGCCGACTTCACGTTCGTTTGCCCTACCGAAATCATTGCCTTCCAGGATCGTCTGGCCGACTTTGAGGCCAAGGGTGTAGCCGTGGTGGGCTGCTCGACGGACACGCACTTCTCGCACTTTGCCTGGCTGCAGACGCCGCGCGACAACGGCGGCATCGAAGGCGTAAAGTATCCGCTGGTGGCCGATGCTACCAAAACCATTGCGGCTAACTACGACGTGCTCGGCGGCCACTACGACTACAATGAGGCCGGCGAAATGACCTTCGTCGGCTCGCCCCTCGCCTACCGCGGCCTGTTCCTGATTGATAAGGACGGCATCGTGCGCCACCAGGTAGTAAACGACGGCCCCCTCGGCCGCAGCATCGACGAAGCCATGCGTATGGTGGATGCCCTGCAGTACTTCGAGGTGAAAGGCGAAGTCTGCCCCGCTAACTGGGAAGAAGGCAAAGAGGCTATGTCGGCCACCCGCGAGGGCGTAGCCAACTACCTCGGCAAGCAGGCCAACCACTAGCAATTAATGCTTTGTGCATAGTGCACAGGGCTTTTAAAAGGCTCCGGCGGATACGTCGGAGCCTTTTTTAGTTCGCCTGCAGGCAAAAGCCTATTTTTGCGGACTCTCGTCTGAACGAATGCTCGTTTGGGCTTCTGAACACGCTGCTACCATTTCGTTGTCTAAGCACGAAGCGCCAAGCACTAAGCACTGACAATTGCCTTTTCTCTATTCCATCGTTCTGCGCCTGTATGCGTGGCTGCTGCAGCTGGCAGCACCTTTTGTGCCCAAAGCGGCCCAGTGGGTGCAGGGGCGGCAGGGGCTGCTACCCCGGATTCAGGCGGCTCTGCAGGCCGAAACTGCGCCGCTGGCCTGGTTTCACTGCGCCTCGCTGGGCGAGTTTGAGCAGGGCCGCCCCCTGATGGAGGCTTACGCCGCCCGCTACCCCGGCCACAAAATCGTGCTGACGTTCTTTTCGCCCTCCGGCTACGAGGTGCGCAAAAACTGGCCCGGCGCCCACTACATTTTCTACCTGCCGCTGGACACGGCCGCCAATGCCCGCGCCTTCCTCGACGCGGTGCAGCCGCAGCTGGCCGTCTTCGTGAAGTACGAATTCTGGTATTTCTTTCTGGCCGAGCTGCATCGGCGGCACATTACCACCCTCTGCGTGTCGGCTATTTTCCGGCCCGAGCAGCTGTTTTTCCAACCCTGGGGCGGATTCTTCCGCAAAATCCTGGGCTGCTTCACGCACATCTTCACCCAGAACCAGGCCTCGGCCGAACTGCTGCGCGGCGCCGGCATCCGGCAGGCCAGCGTGGCCGGCGACACCCGCTTCGACACGGTGGTGCGCACCGCCGCGGCCGCGTCCCGGCCGTTGCCGCTGGTAGACGCCTTCACCGACGACTGGGTGCCGGTGTTCATCATTGGCAGCAGCTGGCCCGAAGACCTGCCGGCCCTCACGCCGCTGATGCGCCAGTACGCCCCGCAGATACGCTTCATTGTGGCACCCCACGAAATCAGCGACACTACCCTGCGGCTGGTGGAGGACGTGCTGCCCGGCCAGGTGGTGCGCTACTCCCGGGCCGAGCCCGCCACCGTGGCCCAGGCCCGGGTGCTGCTCATCGACAACGTGGGGCTGCTCAGCCAGCTGTACCGGTTCGGGCATTTTGCCTATGTAGGTGGCGCTTTCGGCAAGGGCCTACACAACACGCTGGAAGCCGCTGCTTTTGGCCTGCCGCTGTTTTTCGGGCCGACCTACCACAAGTTTCAGGAAGCCGAAGATCTGGTGGATCTGGGCTGCGCCTTCCCGGTGACGTCGGCCGAGGAGCTGCTGCGGGCTTTCGGGCTCCTGTTTCACGAGGAAGAGTCGCGCCTGAAAGTGCAGGACCTCAGCCTCGACTATGTGCACGACCACAGCGGCGCCACGCACAAAATCATGCAGTGGCTTGAAAAGAATAGCTAAGCAGCTGTCATTCTGAGCTTGCGAAGGATCTTCCCACGCCTGAACGATAAGAGTATTAGTACCTCGTTCCCGTGCTATAAGGTCCTTCGCAAGCTCAGGATGACAGTATCTTTGTCGTCACTGCACCTAACAATTATTCAAGTCCCTGACCTTTCATGACTGGTACTATCGTAAGATCCACGGGCTCGTGGTATGTGGTGCGCGAAACCGGCACGGGGCAGCTGCACCGCTGCCGGCTGCGGGGCAAGTTCAAAATCAAGGGCCTGAAGGTGAGCAACCCGCTGGCCGTGGGCGACGAGGTGGCCTTCACGGTGGAAGAGCAAACCGAGGGCGCCGGCGTGATTCACCATATCGAGCCGCGCCGCAACTACATCATCCGGCGCTCGGTGCACAAGAGTGAGCACGCCCACATTGTGGCCGCCAACCTCGACCAAGCCATGCTGGTCGTGACGCTGGCCTCGCCGGCTACCTCGTTCGGCTTCATCGACCGGTTTCTGGTGACGGCCGAGGCCTACCGGATTCCCGTGACGCTGCTCTTCAACAAAACCGACCTCTACGACGAAGACCTGACCGATTACCAGCAGCAGATCCTGGACATGTACCAGCGCATCGGCTACCCGGGCATGCGCTGCTCGGCGCACACCGGCGAGGGCGTGGCGGAAATCGACGCCCAGCTCAACGGCAAAACCACGCTACTTTCCGGCCACTCCGGCGTCGGCAAGAGCACGCTCATCAACGTGCTGGTGCCCGATCTGGACCTGAAAACCGCCGAAATCAGCCAGTTTTCCGACAAGGGTGTGCACACCACCACGTTTGCCGAGATGCTGGAAGTGCGCCCCGGCACCTTCCTCATCGACACGCCCGGCATCAAGGAGCTGGGCTTGGTGGATATGAAGGCCGGCGAGCTGGCCCACTATTTCCCCGAGATGCGCGCCCTGCTCAACCAGTGCCGCTACCACAACTGCCAGCACCTGCACGAGCCCGGCTGCGCCGTGCGCGAAGCCGTCGACAAAGGCCGCATTGCCCTGCCCCGCTACGACAGCTACGTGAGCATGCAGCAGGCCGACGACAACCGGAAATAGGTGTCTTTTGGTGATGAGGTGACAAGGCGTAGAACGTAAGAACGTCATGCTGAGCTTGTCGAAGCATCTCGCGTGCTGATGCCTGACTACTATTGCAACATCAGCACGCGAGATGCTCCGACAAGCTCAGCATGACGTTCTTCGTTACCTGTCACCTCAACACCCCATCACCCCATCACCTCATAACTTCATTCTCCTTTGACACAGCATAATGTAGCCTTCCTCGGCCTGGGAAATATGGGCGAGGCCATGGCGAAAAACCTCTTAAAGGCCGGGCATCGCCTCACTGTCTATAACCGCACGGCCAGCAAAGCCGCCGACCTTGAGAAACTAGGCGCCACGGTGGCTGCCACGCCCGCCGCCGCCGTAGCCGACGCGGCCTTCGTGTTCTCCATGGTCACGGATGATGCCGCTCTGCAGGAACTGTGCCTGGGGCCCGATGGGCTGATTGCCGCCCTGCCCGCCGGCGCCGTGCATGCCTCCTGCAGCACCGTGGCCCCCGATACCAACCGCCGCCTGGCCGAAGCCCACGCCCGGCACGGCAGTACCCTCGTGGCCACGCCCGTATTTGGCAAGCCCGATGTGGCCGCTGCGGCCAAGCTCTGGCTGGCTGCTTCCGGCGAAGCCAGCGCCCGCCAACGCCTCGCGCCGCTGCTTGAAGCCCTAGGCCAGGGCGTCCACGATTTCGGCGACGACCCCGGTGCGGCCAGCACCGTCAAGCTCTGCGGCAACTTCATGCTGGGCGCCGCCATTGAGGCCATGGCCGAAGCCTTCACGCTGGCCCAGAAAAGCGGCCTCGACCGGCAGCAGGTGTACGAGTTCTTCACATCTACCCTTTTCAACACGCCCATTTATAAAGGCTACGGCAAGCTGGTGGCCGAGCGCCACTACCAGCCTGTGGGCGCGGCCCCGGCCATTATCCGCAAGGATATGCGCCTGGTGCTGGATGAGTCGCGCACGCACCTGGTGCCCATGCCCTTCGCCAACATCCTCCACGACCACCTCTCCACCACCGTGGCCAAAGGCGAGCAAGGCGACTGGGCTGGCTTCGCCGAGCGCATCACCGACGGCGCCGGGCTATAAGTCCGGACTGGCCCGGCGGAGCAAGTCCTCAAGCCGGCACAACACCAACAAAAAAGACCCAGCCATTTCGGCTGGGTCTTTCTGTATTCATCTGACGCGCTTACAAAGCGCGCCAACAAAATACTACTCCGCCGTCGGCAGCAGTACGCCGTCGATAACGTGCGTCACACCGTTGCTGGAAATAACATCAGCAATGGCCACGTTTACCGGGGCGTCTTTGCCGTTGCTGAGCATCACCTTGCCGTCTTTGGCCATTACGGTCAACTGCTGGCCGTTCACGGTGGTGAGCTTCTGGCCGTCTTTCAGGTCCTGGGCCAGCAGGCGGCCGGCAATTACGTGGTAGGTGAGCACGCCTTTCAGCTTCTCTTTGCTTTCGGGCTTCAGCAGGCCATCAAGGGCGCCAGCGGGCAGCTTGCCAAAGGCATCGTTGGTGGGCGCGAACACCGTGAACGGGCCGGGGCCGCTGAGCGTGCCATCGAGGCCGGCAGCCTGCACCGCCTTCACCAGCGTGGTTACGCTGCTAGCCTGCACGGCATTCTGCACGATGTTCTTGTCGGGCGTCATGGCCACGCCATCCACCATTACGCCTTCAGCGCTGCCCATGCGGGCCGAGTCGCCCATCATGGCCGTCGAATCGACGATGGTGGCCGTGTCGGTGGTGGTGGCAGTTTCGGTAGTGGCGGTATCGCCGCAGCTTGCCAGGGCAAACGAGAGCAGACCGGCCGACAGAACACTCAGGGAAGCAGTGCGCAGGTTCTTCTTCATAAAAAAAGGAAATGGGTTGGTTGGGATGCAACGCCTCCATCCGGAGGGCGCCGTGATGTTGTGCTTACGAAACTGTTGCGGCACTCGGATGTTTATGCGGCAGCCGAATTGGTTACCTTTGCACCTGGTTCCGCAGCCGCGGGGCCAGGCACCACGTACAGGTGCTGCTAACCCTAATTTCCTTCCTTATGAAGACTGCCGAAATCCACACCAACAAGGGCGTGATGAAAGTGGAGTTCTACGAAAAAGATGCTCCCAAGACCGTTAAAAACTTCACCGACCTGGCCCAGCAGGGCTTCTACGACGGCCTGAAGTTCCACCGCGTCATCCCTAACTTCGTGATTCAGGGCGGCTGCCCCAACTCGCGCGATGGCGCCAAAGGCATGGCCGGCACCGGCGGCCCCGGCTACAAAATCGACTGCGAGCTGAACGGCGAGCACCAGTACCACGAGCGCGGCGCCCTGAGCATGGCCCATGCCGGCCGTAACACCGGCGGCAGCCAGTTCTTCATCGTGCACGACCGCCAGAACACCGCCCACCTCGACCGCAACCACACTGTGTTCGGTAAAGTGGTAGAAGGCCTCGACATCATCGAGCAGATTCAGGCCAACGACGAGATTCAGAAAATTGTGGTAACCGAGCAGGCGTAACTTGCCGCTAGCCAAACACAAAAAAGCCCCGCGCACCTTTCGGTACGCGGGGCTTTTTCGTGTCATACCGCTTGCAGGAAGCTACCGTTTCCGGCCGCGCTGGGGCTTTTCGTCTTCGTCGTCCTCGTCGTCATCCTCGCCGAAGCTGGGCATGGTGAACATGCTGCTGAGCAGGTCCTTGAACTGGGCGCCGGCGGTGAGGCGGTTGCGAGAAATCAGGCTGTACTCGCTCAGGCCGTGGAGCAGGAACTCCATCAGGAAGTAGGTGTGCTCGGGCGTCTCGGAGGGGTGCAGCTCCGTCACGATGTCGCGCAGGCCGGGCACCTGGTCCAGCACGGCGCGGTAGTCTTTGGTGCTGGCATCGTGGAGCAGGTCCACGGTGTGGCCGTTGCCGAACCACTCCTGCACCGTTTTGTAGGGCGAGGGGCGGCCTTTGAGCTTCTTGGCCTTGTCGGGGTCGGGGAAGTAGTTCAGGAACAGCGTACGGATGGCTTTGCCCATCAGCTTCTCGGCCACGATGCCGGCTCCCTCCTGCTCGCCTTCGTACACCAGCTCCACCTTGCCCGTCACGGCCGGCACCGCCGAAATGAAGTCACCGAGGCGCACGTAGGTGGTGGCTTCGCCGTTGATGAGGGCGCGGCGCTCAGCCCCGGCCACCACCTGCTCGTAAGCCGAGATGGTGAGGCGGGCCGATACGCCCGACTTGGCATCCACGAACTCCGAGGCGCGGGCCTCCACGGCCACCTGCTCCACGAGGTCGTGAATCACTTCATTGGTGGTCACCATGCCCTTCTGCTCGTCCTTGATACGGGCTTCCTGCTTGGTGATGCGCTTACCGATTTCGATGGATTTCGGGTAGTGCGTGATGATCTGGGCGTCGATGCGGTCCTTGAGGGGCGTCACGATGGAGCCGCGGTTGGTGTAGTCCTCGGGATTGGCCGTGAACACAAACTGCAGGTCCAGCGGCAGCCGCACCTTGAAGCCCCGGATCTGAATGTCGCCTTCCTGCAGGATGTTGAACAGCGACACCTGGATGCGGGCCTGCAAATCGGGCAGCTCGTTGATCACGAAAATGCCCCGGTGCGCCCGTGGAATCAAGCCGAAGTGAATCACCCGCTCATCCGAGTACGGCAGCCGCAGTGTGGCCGCCTTGATGGGGTCGGCGTCGCCGATAAGGTCGGCTACGGATACGTCGGGGGTGGCCAGCTTCTCGGTGTAGCGGTCCTGGCGGCCCATCCACGTCACGGGCGTGTTGTCGCCGTGCTCAGCCAGCAGGTTTTTAGCAAACACCGACAGCGGCTGCAACGGGTCGTCATTCAGCTCGGAACCAGCCACTACCGGCACCCATTCATCGAGCAGGCCGATGAGCAGGCGGGCAATGCGGGTTTTGGCCTGGCCGCGCAAGCCCAGCAGGTTGATGTGGTGGCCGGCCAGAATGGCGCGCTGCAGCTCGGGAATCACGGTTTCCTCGTAGCCGAAGATGCCGGGAAACACGTCCTCTTTGCTTTGGAGTTTCTTGATCAGGTTGTCGCGCAGCTCCTGTTTCACGGAACGCGGCTGGTAGCCGGACTTCTTCAGAGCACCAAGGGTGGTGATTTGCTGGAGCTGGTCGGCGGAGAGAGAATCGTAAGAAGGCATGAAGGGAGAATAGAATGAGCGAATGGATTTGATTTGTCATCCTGAGCTTGCGAAGAACCTTATCACGCTGGAACGAAACTATTCGGTCGTCGTGCTGATGTAATAAGGTCCTTCGCAAGCTCAGGATGACAAGTGCGAGGCCGTTCAGCCGTTACACGTTTTTGCGGCGGTTGCGCTTGTAGTCCTCGAAAATCATGTGGCCCAGGCCCTTGAGCGACGAGTAGTACGCCTTGCCCTGGTTCACCTCCGTGAACTCCTCCACGAAGCGGCGCAAATAGGGGTCGTCGGCAATCATGAACGTGGTGATGGGCACTTTCAGGCGGCGGGCCGAGGCGGCCAGGTTCAGGGTTTTGTTGACCACTTTGCGGTCGAGCCCGAATGAGTTTTTGTAGTAGCCGCCGGCTTCCTTCAGGCAGGTGGGCTTGCCGTCGGTAATCATGAAGATCTGCTTGTTGGGCGTTTTGCGCTTGCGCAGCAGGTCCAGGGCCAGCTCCAGGCCGGCCACGGTGTTGGTGTGGTAGGGGCCCACCTGCAGGTAGGGCAGCTCCTTCACCTCAATCTGCCAGGCGTCGTTGCCGAATACGATGACGTCGAGGAAGTCCTTGGGGTACTTCTGCTTCACCAGCTCGGCCAAGGCCATAGCTACTTTTTTGGCCGGCGTGATGCGGTCCTCGCCGTACAGAATCATGCTGTGCGAGATGTCAATCATGAGCACGGTGCTGGTCTGGCTTTTGTGCTCGTTTTCGCGCACTTCCAGGTCGCCCTCGGTCAGCATGAACTCGTCGCCATCCATGCCGTGGTTGAGTTGGGCATTGCGGATGCTCTCGGTCATGGAAATCTGGTCGAGCGAGTCGCCGAAGCGGAACTCCCGCATATCGGTGCTCTGCTCGTCGCCCTGGCCGGTGTGGGGTGTACGGTGGTTGCCCGGCCCCGATTTCTTGAGCTTGCCGAAGATTTCTTCCAGCGCCGACTTACGGATTTTCTGCTCGCTCTTGGCGGTGATGGTGAACTCGCCTTTTTTCTGCTCGTCCTCATCGATGTAGCCCTTCTTCTTGAGATCCTCGATGAAGTCGCCCATGCCGTAGCCATCCTCGGTGAGGCCGTACTGCTTATCCAGCTCATTGAGCCAGGAAAGCGCCTCGCCCACGTCGCCGCTGGTGATGGTGACCAGCTGCATGAATATCTTAAAAAGGGAGTCGAAGCCTTTCTCAGTCGACTCCTCGGGCACGAAATCCCGAAAACGAAAGCCTGCGGACATAATAATTGGGGGAGTGAGCTCTCAGAACAACAGAAGCCGGTTTTTAGTTGTCGGGGAGTAATTGGGAGTTGTCAGGTAGTGGTTGTCGGGTGTCAGGACTAGATGTTTTACTGACATTACCTGATAATTATCAACTAAAAACCGACAACTACCACCCAGCAACTGACAACTAAAACCCACTCCCCATGAAAGCCATCTGGAACAACACCGTCATTGCCGAAAGCGACGAAACGGTCGTCGTTGAAAACAACCACTATTTTCCAGCCGACTCTATCAAGCGGGAGTTTCTGGAGGAAAGCATTGCGCATACCTCCTGCCCCTGGAAAGGCCGCGCCAGCTATTATTCCCTGCGCGTAAACGGCGAGCTGAACAAAGACGCCGCCTGGTTTTATCCCGAGCCAAAGGAAGCGGCCCAGCAAATCAAGGACCGGGTGGCGTTCTGGAAAGGCGTGCAGGTGCAGCCGTAAGCCTGCGCCGCTAGCGCTGGCCCAATGCGGGTACCGCAAGCCGGGAGTCGATGAAAACCCATATGGGTTGCTCATCGGCTCCCGGCTTTTTCTTATCCCAACTGATTGGCCCCGAAAAATTTGCCTTGGGAAGCATAGCCCTGAGATTCAGGGTAAATCCGGGTGGTTTGTTTGCTTCGTACGCAGTTATATGGCGCTACCTTTCCTGGCATTTGTCCGTTTTTAATTTGTATTTGACCGAGAACACAGTACCTTGCGTATACATTGCGCATTCTTTGCGAAGCCCGCTGGTAATGGCTGACTTGCTTGAACTGCTCTTTTTGCCGGCCTTACGGGGCTGCCTGCCGGTCATCGGACCGGGCCAACCACTGTACCACTCTTCCTAACATTTTTTTATGAAAGCACCCATTTTTGCCCTGCTCGGCACTGCCCTGGTTACTGCCACCGCCTGTGATTCGTCGCGGACGGCAGTGGAAGACACTTCTTCCAGCACTCCTACAGTAGAAAACACGGCTTCTACCGAGCCGGTAAGCTTCACCCGCGAAATCACCCAGGGCGACTCCCGCTTCGAGGTCCGCACCACCGGCGAAAGCGCCCAGCGTCAGCTCACCATTCGCGCCTACCGTGGCTCGGCCCTTTCCGCCGACCCCGTACGCGTTGACATCAACGGAGCCGTGCGCGACGCCGTTTCGGCCGACCTGAACGGCAACGGCAAGCCCGAGCTATACATCTTCACCGACAATGGCTCGGCCAACGGTGGTTTCTACGGCTACGAGTTTGGGGAGCGGGGCTACACGCCCGTAGCTTCGCCCGGCATGATTTCGGGTACCGCTGCCACCGGCTACAGCGGCAAAGACACGTACATGCTGAGCAACGGCATGCTGAGCCGCTCGTTCCCGGTAACTACTGCCACCACTGCATCTGCCGACAGCACCACGCCGGCCGCTACCACCCCCACCAGCCGCACCATCACCTACAAGCTGGGCGCCGATGGCAAGTGGACGATGGGCCAGGTAATGGACGGCCAATAGTAATCACGGATTTTTCCGGATTAGTCGGATGAGTCGGCTTTTGTAGCTGACTTCATCACGTAACCGGAAAGCAAAAAAAGGAGGCTTGCCGAATGGCAAGCCTCCTTTTTTTATATGCTCAGTTGGTTGACATGAAGCCGGATCAGCGCCGACTACGAAATCCGACCAATCCGCTTAATCCGGAAAAATCCGTGATTAGGTTAGTCGATCCACTTGAAGCGGTATTCCAGCTTGGGTACCGACATCCGGTCGGCAACGCGGCGCAGGCGGTTGGGCAGGGCCATAACGTAGTCGCGAGCTTTTTCGGCGGGGCCGGTGAGGCCGGTTACCTCGGCTACTTTCCAGTCGGTGATGAGCGTTTCGAGGATGTCGGTGTAGTCCTGGCTGGTATACACGCCGAGGCGCTGGGCGGCGTCGGTGAAGTGGCCGAAGGTTTTGCCCATTTCGATGCCCATTTCACGCATGTAGTGCGCCGGCATCACAATCTTCTTGCGCATCATGTCTTCGAAAGCCAGCATCATTTCCGAAGGGTCAACTTCGAAAATCTTCTCCACGAACGTCTTGTAGACGCGGGCGTGGCGGTTTTCGTCGCCGGCAATCATGCCGCAGATTTTGGAGAGGCCGTCATCGCCGACTTTGCGGGCCAGCTGGCCCACGCGGCGGTGCGAGAGGTTGGTGGCGGTTTCCTGGTAGCTGGTGTACACGAAAGCGCGGTACGGATCGTGGGCCGTGCCCAGGTCGAAACCGTCGGCAATCAGGTACTGAGTGCTGACCTCGAACTCGCGCATGTTCACGCGGCCGCTCAGGTAGAGGTAGCGGTTGAGCAGGTCGCCGTGGCGGTTTTCCTCGGCGGTCCAGCCGCGGATCCACTGGCCCCAGCCGCTGTTGTGGTCGCGGCCCAGGTCGTCAAGCTGATGAAACCAGGCTTCGTAGTTGGGCAGGGCTTCTTCGGTGATGGTGTCGCCGATGAGCACGGCCAGCAGGTCGTAGCTGAGGCCCTGGGCGCTTTCACGCAGCAGCTTCACTTCATCGAAAAAGGTGTCGCGGCGCGGGTCCGGCAGGTAGTCAGAGGGTTGCCAGCTTTCTTCCACGCTCTTGAGGAAGGTGCCCATGTTTTCGCGCAAAAACGGTTCGAGGTGTTGCAAAACCTCTCCGCGGGAAATGTTAGTAGCAATCATGGTAGTGGGACTAGGCGGTAGGGAAAGAAGGAGAGCGGCTCAAAGGTATATAACCACTACCCGGTATTGCACCGAATAAGTCCAGAACCCCGACTATAAAATTTTGGCCTTTTCGCTTATTCCACTGAATCCACCCATGGTTTGTAGGCCTGCGCTTCGCCGGATTGAGCGTGCCGGGCCTGAATTTCACCCGTTGCACGCCCCAGCGCCACCGGCAGAATTGGTACTAATCGAACACGCGGGCCCGCCAGCACGGCCAGCTGCCGATTGAGGATGGCGGCCGTGGTGGGCATGAGGATCCAAGCTACATCGGGCCGGGCAGCCAGGCGGCGCAGGCTTTCCGGGAAATAGCGCGTGCCCGTGAGCTGCTGCCGCCACGCCGCCTGCGACGGGTGTAGCGTAATCCAGCCCGCCACGGGCAGGTAGCGGGCTGGATTACGCTGCGAAACAGAAGCTATGCCCTCCGTGAACGGCGACCCGGCTTTGTAAGTGGCCTCAAAGGCATCCGATACGATCAGGCGCGGGACGGGCGCTCCGGTTTGCCGCGTGAGATGGGTGAGCTGCTGCCGTAGCAGTTGGTTTTGCTGCCGCTCCTGCCCAAGCACAGCAGCCCGGTGTACGGTTTTGTAGGCGTAGGGCCCGGCCACCAGCGCCAGCACGGCCAGCAGCACCCATGGCGCACGCCGCCCAGCCGTGGGCAGCACCGCCGCCAGATTGCCCAGCAGCCAGATATCTAGCAGGGGCAGCGCGATGCGCGGCGGCAGCTTCAGCGCTGCCGCCAGGGCAAGCAGCAACCCCGCAAACAGCCCCTGCACCAGCCAGAAGCCGCGGGGCCGGCCAGGGGCGGTAGTCAGCAGCCAGCCACTGACGGCCAGCAGCAACAACAGCGGAAAATAGTCGCGCAGGAGTTGCGGCAGCGCCAGCCGGAGCTTGGCGGGCGCTATGGTGCGCAGGAAGTAGCCGGGTGCCGGCAGGGGCGCGGCGCGGGCGTAGAAAGCCTCATTCACGAGCGTGGAATCGGCCAGTAGCCAGTGCTGGGCGGCGGCCAGCCCGAGGCTGTCCGGGGGCGTGAGGGCGGCGGCGGGCTGGTAGAGCTGGAAGTCCAGCAGGTTGGACTTCAGCACGTCGAGGCGGCGGAAGGTGGCGGCGGCGGGGCTCCAGGTCAGGTTCAGCCACAGCGCCCCAGCTACGGCCCAGGTGGCCGCGCCACCCAGTATCGGCAGGGCCCGCCGGCCGCTCAGCCACCACGCGCCCGGCACGGCCGCCAGCAGCCCCAGCACCGCCGCGCTGGGCCGGATCAGCCAACCCAGCCCGAACGCCAGCAGCCCCAGCCACAGCGCGGCGCGGCTGGCGGGGCGCTGGGCGGCCGTCAGCACGCCCACGCCCGCCAGCAGCAGCGGGATTCGCACGTAGTTGAACCAGAAGCCGTGCTCCAACCAGGCCACCAGAAAAAACAGCACCAGCAGCCCCACAATCCAGGGGCCCGGCAGCCGGCCCAGCAGCAGCCGGTCGAGGACGGTGAAGGCGCCTACCGTAGCGGCGTAGAGCAGGCCGTAGAGCAGCAGCGCGTACCAGGGCACGGCGGGCGCCACCTGATAGAGCCAACTCAGCCCCGCACCCAGGCCGTGGAAATACAGGTAAAGGTCGGTGACGGGAACCGCCGCGGTGGTGCCGCGCAGCAGCTGGATGATGGCTGTGTCGTCGTTGGTTTCAAAGTACGCCCCCAGCCCCCACCCCACGGCCAGCAGCAGCAGCGCCGGCAGTAGCACTCGTCGGAATAGCGTGGCAGGCATTGCGGGGTGATGAGGTGATGAGGTGAGTAAAGGTAGCTGTCATCCTGAGCTTGTGAAGGACCTTCCCACGTGAGAACCAACCGGTGTCACGAAATTTCCGAAGAGGTAGGCTGATTTGCTCCAGGGCCAGTTGTACAGCTATGAAAAGGTCTTTCGCAAGCTCAGGATGACAGCGCCCCACTTACCTCATCACTTCATAACCCCATTGTCTTTTCACCTCATCACTTCATGACTTCATCACCTTTTCACCTCATCACTTAATCACCATCTTTGCCGGCGTGAATCACCGCTTGCTTTTCCGCTTTCCCACGCTGGCTCTGGTGCTGGTGCTGGTCGTGACCGTGGCCTTTTTCGGACTGGCCCACGAGGGCCTCTACGACCTCGACGACTACCTCTACGCCCGCTACGCGCAGGCCCTGGCCAGCGGCACCTACTGCCCCCTTCCCGACCCGCAGCACCTGCTCCACGACCCGCTGCAGGAACGCCTGCTGATTTTCGGGCCGGTGGCGGCGCTCTACCGGTTGTTAGGGGTGAACATCATCAGCACCACGCTTTGGCCGTTGCTGTGTACGCTGGGCTGCGCCGGCATTATCTGGCAGCTGTATCGGCGGCGTGAGCCGCTGGTGGCGGCCGGCGCCCTGCTGCTGCTGGGGCTGCACTACTTCACGCTCAACCTGAGTACCTACCTCTACCCCGACAACGTGCTGATGTTCTGGTGCCTGGCCGGGGCGGCGGCGCTGCTGGCGGGACGAAGGGTCGGGCAGCGCCGGCCGGCTGCCTGGGGCGCGGGCTTCGCGGCGCTGAGCTTCGCGGCCCTGCTCAGCAAGGAAACCATCGTGTTTTACCTGCCCTTCTACCTGGGCCTGTTGGCGCTGGATACCTGGCGGAAGCAGCACGGCCGGTTCTGGCGCACGGCGCTGCTGACCGGCGCGGGCCTGCTGGCGGCCTACCTGCTCTACTATCAGCTGCTCACCGGCGACGTGCTCTACCGCTACCACATCATCGAGCAAACCAACGCCTACATGCGCGACGGCAACTACGTGCAAGGCCACGCCGACGCCCTGCTGGGCCGCGTAACGTGGGAGCCACTGGCGTTTTTTGTGGCCCTGGGCATGGGCGTGATGCTGGTACTGGCCGTAGCTGCCGGCTTCGGCCGCCGCCGCCCAGGTGGCCCGGCAGATGCGGCCACGTCTGACGATGAGGCCGGATTCTGGGTGGTGCTGGCGGCCAGCACACTGGCCTTCTACTGGTGGGGCAGCACCTCCCTGCACGAGTACAACCCGATTTCATTGCAGGCCCGCATGGTGACGCCGCTGCTGCCGCCGCTTGCGCTGGCGGCCGGGTTTGGGCTGCGCAACCTGTGGCAAACCGGGCGCGGAAGCTGGCTGATCGGGCTGGTGCTGCTGGGCTTTGCGGGCTGGCTGCACAACGGTGTATCGGTGCTGTATGGTGGGCTGGGCCTGCTGCTGCTGGCTGTAGCCGGCCTGCGCTACGTACGCAGGCTGCCCGGCTGGCTGACGCCGGGCACCTCGGGCTTCGGGGCGCTGCTGCTGGGTGCGCTGGCGCTGCTGCTGCTGATTCGGCCGGTGTACTACATGCGCAAGCCCAGTGTATCGGCCCATTTTGCGCAGGCGCGGCTCCTGAAAACGCACCTACCGGCCAGCCAGCGCGGGGTGGTGTTCACCGATGATATGCTGCTGCGCCACGCCGATTTCTACTACGGCTTCCGCCCCACCCCCAGCCTGCGCTACGAGCGGTTCGCCCGGCGCGACTCCGTGGCCCGCCGCCCCGGCGACAAGTCGTGGCTGTTGCTCAACCGCGCCACCCTGCAAAACGACGAACTCACCCGCACACTCATCCGCTACTCCGCCGACTCGATGCTCACTTGGTTCCCGCGCCGCCGCCTATTGGCGCAGGATGGCCCCGTGGAGTTGTATGAGGTGGTTTTGGGTGACAGGTGACAGGTGACAGGTGACAGGTGACAGGTAAATAAAGAACGTCATTCCGAGCGGAGCGAGGAATCTCGCGTGCTGACGTTGCAATGGTAATCCAACGTCAGCACGCGAGATTCCTCGCTCCGCTCGGAATGACGTTCTTAACGTTGACCCCTCATCACCTCATCACCCCCTCACCTTCAGATACACCCCGATTCCGTGCTCAATCAGCCCGGCGCCGCCCAGCTCGCGCAGCAGGGCGTACAGGTCGCGGGCCTCGGGGAGGTTGCCCCAGCGGGCGGCCTGGCGCAGCTCCCAGCGCACCCGCTCGGCCAGCGCCTGGCGCTCGGGCGCGGTGCGGCAGAGGGCGGCGGCTTTGTGGCAGATGCGGATGGTGGAGGCCACCAGCGGGTCGCCGGGGCGGTAGCCCTGTGCCGACATGGAACGGGGATGCAGGCGCTTTTCGGTCAGGATTTCATCCTGGTAGCTGAACTGCCAGCTGCGAGAGGCGCGCACCCAGAAATCGAAGTCCTCGTAGGCCAGCGTTTCGTCGTAGCCGTTGAGCTGCTCCAGCGTGGCGCGCCGCATCATCATGGACGGCGCGCTGATGAAAAACCGGCGTAGCACGTCCTCAAACACCCAGCCCGATGCGGGAGCCGGCTGCAGCGCACCCGTAGGGCCGGGAGCGTGAAACAGCCGCTGAAACTCCCCGGCCTCGGTGTGCAGCGCCACGTTGCCGTAGAGCATGCCGTAGCTGACATCCAGCTCCTGAAACCGCGCCACCTGCCGCGCGACCCGCTCGGGCAGCAGGATGTCATCGGTAGCAAAGTCGATAAGAAATTCTCCCTGGCTCTGGAAGAAAGCCCGGTTGAAGGCCGCGCAGTTGCCGATGTTTTCGGGCAGAAACACGGTTTTCCACTCCGGATGCGCGGCGGCGTACTCGTGCAGTATCGCTACGCTGTCGTCGGTGCTGCCATCGTCCACCAGAAACACCTCCAGCAGCGGGTACGTCTGGGCCAGAATGGAATCCAGCGCGGGCCGCAGGAAGCGGGCGTGGTTGTAGCAAAGCGCTACGATGGTAACCAGAGGCGTCATTATTTTTTGGTGATGAGGTGACAGGTGATGGGATGACAAAGTAAGAACGTCATTCCTCGCTCCACTCGGAATGACGTTCCTATCTAACCTCCTCCCTCACCCAAAACCGCCGGAAATACCAGCCGCACCAGAACAGTAGCAGGCCGTGGCGCAGTGCCGAGGCCCACACGGCCCCAAGCAAGCCCAGCCGCGGCAGCAGCAGCGCCAGCGCCGCCGCGTAAAGCACCGCCGAGGCGGCCTGCAGCGCCACGTAACGTCCCACGCGGGCCTGCGCTGTGAGCACCATCACCAGGGGCCACGCCACAAACCGCAGCCAGTCGCCGAGCAGCTGGGGGCCCAGCAGTCCGGCCGCCGCCCCGAAGCGGGCCTCGAACAGCACCGGCAGCAGCCAGTGGCGCAACACATAGAGGAGGCCCAGGCCGGCGGCCAGCAGCGGCACCAGCATCCGTAGCACCGTGCGCACCCAGGCCCGCTGCGCGGTTGGCTGAGGCGCCAGCGCCGCCAGCCGCGGGTAATACACGCTGCTCATCACGGCCGTCATCACCATAGTATAGTTGTCGGAGAGCTTGGCCACGGCCTGCCAGAGGTCGGTTTCGGCGAGGCTGAACTGCCGGATCAGCAGCTCCCGCACCGCAAAGTCCACGGCTTTCCCGAACAGCAGCAGACCCACGGCCATCAGAAGGAAGCGGCCCAGGCCCCGCAGCGCGGCTTTGCTCAGGCGGCCCGGCCACAACGCTGGCAGCAGTCCGGCCCGGTGCGTCAGCCACAAGGCGGGAAGCAAGGTGGCTCCCTGTGCCAGCAGATACGCCAGCAGCGCCGTGGTAGCCGCACCGCCGCCAGCCAGCACCGCCGCCACGGCCGCCGGCCCCAGCAAGCTCAGCGCCACCGTCAGGCCAACGTAGGCGCGCAGCTGCCCGGCGGCCAGCAGCACGGCGCCCAGCAGCGCATAGGCCGTGAGCAGCGCAATGCCCAGCCCAAACAGCACCACCCAGCCCACCGAGGGCTGAAACACTCCCACCAGCGGCCCCGGAGATAACAGCAGCGCCAGCAGCCCCAACAGCAGCGCGGCCCCGTTCAGCAGCAGCGCCGCCCCCAGCCACGCCCGGTAGCGGCCGGCGCGGGCCGGCAGCGGCGCCAGGTATTTCACCAAGCCCACGTGCGTGCCGTCGTTGGGCAGCGTCGTGAACAGGGCCATCAGGTTCTGGAAGTGCGCCAGCAGCGTGAGGCCGCCGGGCCCGCCATACACGGCCAGCAGCTTGTTGAGCAGCAGCGCCCCCGCCGCACGCGCCACCACGGCCACGCCCGAGCCCACCGAGCCTCGCACAAACTGCCGGGCAGCAGGCGGCGCGGCGGGCGCGGGAGGCGGCGTGGCGGCGGATGGGCGGGCAACTGACATGGGGCCCAAAAGTACGCCGGCCAACTTTCTCCCCGCCTTCCGCCGTACATTGGCCTCAATCCGCCTCCCTCCTATGGAACCCGCTTCTCCCACAGCCGCCGCCCCGCTGCTGCCGCCCCCCGATGCCTCCACCGAGCCCACGCCCGAGCGCCGGCATTCCGTGGCCGACCGCGCCGATACGCGCCTGGCCCGCGAGGCCGACGTCGGCCAGCGGCCCGGCACGCTCACCATCCGCGAAGGCTCACTCACGCCCCGGCTGTTTTTGATTTCCTACGACGAAAATTCCTGCGTAGAGCGCGAATACGACGACTACCAGGAGCTGCTGGCCTACTTCCAGGGCCACCCCGAACTGCGCCACTGGATTGATGTGCGCGGCTACAACAACCTGGAGCTGATGCAGCAGCTGATGGCTGACTTCGAGCTGCACCCGCTGCAGATGGAAGACGTGCTGGGCGACTACCAGCGGGCCAAAGTGGACGTATTCGGCGACAACCGCCTGTTTCTGGTGTCGCGCATGACGGAGTTCACGCAGCTGCTGGAAATCGACGACGACCAGCTCTCCATCTTCACCGGCCCCAACTACGTGCTCACGTTTCAGGACGACTACGTGGACTGCCTCGACACCGTGCGGCAGCGCATCCGGTCGGGCTTCAGCCAGATCAAGCGCAAGCCGCCGCTGTACCTGGCCTACGCCCTCACCGACGTGGTGCTCGACCAGTACTACCCCACCATGGCCGCCATCGGCGACTATATTGAGAAGCTGGAAGACCGGATTCTGCAGGACCGCCCCGACCGGCGCGTGCTGGGCCGCATCCTGCGCATGAAGAAGGACATCATCCGGTTCCGGCGCTTCGTGTACCCGGAGCGCGAGAAAGTAGCCGAAATCCTGCGCATGCCCGACGAGATAGTGCCCGAGGAAATGAAGGTCTATTTCCGCGACTGCTACGACCACGCTATCCAGGCCCTGGACCTGGCCGAGAGCTACCGCGAATCGGTGACCAGCCTGGTGGAGCTGTTCATGAGCAACCAGAGCAACCGCATGAATGAGGTGATGAAGGTGCTGACCATCATCAGTTCCATCTTCATCCCGCTGAGCTTCGTGGTGGGGCTCTACGGCATGAATTTCCAGCGCGAAAACCCCAACGGCGGCGTTAACCGCCTCAACATGCCCGAGCTGTACAGCCCCTGGGGCTACCCAATATTGATTGGGGTACTGGTTACTATTGTGGCGTTCCAGTTGGTGTATTTCTACCGCAAAGGCTGGCTGACGAACAAGTGATTTTTGGGGTTGGCGGGTTGGTGGAGTGATGTCATCCTGAGCTTGCGAAGGACCTCATCACACGTACACGAGCCGTTACGGCATTAATCGTTCACGCGTGATAAGGTCCTTCGCTTTGCTTAGGATGACGATAAATCCACCAACCCACTACCCCACAAACCCACCACCTAGCCCCACTTGCGCGGGTCGGTGGTGAGGGCGGAGGCCAGCACGTTTTGCGGCTCGCCGAGCACGGCATATACCTGCTGCAGGCGTTCCTCTACAGAGCCGGTGAGTAGCGTGTAAGGGATTTGCAGCATATCCAACTGCATAGCTACCATACCGTGGTGGAAGTCGCGCAGGGCTTCCGGGTCGCGCCAGCCGTCGTCTTCGTACGGAATGTCGGGGGCGCAGAGGAAGGTGTGGAAGTAGCGCTGCCGGCACTCGGCGGCCAGGGCCATCAGCTCGGGCGCGCAGCGGGCGTAGTAGAAGTAGGAAAACTGCGCCGTGGTGGCGGCATTGGTATCCACGAACAGGAAATGGCGGGCGTGTGGCACGGCCTCGTCTTCCAGCTCGCGGTGGCGGTGCGCAATGTAAAGCAGGTCGTCGAAGTCGGTGGCGCCGTTCTTTTCCTCGTGCAGCGTGCGGCCGTACTCGTGCACCCACACGGTGCCATACGCCGCGGCCAGCGCCTTGCTGAGCGTGGATTTGCCGGTGCTTTCGGCGCCCATCAGCACAATCTTGCGGATAAACTGCGGCGAGTGAAAATGCGCCTGTACCACCGGATGCAGGAAGGCATTGTGCCCATACAGGTCGGCGCGGATCTGGGTGCCGCTGATGGGCACCACCGTGCGGGGAGGGTCGACGGCCACGTATTCGGCGCCGATATGGGCCGCGAAGCCCGGCCCGTAGTCTTCGGAGGCAAACACCACGTCGGGCCGCAGGGGCTGTTGCCGCAGCCAGCGGCGCACAAATTCGCGGTGCGAGTGGTCGTCGGCTTCGTTGGGGGGCACGGGCAGCTGGCCGACTGGCATGGCCACCACGTGCAGCACCGTAGAGCCAATGCGCGGCGGCGCGCCCGGCTCGGCCCCGGCCGGCGTGTAGATCTGTCGGATCCAGGCGGCGCGGGTTTCGGCATCCATCGTGGCCGGATCGGGGTTGGAGTAGACCAGCACGTAGAGGTCCTGCACGCGGGCGGCGGCCTGCTCCAGCAGCCACTGGTGGCCGGTATGAAACGGCAGGAATTTACCCACCACCAGCCCGATAGGCCAGGAAGCAGCAGTAGTAGAGGTTGGGTTCAAGCGCAGAAATGTTGAAGCCAGCGCGAAAAAGCGGGCGGCGGAGCAGGCAATATATTCAGTTTTACCCAGCCTATCGGTCCGACGGCGGCCCCTTTCTCACCGGAAAACTCTGCGCTCCGCCTATTTCAACTCCAGCCCCATGCGGCGCAGCTCCGGCCCGGCCGTGCGGTAGAGGTGGTAGATTTTGGTGGCCGCCTCATATTCCAGCCCGATTTCCGGGGCACTGCTCTCGAAGGGCTGCCCGCCCAGCAGCCGGCCCTGGCTGTCGTAGAGGTAGGCCTTGCCGGGGCCAAGCTCCGTAATGGCATACACGCGGCGGCCACTACCGAAATCGAAGAACTGCACCGGCTTGGTGCCCGACGTAAGAAAACGCTGGCCCAGCAGGCGCCGCCCGGTGGCCTCAAACAGGTCCAGCTGCCCGCCTTCCTCGCGGGCCACCACGTAGGAGCGGCGCTGCTGGTCGGGGATGAGGCGGAAAACCGAGGTGCGGCTCCAGGTGGCTACGCGGCGGCGGCTCACGATGTCGCCGGCCAGCGTAAACGTCACCTGCTCGCCGTGCTGGTTAACCACCGCCAGGCGGGTGCGGCTGAGCGTAGGGCCGGCCGTTTCCACCAGCGCCTCGCTCTGCAGCCGTGCCCCCATGCTGATGGGGAAACCCGGGTAGGCCGCGCCCTGCTGATCGAAGGCGTAGACGTAGCCGTTTTCCAGCAGCACCACCAGCACATCGCGCCCGCCTACCACCAGGTACAGGGGCTGGGCCGCCAGGTTGAAGTCCAGCCGTTTGGGCTGCCAGTTGGGGTAGGCGTTGCCGTTGGTATCGTACAGAAACAGGTTGCCGCCGCCCCCGGCCACCAGCAAACGCGGCGCCGCCCCCGCCCCTTCCGGCGACACACTCAGGCCCGTGGCCCGCACCGAATCGGGCAGGTTGAGCGGAAACTGCGGCGCCGGGCGCCCCTGCTGGTCCAGGAAATGCAGCTGGCCGGCCGTGGCCAGCAGGTAGCCGGCGCGGCCCGCCACCGTACGGCGCTGCAGCCGCCCCACCAGCGGCCCCGGCAGCGAGTCGGACCAGGCTACCACGTTTTCGGGCGTTACGTAGTGCAGCACTTGGCTGGCATCCTGCACCAGCACCCCGGGCCGGGCGGCCCCGGCCACTGGCACCAGCAGCGGAGCCCCGGCCAGCGGCGTCTTGAAGGCCAGCACGCTGCCCGTGCCAGTACTGCCCTGCGGCCGCGCCACGGCCGGACCCACCAGCGGATGGCGCAGCAGCAACTGGCTGAAATACTGGGCACCGTCCTCCTGCTCGTTGGCGGCAGGCACCAGCTGCAACGCCACCTGCGGAAACCGCTTAAACAACGACTCATTGCGCAGCAGTCCGGCCCGGCGCTCCTCCACCAGGCCGCGCAGCAGCAGGTTCCAGGCATTGCGGGTATCCAGCACCACGCTCAGGCGGGCCAGCGGCTGGGTATCCTGCAGGAACGCTACCTGCGTGGGCGAGCGGGACCATACGTTTTCGGCGGCCACATCCTGCAGCCAGGCCCGCAGCGCGGCGGCATCATCGCCGAACACCAAGTAGCTGCCCACCACGGCCACCACCGGCGCGCGGAAACCGGCAAACAATGGCCCCACCAAACGGGCCGGCAGCTCGGGCACACCAGTCTGGTGAATCTGGTAAGGCCCCACCCGCTCAAACGACGGGCTGGCGCCCACCACCCGGCGCAACTGGCCCAGCAGCAGCGCCTGTTGCGCAGGGCGGGCGCACCACATCAGGGCCAAGCGACCGGGCTTCACCCGGGCCGTGGGCGGGGCCAAATAGGCTAGGGCCACTTCTTGGCTCAGGCCCGCCGTGAGGCTGTCGAGCAGCGGCAGCACGGCTGGGTTGAGCGTATCGGGGCGCGGGGTGGCGGGCCGGGCGCCGCGCAGGATGCCGGCCGGGCCCAGGCCCAGATGCACCAGCAGAGCCGTGCGCAAACTCAGCACTTCGGCCATGCGCAGGCGCTGGGCGGGCTGGCCGCGCAGCCGCTCATGCAGGCTGCCGGCCGTAGTTTCAGGGTTTACGAAGCCATTGAGCACCACTTTGTTGCCGGCCAGCTTCATTTCCAGCTGGCCGTTGCGGGCTAGGTTGGTTACAGCCCCAATCCCCAGCACCACATCAGACCGAAAAAACACGCCCAGCAGCTGCGGCAGGCGCCGGTAGTTCACCAGCAACGTGGCATCCACGTCGCGCAGCCGGAAGAAGTCGGTGCCCTGAAAATCGGCGGCCACGGTAGGTTGCTTAGGGCTGGCCAGGCGGCGTACCACGGCTTCCACCAGCAGCGAACTGGGGCTGAATACCAAGTGGTTGCGGTGGTTAATGAACGTGAGGCCGCGCCCGGTGCCGGGCTCGCTGATTTCAGTGAGCAGCGTGCCCTCATAGTCGCGGGTGCGCACCCGAAACTGCGGGTCGCGGGCCAAGGCGTCTACCAGGCTGCGCACCTGCCGGTACTCGCGCACGCTACCCACCGGCACCTGCAGCAACACATCGAAGCGGCCAGGCCCGGTGACGTGCACCGACGTCAGCACGTTTTTGCGGCCCAGAAAGCGCAGCACCACGTTGCGGCCGCCGGTGAGGCTGTCGATCATCGCCACGGTGTTTTCGAGGCTCTGGAAGTAGCTGACGGTGGTGAGGTTGTCCCAGATCTGCGTTTCCTTGAGGTGGCGCACCAGCGTGGGCTGGTCGCGGGTGGCCGTCACCAGCACGGCGTCGTCGGGCACCAGCGCCCAGGGGTCGACGGGTACGGCCGCTACCGTGCGCCGGTAGTACACGTACGACGCCAGCGCCGCCAGCAGAAACAGACCGGTAAGGAATACGAGCAGCTTTTTCGACATTGGGACACCGGGAGCGGACGGCAAAAATAGCTATTCAACCGTAGCCAACCGATTTACTGCCCGTCATACGGCTCAGGCCGGCCGGTGGCTGCTATGCCGGGGCTGCTTCCACGCTACGTGCTCATCTGTGGTGCGATAGAATTTGCCGGGCTGCGCGGCCGGCAGCGGTTCAGGTTCGCCGCCCACCGCCGAAATCTACTTATCTTCAGCGCATGACTTTTCGCGGCAGATTTTTCGGGTTTCAGAGCGCAGCAGCGCGGCTGAAAGCAGGCGTGGCGGTGGTGCCGCTGGTGCTGTTGGCGTCCTGCTTTCAGCTGCGCGAGCCCGAGCCGGCGGGCGCGGCCAGCGACTGGCTGCCGCCCACCCAGATTGATATCTTGCTGGCCAATTTCACGACGGCCGTGCAGACCCTGAACGTGGTGAACTACGAGCGCACGTTTGCGGGGCCGCAGTACCGCTTCCTGCCCGACCCCACGGCGGCCGGCACCGCCACCACGCTGTTTACCAACTGGAGCGTGAACGAGGAGCGTGACTACCTCAACGGCCTGCGCCGCCGCTCCGCCGTCACCACCCAGAACCAACTCACGTTCAGCGGCCGCCGCGACCAGTTTTTCACCGCCGACTCCGCCGAGGTTTCGGCCCTCTACCAGTTGAAAATTGTGCAGTCGGACACGGCGTTTCGCTCCACTATGCTGGAAGGCAACATCCGACTGCTGGTGCGGCGTCGTAATAATGAGTGGAAGATAGCCAGCTGGCGCGACCAGCGTACATCCAGCGCCCTGAGCTGGACCGATCTGAAGAAGTATTTCATCCGCAACTGAAGAGTAGCTGAGCAGTTGAGTAGCTGAGTAGCTGAGTAATTTATTTTACCTGTCACTGCCGCGTATCCGCCTATGCCCCGACTCACTCAGCTACTCCGCTACTCAGTTACCCTCTGCGCCGTGGGGGCCGCGGGCTGCAACCCTTTCGCCCCCGGCCTCGACGACCAGCCCACCGACCCCAACCAGCTGTTGGGCAACCCCGTGACGGTGCGCGGCTTTTTCGAGCGGTTCCGCAGCGCCTACCAGCTGCGCGACTCCACGCTCTACGGCCAGCTGCTCGACCGGCGCTTCACGTTCACGTACCGCGACTTCGCGGCCAACGTGGACCGCACCTGGAACCGCGACGTGGAAATTGCCACCACCTACCGCCTGTTCCGGGCCTCGCGCACCGCCAACCTGCAGTGGACCCAGTACCTGCCCACCACCGACACGCTGTTTTCCGACACGCTCGTGTACGTGGAGCGGGCCTTCCAGCTCAGCATCGAGCAGCGTGACAACCAGCAGTTCAGCGGGGCCGGCTCGGCGCGGCTGGTGCTGGTGCGCCGCCAGAAAGGCGACCCGTGGCGCATGCGCAGCTGGTACGACCGCAGCGAGTTTTAGGGCTCTATAAAGGCTCTCAGGAAGCCTTTGCCCGTTCCCACGGCGCATATATCCTGCCCCCCCAAAACCAAACGGGGCGGCCACCGAAAATTCCAGCAGCCGCCCCGTTTGGCTAGACTTCAATACTTATTGGATGTTGGTCAGCTCGACGTCGAAGCGCAGGGGCGCGTCGGCCGGGATAACGCCGTTGGCCCCGCTTGGGCCGTAGGCCAGCTCCGAAGGCATCAGCAGAATGGCCTTTTCGCCTTTGCGCATCTGCGCGATGCCCAGCTCCCAGCCCGTAATTACCTGGCCGCCGCCCACGCGGTACACAAACGGCACCGGCTGGCCGTCGGCCCCGATGCGCGACTTGTCGAATACCTGGTTGTTGCTGATCAGGCTTCCTTTATACACCACTGAAGCCTGCTGGCCGGCAGTGGGCAGGTTGCCGGTGCCGGGTCGCTTAGTGATGATGTACAGGCCCGATGGCTGGCGGCGCGCCGTGGTGAAGCTGCTGTCGGCAATGTACTTGGTGATGGCCAGCGAGTCAGCGGTGCGCACCTGCTTCTGGCGCAGCAGCGCCTGGGCATTCAGGGCGTCGATGTCGATACCGGAGTCGTTGCAGGCCGTGAGCAGGGCCGCCGACGAGAGCAGTACGCTGCCGGCAAGGGCATATCGGGCAAAGGAAACGGTGCGAAGAAAGGAAGGCAGCATATGGGAAAGAAAAGGTCTGATCAGGAGTAAGAGGCCGGTCAGGCGCCAGGGGTTGCAGGCGGGGCCCGCTGAGCGGCCACCAAAAGTAAGCACATTCCCCGACCGGGCACTTCCTGCTGGCTAGTACAGCACCGGCCGCCCTTATGGTTCCGGGCAGTGGATTTCCGGCACAGCCACCGGCCCGAATTGTATTCGGTGCTCAGAATCCTTCTATCTTCCCGGCCCAAATCCTGTTTTCGCTCTTTTTATGTCTGAGAAACAAGGCCATTTTCAGCGGGCCATTACGCTGTTCGACGCCATCATGATTGTCACCGGCAGCATGATTGGCTCCGGTATTTTTATTGTCTCGGCCGGCATTGCGCGGCAGGTCGGCTCGGCGGGCTGGCTGCTGGTGGTGTGGCTGATTACGGGCTTCATCACACTGGCCGGCGCCGTGAGCTACGGCGAGCTGGCGGCCATGTTCCCGAAGGTAGGCGGACAGTACGTGTATCTGCGTGAAGCCTACAACAAGCTGGTGGCCTTCCTCTATGGCTGGTCGCTGTTTCTCGTGATTCAGACCGGCGTAATTGCGGCCGTGGCGGTGGCATTTGCGCGGTTTGTGGGCGTGCTGGTGCCGTGGTTCAGCGAGCAGAACGTACTGTTTGAGCTGGGCCCACTGAAGTTCTCCACCGTAATGCTGCTGGCCATTGTCATGCTGGTGGGCCTCACCTGGGTGAACTCGCGCGGGGTGCGCGGCGGCAAGCTGATTTCCAACATCTTCGGCAGCACCAAGCTCATTGCGCTGGCGCTACTCATCCTGTTCGGGCTGGCCCTGGGCATCAGCGACCAGGCCGTGAGCCTCAACTTCCACAATATGTGGGAGGCCGTGAGCTACGACGCCGCCGGCCAGGGTACGCCCCTCACCACTTGGAGCCTGGTAGGCGCCATCGGGCTGGCCATGACCGGCTCGCTGTTCAGCTCCGACGCCTGGAACAACATCGGCTTCTCCGGCGACGAAATCGTGCGGCCCGAGCGCACCATTGTGCTTAGCATGGCCATCGGCACCGGCATCGTTACGGCGCTGTACCTGCTCATCAACCTAGTGTACTTGCTGGTGCTGCCCCTGCACGGCGACCCGGCCGCCGCCGCCTCCGACCTCATGAGCCGGGGCATCATGTACGCCGCCGATGAGCGGGTGGGCACGGCCGTGGCGGGCAGCATCCTGGGCAAAGTGGGCGCCGGCTTCATGGCCGTGCTCATCATGATCAGCACGTTCGGGGCCAACAACAGCATCATTCTGAGCGGAGCCCGCGCCTACTACGCCATGGCCAAAGACGGCCTGTTCTTCCCCGGCATGGCCCGCCTCAACAAGGCCGGCGTGCCCGGCGTTGCGCTGTGGGCGCAGTGCATCTGGGCCTGTGGACTGTGTTTGTCGGGTTCCTACGGGCAGCTGCTCAACTACGTGATGTTCTCGGTGATTCTGTTCTACGTCATCACCATCATTGGCATTTTCATTTTGCGGCGTACCCGGCCCGATGCGCCGCGCCCCTACCGGGCGCTGGGCTACCCCGTCATTCCGCTGCTATATGTGGTGCTGGCCTCGGCCTTCTGCATCATCCTGCTGGTGTCGCCCACCACGGCCCGCGACGCGGGTCTGGGGCTGGGGCTGGTGGCGATGGGCGTGCCGGTGTACTACCTGTTCGGCAAGCGCTTCGGCGGGCAATAGCCGGCTGGTTTCCTGTGCTTCCTTCCAACGACAAGGCCTCCCCGGATATCCGGGGAGGCCTTGTCGTTATCACGGTAGTGAGTATTGAATCCTTGGTAGTGAGAAAGTTGTGTAGGTGTTGAAACTCAGCCAAGCCTCCTCTTAACTCTCATAGCAGCTTACTCAATACTCTAAGTACTCAATTATTTGCGGCGGCGCTTGGTGCCTTCTGAGGGCAGCAGCGTCACGTTGACGGGCTGGGAGCCGCGGGTGCGCACTTCCTGGTCCTGGTAGCCACCGTAGCCGTACACGAGGGCGTTTTCGCCGGCCGGCACTTCCATCGTGTAGTTGCCGTTGGCGTCGGTGCCGGTGCCTTTGCGGGAGCCTTTCAGCAGCACGGTCGCGCCGGCCATCGGGCGGCCATCCTCGTCCAGAATGCGGCCCGACAGCGTAATGGTGGTGGGGGCAGCCGGCGCGGCTGGAGCAACTTCAGCGGCTGGAGCCTCTTCGGCTACCGGTGCTGCAGCAAACGCCACCGACTCGGTGGTGCGGGCGGCCAGTCCAGCCTCGGCGGCCGGGCGCACTACTGCGGGCTTCTTGGCGTCGGTGGCGGCCAGCTTGGCGGCATCTGCCGCGGCTTTTTCTTCGGCGGCGGTTACGTCGGCGGCCGCAGCCGGCGCAACCTCTTTGGCGCCCGTCACGCTGGCTTCACCCAGCGTCACCGAAGGAATGATGGTAGTGACTACGCGGCGGCCGCTGGAGCCCGGCAGTAACATGTAGCCGATGACAGCCAGCAGGAGAATGGCACCTACTATCAGGCCCAGCCGGCCGTTGCCGGAAGAATAATCCTCTTCTTCGCTCAGCAGCGCGTTTTCGTCGGTTTCAGGCTCAGGAACAGTAAATTTAGTGGGCATAGGGATGGATTGGAGTGTTGAGAAAAAACCGGAGCAGACCGTGGCGAACAAACCTACCTGCTTCGCAAAAAAAGCAGCTGGCAGGCGGGTTCACCACGGGTTCCTAAAGATATGGGAACTGTTACATTCTATCCTAATTATTGCGACTACCGGGCCATACAGAGGCTTTTTTTTCCATTCTGGCAAAAGAATCTTCACCGCTGGCATTAGGCACAAAAAATCCCCGCTTCTTCCGAAGCGGGGATTTTTCTGTGGAGGTAGCCAAGGCTATGCGGCTAGTCGTGGGCGGGCTTGGCCGGGCCGCTGGGGGCGTCGTCGCCGAACTTCTGCTCGCGCGACCGGACGGCATTGCCCATATCGTAGCTGCCTTCCGCCTCAAAACCAGGTCCCTGGGCCTGCTCACCGGCATTCTGGTGGTCGTTGCCGCCCTGGGGCTCGGTTTCGCTGCCACCGATGTGCAGGTTGTCGAGCTGGTTTTTCTGGTCGCTGCGCTGGGTGTAGCCGTTGGCGCCGGTGTTGCGCTGCGCCGAGGGGTCGTTGGCTTCCTTGCCGTTGCTGAGCAACGATTTGAAGTCCTTTTCCTTTTCCAGCTGCTCGTTGTGAGCCGTGCCGCTGTTGTCGGTAATATCCTTGTTTTCCTGGTCGTTTTTATTGACATCGTCGCCGCTGCCAAACAGACTATCTAGTGCCATGTTGGGGAAGTGTAGTGGGTGAGGAATTGTAACCAGTAGGTACGCGCCGCAACCCACGAAGTTGTGCAGATAGGGGTACCCGGCAGGTTGCCTATTCTAAACCGCCCCGAAGCCAATCTGGTTTATCTGCCGGTGCGCCCGGGCCAACAGCCAGCCGCAGCCCATACCGCCTGCTGCTCCGGCCAGCCACCGCCCCGATCCGGCCCGTATACCGGGCGGGTGCCCCAGGCAACTCCGGCCGGTTTTGCCCGACATTGACGATGTTTGCCGCCGGGCATTCTCCTTTCCTCTCTCCCCTTCCGCTATGCACCTGGTTATCATCGGCAACGGCATTACGGGCGTGAGCTGCGCGCTGGCAGTGCGGCGCCTCTCGCCCGAAGCCCGCATCACGCTCGTGTCAGATGAGACGCCGTACCACTACTCCCGCACCGCCCTCATGTACGTGTACATGGGCCACATGCGCACCCAGGACATCAAGCCCTACGAAGACTGGTTCTGGCTGGAAAACCGGCTGGAACTGGTGCACGCCACCGCCACCGCCCTCGATGCCGACCAGAAAACGCTGCACCTCAGCAACGGCCAGCCGCTCGCCTACGACAAGCTGCTGCTGGCCACCGGCTCGGTGAGCCGGCTGGCGGGCTGGCCCGGCCAGCACTTGCCGGGCGTGCAGGGCCTCTACTCCCTGCCCGATCTGGAGCAGATGCACCGCGACACGAACGGCGTGCGACAAGCCGTGGTGGTAGGCGGCGGCCTGATCGGGATTGAGCTGGCCGAGATGCTGCACTCCCGCGGTATTGGCGTGACCATGCTCGTACGCGACACGCACTACTGGGGCTCGGTGATGCCCCCCGAAGAAGCCGCCCTGATTGGGCAGCAGCTGCGCGAACACCACATTGCGGTGCACTACGGCACCGAGCTGGCCGAAATCCTGCCCGACGAGGCCGGACGGGTGCGCGCCGTGCGCACCACCCAGAGTGTAGAGCTGCCCTGCCAGTGGGTGGGGCTAGCTACCGGCGTGGCGCCCAATCTGGCGCTGGCCGGCACCTGCCCCGGCCTGGAAACTGACCGGGGCATTCTGGTGGATGCGCACCTGCAAACCAGCTTGCCCGATATCTATGCCGCCGGCGACTGCGCCCAGCACCGCCAGCCGGCGGCCGGAGAGGTGCCCATTGAGCAGCTTTGGTACACCGGCCGCATGCAGGGCGAAACGGTGGCCTACACCATCTGCGGCCAGCCAACACCCTATCAGCGCGGGCCGTGGTTCAACTCGGCCAAGTTCTTCCAGCTCGAATACCAGACCTACGGCCGTGTGCCGGCCAGGCCCGAAGCCGGCGAGCAGACCTGCTACTGGCAGCACCCCAATGGCCGCCACGCCCTGCGCATCAACTACCGGCCCGACCAGGGCAACGCCGTAACGGGCGTCAACGCCCTGGGTATCCGGCAGCGCCACGACGTATGGGAAGGCTGGCTACGGGCCGGCACGCCGGTGCAGGAAGTGCTGCGCCAGCTGCGCCGCGCCAACTTCGACCCCGAATTTTTCCGCCGCCACGAGCCCGCCATGCTGCGTACGTTCAACGACCAGCTTCTTTCAAGGAGTAACTGAGTGGGCTGAGTAGCTGAGCAATCATTCTGCTATCCGCGCAATTGATGTCCTCAGAACAACTACTTAGTTACTCACTTTACTCAGTTACTCAACAACTCAGCTACTCTTTTTCCTGTGGATTTCTCCAAACTCTACCGACCCAGCGCCCTCAACAGCTTCCAGTTCATTGCCGTTACGGGCCTGATTATGAGCGGTGGCGCGCACCTGATTCTGCATTTCTTCGCGCACCACTCGCTGCCCGGCTACAACTGGCTGTATGTGTGCTGGCTGGCGCTGTACGTGGTGGGCTCGTTGCTGAACCTGTTCGGCAAACCCAGCGAAGACCACCATCACCACCACTAGGCGCGGCCTGTTGCCAGCTTTTCTTTTCCGCTTGTTTTCCGCTGTCTGCCATGGCTTTTGACGCTAACCTGACCCTGCCCCGCCCACCCGTACCCGACACCTCGGCTACTGAGAAAACCCTGCTCACGGTGGTGGGCCTGGGGCTGCTGGCGCTGCTCACCGTGGCCTTCGATGCCGATGCGGGCCGGGCGCGTCTCAGCTTCTGGGCCGGCGTGCTTCTGCTGAGCGCGGGCACGCTGGGCTGGGCGTGGTACAAGTTTGGGCGCCAGCCGGCCGGCGTGCTCCAAGACAACCTCTGGCTGCGCGCCAGCAGCAGCCGCGGCGCCGTAGCCTGGCTCACGGCCGTAGTCCTGACCGGGTTCTACGTGGTGCTGTACTGGTTCAGCAACGACGACGGCCAGGGCAATTTCGGACCGCTCAATCAGCTCATTCATGCCCTCGACCCGTTCAGCCAATGGCTGCGCCACAAGCCCAGCGACCAGTGGTTTTTGTACGGCACGTTCTACACGCTGGCCGTGCTGCTGATGGGCGGCCGGGCGCTCTGGAAGTACCGCCACTCGCCTTACCAGCGTATCCGCACGGCTTCGGTGATGTTCTTTCAGCTGGGGTTTGCGTTTCTGCTGCCGGGCTTGCTGCTGGCCTTTCAGCGGCCCGAGTACTACTTCTCCTACTTCTGGCCCCTCAAATACGATTACCTGTTTCCGGGCACTGTGAGCTACCTGCTCAAGGATGGTGGCCCGGCGCTGGGCGTGTTCATGGTGTTCTGGGGCGTGGTGATGTCGTTTGTGGGCACCCCCGTACTCACGTATTTCTTCGGCAAGCGCTGGTACTGCTCGTGGGTGTGCGGCTGCGGCGGCCTGGCTGAAACCGCCGGCGACCCCTACCGCCACCTCTCCGACAAAAGCCGCACCGCCTGGCGCTGGGAAGTCCGCATCATTTACACCGTGCTGGTACTGATTGTGGCCCTCACGGCCCTGCTGTGGCTGGGGGCCTCGGGCGCGGTGCCGGCCCTGCAGGCCGTTACAGAGCCGCTGTCCAAAGCCTACGGCTTCGCCATTGGCTCGGTGTTTTCGGGCGTGATTGGCGTGGGGTTCTACCCGCTGATGGGGGCCCGGGTGTGGTGCCGGTTCGGGTGCCCGATGGCGGCGTATCTGGGGCTGCTGCAGAAGCACTTTTCGCGCTTCCGCATCACCACCAACGGCGCGCAGTGCATTTCCTGCGGCAACTGCTCCAACGTCTGCGAAATGGGCATCGACGTGAAGCAGTACGCCCAGCGCGGCGAGCCCATCATCCGGGCTTCGTGCGTGGGCTGCGGCATGTGCTCCACGACCTGCCCACGCGGCGTGCTCAACCTCGAAAACGGCCCCACCGAAGGCCGCTACCAAGGCAGCCAGCTCATCCACGCCGATTCACTCCGAATCCTAAGCTAAATATGCACCGTGTTCTTCTGGGCGCAGCCAGTATGGTGGCGCTGCTTCTTGCCGGCTGTTCAGCTGTTTTTCCTAGCAGCGTGCGGCCAGGCCTCTACAGCCCTTACACTGGGCTACCGTTTTTGGGGCGTGGCCTAGACGCTTGGCCTGATTCAAAGCCGCCAATGCCTGTTACTGAGTCAGGGCTGGCGGTTGTAGTAATAGATAACTACCCTGCGCCAGCCTACCGGGGATTTCCTGACTATGCAACGCTTCAGCAGCTTCTGCCCTGCCCGGTACCGGCCACTGATACTCTGGCGTCACCGGTTGCCAAAGCCCGCGCCGCTGGCAACCAGACACTACTCCTTCCCGGCAATATCCTGCTGCCCACTGTGGATTTCCGGCCCGACCAAGCCGAAGTCAGCAACTTGGAATGGCAGCAGTTTATCCGTTACCTGGAATTCAATGGCGACTCCGCCATTGCCGCCCGCATGTGGCCCCGACGTGAAGCGTTGCCAATCCCCGAATATTTCCTCCATCCTTTTTACCACTTCTATCCGGTAGTAGGGATAGAATATGAACAGGTGCAGGCCTACTGTCGGTGGCGCAGCCGGCAAGTAACGGCAGCTGTCTGGCAGGGCCAACCCGGCCGGGCGGCATCGGCCCCGGACACACTGGCCGCAGACTATGTACGCGTAGTCTACCGCCTGCCCACCGAGACTGAATGGGAGTACACGGCCGGCAGTGGTGTAAAGGGAAATCCGTATGGTGCTTCCTGCTTGCAGCAAAAGGCCCGCATAAACCCTGGAGCCGCAGCCTATTTCAAAACTCGTTCAGGCAGTTCACACTCTGTTGCTGCCATCAAAGATGACATCGTAGCCTTCAATCGTCAGCAAACTCCCCTGCCAATGCTGCACTACAGGCACGAAGTCCCGGATTTTCTGGCGTTGCGAACCCCCGACTACGTCTATAGCTTGGCCCCCTCTGCCTTCGGCCTGTATCACATGCTCGGCAACGCGGCCGAAATGGTGCAGGAAAAAGGAGTCACGAAGGGTGGCAGCTACCTTGACCCACTGGAAGCCTGCACTGTGCAGGCCCGGGGCCGCTACGAGGGCCCGGCACCGCACATCGGGTTTCGGTGCGTATGTGAGGTTTCGTTTCCCAATCGGCGCTAACTAACGCCTGAACTCCAGCGGGCCTTTCGGTTTCAGCCAGGCTTTGAGGTCGGCGTAGGGAAACAGGTAGTCGGACTCGGGCTGCAGGGCCTGGATGACGTGCGGAAAGCCGAAGTCGTAGTAGAGCGTGAGGCCGAAGGGCGTGAGGGCGAAGTCGTAGAAGCGCGGGTCGTTGGCTTCGAGGGTGGCGGTGCGGGTGCTGTCGTTCCAGTGCAGGCGCTGGCGCACGTCGGCCAGCATGGCGGTATCCAGCTCCGGGTAGCTGGCGGGCAAAGCGGCGAGGTGCGCCCCGATGCGGCGGTTGATGGACTGCTGCCAACGCTGGCGCAGCGCCAGCGTGTCGGCCAGCAGGTCGCGCACCTGCAGCAGGCGGCCGGTGCGCAAATCGAAGGTGGCATGTCGCACCGACGACGACGGATATGCCCCCATGTACTCCGCCGTAAACTCCATGGACAACAGGAAATGGTCGTTGTAGAGCACCTC